>JBIIDB010000083.1:0-8077 GCA_044238505.1 Chitinophagaceae bacterium | reverse complement strand
TTCTGGCTGTATGAAAATCGGTTTCAAAAGCCTCACGTTGGTATTGAATGTTTAATAACTGAGCCGCAGCATTGGCATTTTCGAGACTGTCGGCTACCACAAGGGCAACAGGTTGCCCATAAAAGCGGACCACATTATCATATAACACTTTCAGCCCCCACCATTGTCTGGAATTTTTACTTCCGTCGGCCAGCAAGGGCTCATAGCCTGGTGTAGTCGGACAATTTTTATACGAAATAATATCCAGTACCCCTTCGCTGGCTCGCGCCAGACCCTCTTCGATGGAGAGGATCGTTCCTTTTGCGATCGTACTGCAGACAAAAACGCCATAGGCAACGTTATCGATGCGATGCTCGGCTGCATACTTGGCACGACCGGTTACTTTTTCTACAGCATCGGCGCGGGGGCTGTCATTTTCGATTCCTATAATTTTTTCCATGATAATCTGTTAGGACGATGAGGTTAGACGGGTTTTCCGGAAGCTTGCACCGATGCAATCGCATCTACAATATTTTGATAGGCGCCGCAGCGGCAAATATTACCCGACATATAACGCTGAATATCTTCGCGACTACCGGCTCTCTTTTCGCGAATGCACGCAATGCCCGACATGATCTGACCGGGGGTACAGTAGCCACACTGCATAGCGTCATTGACCACAAATGCCTCTTGCAAAGGATGTAGCTCATCTCCTTTGGCTAACCCCTCTATGGTTGTGACTGTTTTTCCATTATTGAAGGTAGCCAGCGACAGACAACTGTTCATCCGCTTTCCGTCTATGTGCACGATACAAGCGCCGCATTGTCCCATAGCACAGCCCTTTTTAGTACCCGTAAGTCCCAGTTGTTCGCGTAAAAAATCGAGTAGTGTTGTACGGCTGTCTATTTCGGCACTGCGTTCGACTCCGTTGACGATCAGTTTGATCTTTTCTTTAGGAGCCGGTATCGGAATTACATTTTCTAGCGGAACGGCTTTTACCAGGATGGTCGGGGCCAGGTAAAAAGCGGCAAGCGTACCTGATTTTCGAAGAAAATCACGCCGGCTGCTTTGGTAACAGTATTTTTCCATAGCTGAATGTTGCTATGAAGGTAGCAAAAATCATACGGGTAGTTGGCGCCCGCCTTCAAATTTTGTTGTAGATTTAGCCTAGTAATTAACGCGTCAAAATCAACAACTATGTCTTCTTCCGTACCTTATTTTAAAAATGAGCCGATCATTGTTCTGTTGCTCGGTTTTCTTACCTGTGGTCTGTATTTAATTTATTGGAACATAAAAGCAGCCCAGGTGCTTAATGCGGTAGCCGACAAAGAGGTTATCTCTCAGCCCGTTGCCATTTTTGCGGGTTGCTGCATGCCGGTCAATCTTTACTTTTATTATTTGGCTGGCAAAGAAGCGCTTCCTGCACTTTATGAGCAGGTGGGAGCCGCTAAAAAAGATGAGACCATATTATTAATGATACTGGGATTTATTTTTCCCATGGTGGCCGCAATGATCGTTCAAGGTGATATCAATAAACTCTATAACTAAGGAGCAACAGAAAAAACTGCTCGGTATTGCTGCAGCGGTACTTACCCTGTTGGTGCCGTACCTTATTCACGTTTTCGATCATGGTGATATCGAACAGGCGCAATCGCTCTGTGTCTTTAAGATGCTGACCGGTTTGCCTTGTCCGGGTTGTGGTATTACAAAGTCGCTGATCTTTTTATATCAGGCAGATCTCGGTAAAAGTCTTCACTATCACGTATTCGGTCTTCCGTTACTTCTTTCCTGTATTTTTTTGATCGGGCTTTTTGTGGTAGAGTTGATCACAAAACGAGTTTACCTGCGTTCGTTGTTGTACAACCGATATTTAGGAATAGGATTAGCCGTTGCACTGGGGGTATACCACTTGTTCAGGCTATACATTTTTTTGTCTACGACCCGTTTTCAAGAAATAATCAGAGGGTCTATTTGGCAATAGCTAGTAAAAGAAAAAGAAAAAATAAAGCGCCGCTTCTATGCGCCGCACCCCCTCAAAGTATCCGATGGTGGAACCAGAAACAGATTTAACACGCCCATCCTCTATGTACCCGATAGTGCTACCGTTACTATTTTTAACTCTGCCATCTTCAAAGTAGCCGATGATACTGCCGTTGCTGTTTTTAATTCGCTCCATGTCGTAATAGCCGATAGTTGAACCACTACTATTCTTGACCCGACCATCTTCTATATAGCCAATCGTAGAGCCCTTGCTATTCTTGACCCTGCTGTTTTCTATATAACCAATGGTAGACCTGTTACTGCTCTTTAGTAGTTGGCCTATCGCATTCGTACCTGACAGAGTCACCAGACCTACCAGCAGGAGAAATTTAAATAGTTGCATAGTTTTTTATTATTTGTGTGGCGTGATGTTTGCCATGCCATGCGTAAATGAGTAGCATATTCCAAAGGGTAAGCGTTCTTTGCTGTTCGGGATGCACTAATGTGCGCAAATAGTCTTCGTGCGTTAACGATACCAGTAATGTATGCCAGCGGCGGTGTAAAGCATGGAGAAGGGTGATCGATACATTGATCGGCATATTGGCTACATCGATCGTGTTGGCCCATAATTTTTCGTTATACGGCTTGATGGTGGGCCCCTCTTCGGTAAGGGCTAGTTTAAACCGAATAAAAGCGTTCATATGCGAGTCTGCCAGGTGATGTACAATTTGATTGGGTGTCCAACCCCCTTCGCGATAGGGGGTGTGCAATTGCACTTCATCTAAGTGTTGCACGGCAGCTTCCAGTAAGGCAGGCAGCTGTTCAATATCGCTGAGGCAGCGAAGTCTTACGGAGTCGCTGTATTCTACAAATTCTACCCGTCCGATCGGGTACCGAATATCTTGTTCCATAAAGCCCTTTATAGCAATTTACTCTTTTTATAATTATTAATTTTGCAGAGCCTAACTTAGCCATAGATGGCCCATTTTATTAAGACATTAATCAGACCTGTTACCAACCGAATGCGGCGCAAGCGCTTCCTGTTCTTTTCGGGTCTGATCAAAAATCTCCCCCGGCCATTGACCATTCTTGATATAGGCGGCACAGAGATGTACTGGAATCAGGTAGGTTTACACGAAGAAGGCATT
The DNA here is from genome assembly GCA_044238505.1 of Chitinophagaceae bacterium. GTDB lineage: Bacteria > Bacteroidota > Bacteroidia > Chitinophagales > Chitinophagaceae > JJ008. The sequence continues at coordinate 4,970 of JBIIDB010000083.1, read as the reverse complement.
CATATTATTCTGTTGAATCTAGCGCAAATGCCTGTTACCAACCCCAAGGTGTTCACCTCTATAGCAGGCACGGCTACCGATCTGCGCGCGTGGTCCGATCAGTCGATCGATCTTATTTTTTCTAATTCTGTTATTGAGCATTTATTTACATGGGACGATCAAAAAAAGATGGCCAGTGAGGTGCAGCGGGTGGGCCGCTCTTTTTTTATACAAACCCCCAATTATTATTTTCCTATAGAACCACACTGGCTCCTTCCTTTTTTTCAATTTTTTCCAAAAAGCTGGCGTGTCGCCTTGACTCGTATGAGGTCGTGGGGTCACATGCCACAGCATAGGGATCTTGTTCAAGCGCAGCAGTTAGTCAATGAGGTGCGATTATTAACGCCGACCGAAATGCGTGATCTCTTTCCGGCGGCCCCACTTTATTATGAACGCTGGTGTGGATTAAAAAAATCGATCTCTGCCTATAAAATAGAGGGAAGCACCCGCCCAGACCCCATGCCCCAGTAAAAAAGCTTATTGCTTGAGTAGTCTTTGTCTGTGGTTGTTCTTTTTTCGCCTGCCCTTTCTATAGCTGATTTTTTAATGTTATAAACCAAGAACGCCCATCGGCTGGCATAGCACCGGGGCCGGGATACCCAGCGGCCCGTCTGGTGAAGTAGACCTCATTGAGCAGATTATTAATGCCCATGGATAGCGACCATTGTTTGTCGATGGGCAGCGAGAGTGTTACGTCGATTATTGAATAAGCCGGTATCCACCCATTTTGTGCGTTTACGGTTGGTAGCACTGTGTTATTGGCATCACTAAAAGAACCACTGGTATAACTAAGCTGCCCGGTTAGTTTTATTTGCTTATAGAGTAGCGAGGTTCCCGTACGAAGCGTATGTCTTGGCGCATTCTCCACTTGGTTGTTTTTGAGGTTTTCTTTTATAACTTGATTATTACGTATGCGCGTCAAATAAAAATTTCCATAACGGGCATCGGTATAACTGTAAGAAATATATTGACTCCATCGCCAGGGTGTGTTCTGTGCTTCAGTAATACGCCCCTGGTATTCGGCAAAAAGCTCTATTCCTTTTGCGATACTTTCACCAATATTAGTGCGGAGATTATAGCGATTGCCGGTTATATCTTCTTGCAGCAGCGAGCCAATTCGATTTCCGTACTGTAAATAATATATACTGGCGTCGATATAGAGTTGATTTCTTAGTTTACCCCTGATGCCTATATCCGCATTATAGCCTCGCGCATCCTTGATGGCTGGATCTATCAGGTCAGATCCGGGTGGCGTGCTCAGATCTGCAAATAAAACAGGCCGATACGCTTCTGTGATATTTGCATATACCTCGAGCGATTGTAAGACATGGTACTCAATTCCGATACCGCCAAGAAAAAACCCTCTTTCTTTTTCCTGACGGATCAGCCCCACCGGATTACCATTGACGATCGTATGCTGTCCCGAAGCAGTGCCCCCCAACCATTCATAGCGAAATCCGGGGATGATCAATAATCGGTTGCCGACTCGGAAAACATTTTCTGCGAAAAGCGCATAATTGATGCTGGTAAAATCAATATCACGTACCCACGTATTATTTTCTATTCGAAGTGTATAGTCAACACCTGTATCCCCCTTGCCATCCGTCACCAGTCGGTTAGTATAGCCGCTAAAGCGACGGAGCCCAACCGACAGGGTATTCTTACTTTTTTTAATTCTATAATCCGTAATCCATCTCCACTCACCACCCCAATTGCGATAGCGGTCAATGTTTACATTACGGGGATTATGCATCCCCGTAGCGGCATTGATGGTATCCGCCACTTGTATGCCCGCTACCGGTAAGAAACCTACACTGTTTCGATCGCCGATCAAGCCAAACAGCTTTAGTTCCATTCGCGATGTTGGAGTAAACTCCCATCGAGAGCGCCAGGCTATTGTAGACCACTCGATATCCATAAAGTTTCGGTGTCTGAGACTTTGGCGGTTATTTATCTGAAGCGCGGTATCGTGCAAGCCACCCGGTTGTCGACTTCGAATATGCGAACGCATCAATTCGACCGTTGTAGATAGTTTTTTTGTGGGTCGATAGGTAACAGATAAAAAGCCGGCGTTTGTAAAATAATTACTGTTCATGCGGTAGCCATCCGCTTGCCGACGGTCAAAAAACCCATAATAACTCCATTTTCCGGTCTGTCCACCGGCGCCTGCATAGATATTGGAGAGTCCAAAACTGCCCACGGTTTGTTGTGTTTCTACCTGAAAAGGTTTTTTAAACTCGCTGCCATCGCGCAAAATATAATTGATCATTCCTCCAAATTGCGAGCCGTATTGAAGCGCCCCGTGTCCGCGAATTACTTCTATGCGTTGAACGGCCTGTAATTGTGGATTGTAGTAAGCCTCAGGGTATCCGTACGGATCTGCTGCAATATCATATCCGTTTTGGCGAACGTTGAATTCCCAACTCCGATTGGGGCTTAATCCTCTTGTAGCCACACCGATTTGAATTCCGCTGCCATCATTTTCCCAGATGTGTATACCCGGAATTTTCGCCATCACTTGTCTCATAACATTGGTAGTGACATTCCCCTCCACATTCTTTAATACCAGCAGACTTGATTTTTTCCCGGCATAAATGGCCGTACCGACTATTTCAGGAATTTGTTGCAGATCGGATCGGTTTGTTCTACCAACCAAGGTTATCTCTGCTAAATATTTAATATGTGAGCTGTCGACTTGATCGGGTTTTTGTGCCAGTAGTGAACTTTGAATTAACATGAACCCCGCCAGAACCGCATTTTTAATTTTCATCGCCGCAAAATTAGTTCACTAATCTTTTTTTATGCGCGCGTACTGTAATTTTTTGTTACAATGATTGCCTTGTCATCAAATTGTAAATTCTAAAAAGCTGCGATTTGTTTTACAAACTCGTGATCTATTTATTTGTCGTTTGCTACACCTTGCGCCCTCATGCGATTTTGTTTACTTATTTTCTTGCTTTATCCCTTTCTCTCTTTGCTGGCCCAAAGAGATACGATCTCTTTACTTGATGAAGTCGTTGTTACCGCTACCAGACAAGAAAGACGTTTAGGGAACGTGGCTATTCCCGTTCAGCTTATTCAACGTAAACAAATTCAGCAAGCAGGCTCCATGCGGTTGCGCGATATTTTACAAGAGCAGTCAGGTCTTCAATTCGTTGCCGGCTTTGGGGCCGGACTTCAAATGCAGGGGCTTAGTCCGGAGCATACGTTGATTCTACTGGATGGGCAGCCGTTGATTGGCCGAACATCCGGTGTATTAGATCTGAGCCGTATTTCCCTTTCCGGTATTAAGAGAATCGAGATTATCAAGGGCCCCTCATCGAGCTTATATGGCTCGGAAGCAATGGCGGGGGTTATTAATTTAATTACAGAGAACGGATTGAAACCACAAGTCGAAGCTTCGTTCCGATATGGGGTTGCGGATACTAAGCGGGGTTGGGGAGTCCCCTTTTCTGCACAAAATTTGGAGCAAGCAGAGGGAGATATCCATTTTTCTTTCAGACTGAAAAAGTGGGTTGTAAGGCAGAGCACCAACTATTTATATGCTGATGGCATTAGCTACCGCCCGTTCTCTCAGGATCGTATTCCCCGCCCCATTTCTCGTTTTACCAGCCAATCTATACTTCAAGGGCCTATTGGTAAAAAAGTTGATTTGCGCGTAGTAACCCGGGCGAGTCAGGATCGGTTTCGGCAGCAATTTGCCGTTCAGAATAATGGGGTCACCACCGCCTCATCCGGAAGAGAGCTTAATAACGAATTACTTTTTCAGCCTACCATTACGTATCGTCCGTCAGCGAGTTTGATTGTATCAACAAAGGCTTATATCACCCATTACACCGGAGACCAGCAACTACAGTTTTCTACACCTACCGACAGTACCTATAGAGACAGATTCGAACAACGACTTTATCGAATAGAAAATCAGGTTACCCTTAAAAAGGGGACTACCTCCGTTGTTGCCGGGGTTGGTATTCAGCTTGAACAAGCGAACTCTACACGGTATGACGACTTTTCTACAAAAAAAGAAAATTCAGTTCGCTATGCTTTTGCGCAGTGGGAAGCAAACTTGGGCGAAAAGTGGATGAGTGTAATCGGTGCTCGATTCGATCATCATACGCTTTTTTCGGCCGCACTGACCCCTAAGTGGGCTATCCGCTATCACCCCAATAGTCGTTTTTCATTTAAAGGATCTATTGGACAAGGATTTAAAGCGCCTGATTTCAGACAACTTTTTTTAAATTTTACCAACTCCGCTGCAGGCGGATATTCTGTCTTTGGCGCTAATCAAGCTATTGACGTAATTACCAATTTAAACAGACTGGGTCAAATCGCTGAATTAAAGCCCGACTTTTCGAAGCTTACGCAGTTGCGTCCCGAATTCTCTACGGGGTATAATGTTGAGGTCAGTTATGGGTTTACGTCTTCTATAAAAGCCCAGCTGTCTTTTTTTAGAAATGATATTAATTCACTGATCGATGTTCGACATGTTGCCACACGAATAGACGGATCGCAATTATTTAGCTATCTCAATGTTAACCGGGCATTCACGCAAGGGGGGGAATTTGGTCTACAGTGGCAGCCGCATAAACATTGGTCGGTGAATTTGGGTTATCAGTACTTACAGACAGCTGACAAGGATGAACGCACTCGTATCATTCAGCAGAAGGAGTATATACGTGATCTTACCGGGGCTACTCGTGTAATGAATAGCGCTGAGTATGCGGGTCTTCCTAACCGAAGCAAGCATCAAGCCCAATTCAAGCTTAGCTACGAGCCGAGTACCGATCGTTTTATAAATCTTCGGCTATTTTATCGTAGCCGTTGGACTATTGCCAATAGTAATGGTAACACGGTTCATGATATTCATGATGAATTTGCTCAAGGATTTGCACAGGTAAATCTTAGTGCCGGGTTACCGATCAATTCGTATC
>JBIIDB010000082.1:0-8125 GCA_044238505.1 Chitinophagaceae bacterium | reverse complement strand
TCTCCGCTTCTTGGCAGCGGTCCAGAAAATGGTCGATCAGAATTTTATTGCCGGGAATATGCTTGAGCAAGCTCACTACCGCACGTTCCACTTCTTCGTCATTAATCACGATCCGCATGCGTTGTCCTCCCAATACGTAGGAGGGTCTCACCAACACGGGATACCCAACCTTATTGGCTACTTCCACGGCATCATCCACCGACCAGGCGGTTCCATATTCCGGATAAGGGATGGATAATGATTTGAGCATATCGCTAAAGCGTCCGCGGTCTTCGGCAATATCGAGGCTGTCGAACGAAGTGCCGATAATACGAATGCCTTTCTTGTGAAGTCGTTCGGCTAGTTTAAGTGCGGTTTGTCCGCCTAATTGCACAATGACGCCTTCTGGTTTTTCGTGCTCGATGATCTCCCATAGGTGCTCCCAGTATACGGGCTCGAAATAAAGTTTATCGGCCATATCGAAATCGGTAGAGACGGTCTCTGGATTGCAGTTGACCATGATGGCCTCGAAGCCGGCTTCTTTGATGGCGAGTAGCCCATGCACACAACAGTAATCGAACTCGATACCTTGTCCAATACGGTTGGGTCCCGATCCGAGCACGATTATTTTTTTCTTATCACTCACCACGCTTTCGTTGTGATGTCCTCTCTCAAATGTGGAATAGAAATAGGGAGTCTTGGCTTCGAACTCGGCCGCACAGGTATCCACCATTTTGTATACACGCGTTAGTCCGATCTTCTTTCTTTTTTCGTAGATCGCATCTTCGTTACCATTGCGAATAATGCGCGCGATCTGCTCATCACTGAAGCCGTGTGTCTTGGCTTTTTCGAGTAGTGCCTCGGGCAGATCGTCGGAACTATAATTTTCCAACTCTTTTTCGATGGCCACGATCTTTTGGATCTCAAAGAGAAACCAGCGGTCGATCCCATTGGTGGCTTTTGAGATCGAGCTTACCGAAATACCGGCTTGCAAGGCATCTTTTATGCGAAACAGGCGATCCCATTTCGGCGTCTTGATATACTCCAACAGTTCTTCGGCGCGCATGAGGCTTTTTCCATAGTAACCCAGCCCTACGGCATTGTTCTCTAAACTCTGACAGGCTTTTTGAATGGCTTCGGTAAAGCTTCGGCCAATGCCCATCACCTCCCCCACGCTTTTCATTTGTAGTCCCAATGTGTCGTTGGCTCCTTTAAACTTGTCGAAGTTCCAGCGGGGGATCTTGACGATCACATAGTCGAGGGCTGGCTCAAAATAAGCCGAAGTGGTTTTAGTGATTTGATTTTGTAATTCGTCTAAGTTGTATCCGATGGCCAGTTTCGCCGCGATCTTGGCAATGGGATAGCCCGTTGCCTTGCTGGCCAGCGCCGAAGAGCGACTTACGCGCGGGTTGATCTCGATAGCAATGATCTCCTCGGTCTCCGGGTTGAGCGCAAACTGTACGTTGCAACCGCCGGCAAAGTTGCCCAAGTCACGCATCATACGTATGGCAGTGTTGCGCATCAGTTGCATGGCTGTATCGCTGAGTGTCATGGCCGGTGCTACCGTAATAGAGTCGCCGGTATGCACACCCATGGGATCGAAATTCTCTACCGTACAAATAATACATACATTGTTGGCTGCATCGCGCAGCAGCTCCAATTCAAATTCTTTCCATCCCAGCACTGCTTTTTCGACCAGCACTTCGTGAATGGGAGAGGCCTGTAATCCTCTGTTGAGGGCCTCATCGAGGTCTTCTTTATCGTGTACGAATCCGCCCCCCGTTCCTCCCAGGGTAAACGAAGGTCTGATCACCAACGGAAACCCGATCTCTTGGGCAAACTCCTTTCCTTCCAAAAAAGAGTTAGCCGTCTTGGCGGTGGCCACCGTTACGCCCAATTCGATCATCCATTGTCTGAATTTTTCGCGATCCTCGGCCTTATCGATGGCTTTGATATCGACCCCGATCAATCGTACGTTGTATTGTTTCCACAGTCCCAGTTCTTCGGCTTCTTTGGCCAGGTTGAGTGCGGTTTGGCCTCCCATGGTGGGTAATACTGCATCGATCTGATTTTCTTGTAAGATCTTTTCGATGCTCTCTACCGTCAGGGGCAAGAGATACACCTTATCGGCCATCATCGGATCGGTCATGATGGTGGCAGGATTGCTGTTGATCAAGATTACCTTAATGCCTTCTTCGCGCAAACTGCGGGCAGCCTGAGTGCCCGAGTAATCGAACTCGCAGGCTTGACCGATAATAATGGGGCCCGATCCGATGATCAGCACCGTGTGAAGGGAAGTGTCTTTAGGCATTTTTTATTTTTTCGCAAGGGGCGGTAAAAAAAAACAAATTGTGCAAAGCTAAGGGAAAGCCGTTGTTTTTCCTCCACAGACAGGGGGTATTTTCTTTGCCGAACCCTGCTATTTTTGTGCATGCGCCATTTACTAGCAGGAATCGCTTGCCAATTGTTTTTCGGGATAACCTGGGCCCAGTTGCCCCGTTATCCTCAGGGGTACTTCATTAATCCGATGTCTATTCCCATGGAACTCACCGCCAATTTTGGAGAGTTACGCAACAATCACTGGCATATGGGGCTTGATATTCGAACCGAAGCCCGCGAAAACCTCCCGGTGAGGGCAGCAGCGGCCGGTCACATCTCCTTTATTGGAGTCAGGCCTCTTAGTTTTGGCCGTTTTATAGTCATCGATCACCCTAACGGACTTTCGACGCTCTATGCCCACCTGAACGATTTTGCCCCCGCCATTGAACAATATGTTATCCGTCAACAATATGCACAGGAATCTTGGGCCGTGGAGTTGCGCCTGACCCCCGATCAGTTTCCGGTTCGGCAAGGGCAGTTGCTTGCTTACAGCGGGAATACCGGTGGATCAGCGGGTCCGCACTTGCATTTTGAGATCATCGATACCAAATCGTCCAAACGTCTTAATCCGCTGTTGTTCGGATTTCCGCTGCCCGATCGGGTACCTCCTGTTATCAAATCGCTGGTGGTGTACGATCGCAGTCGTCGGATGAGCGATCAGCGTCCGCAAACAATCCCCTTAAAGAAAACAGCTACGGGCTATGCGCTGGCCAGCGGACCCCTGCTCAAGACTTCTTTGCAGCAGCTAAGCTTTGCCATTCAGGCGTTCGATCAGGTCAGTGGATCTCCCAACCCCAATGGTATTTATGCCGCTTCGGTATCGCTTGACGACAGACCGATAGCGGGTTTTACCATCGACAGTATCGATTATGATCAGACCGGTTATATCAATGCCCATATTGATTACGCACACAAACAACGGGGAGGAGCGCTCTACCAGCATCTGTCTCCCTTACCCGGTGAGGCCAGCGGGATCTATAAAAAATTTTCGGATAACGGCGTGATTAACTTGGCAGACACGATGCAACATCAGGTGATGATCAGGGTCGAAGATACCTATGGCAATCGCTCGCTGATCTCTTTTCAATTGCAGCGTAACACGTTGCCGGTTGTTCCTGCTGTAACCAGTTCTGCTGCAGCCATTGCCGGCAAGGTCGAACAGCAGCCGGCATATCTACTCCCTCATCAGGCATTTTCTTTTAAACGGGCTGATGTAGAGCTGATCGCCTCGGCCGGTGCGGTCTATGACAGTGTGCCCCTCGAGTATCAGGTCGATGCCGGTCCATTGTTACCACCCGCCATTACCCGAAGACATCGGTTCAACAGCACGGCGTGGCCATTGCACAGCGATGTGCAGATCCGGTTAAAAGCGACACCACCCCTCAGCGAAAGACTACAAAACAAAGTAGTGATGCAACGGAGTTGGGGGTCGGTCAAAAAAACAAAGCCGGCGCTCTATCAGCAGGGATGGATCGTGGCCTCCTTTGACGACTTTGGTTACTTTCAGGCCTATATCGATACATTGGCACCCGATATTCGATTGCCGGGCAGCGGCGATACCATCGATCTGAGTGCCCGCTCCGCGATCGTTTTTACGCCAGCCGATAATTTTGGGCTTATCCGTTCGTTTCGCGCCGAACTAAATGGTCAATGGCTGCGTTTTACTAATGATAAAGGTCGTAGCTGGGTCTATCGTTTCGATGAACGATGTCCGTACGGCACGCATCAGCTGACCGTTACGGTGCAGGATGGGGTCGGCAATGAAACAACGCGTAGTTGGTATATCAAACGCGCCCCTTACCGGCCGCCTGTCAAAAAGAAACGATACAGCGCCAAACGCAAGCGGTAACCAGTCAATTTAAAAAAGTAACGACATCATTCTTCACTATTTCATCATCCTATTCTATGACCCCTTTGCAGCCGGGCGATAAGGCCCCCGCTTTCAGTGCGATCGACCAAGACGGAAAAAAGGTCACGCTATCTTCTTTCAAGGGAAAGAAGCTGATCTTGTATTGCTACCCCAAAGATCTTACGGCTACTTGTACGGTGCAGGCTTGTAATCTTCGCGATCATCACAAGGCCCTGCTCAAAAAGGGATATGTGGTCGTCGGGGTTAGCCCCGATGACGCTGCGCTGCACCGGAAGTTTCGAGAAAAGCACGAGTTACCCTTTACGTTATTGGCCGATACCGATCAAAAGATCCTGAAGGCCTATGGGGTCTGGGCAGAAAAATCGATGTACGGTAGAAAATATATGGGAGTACTGCGAACAACATTCCTTATCGACGAAAAAGGCGTTATCGAACGGATCATTACAAAGCCTCGCAGCAGTGAGCACGCCAGCGAGATCCTCGATCCTGCTTATTGATCGGGCAATAACCATTCGATCGAACCAGTTGCAAAAGAGGCGGGCTCTCCTTCGAGTAGTAGTTCTCCATTGCGTGCTACTCCTTTTACCACGGCACTAAAGGACCTGTTGCCGATCTTAAATCGGGCTCTCTCCTCTTTTTTGTAGAGGCGTTGTTCAAACTCCGCATGCAGTACAGCCGCCTTTTGCGCTTGTAGTTGCTCAAGTCGGGCCTGTACAAAAGAGCATAGGTTTCGCGCCAGTTTTTGAGGATCTTGCTCCACGCCGGTTATCTGAAAAAGCGAAACCGGATTGGGAAGAGAGGGATCGAAGCTGCGTTGGTTGATGTTGAGCCCGATACCTGCAATGGCCCATACCCACTGGCCCGAACTGGTCAGTACCGATTCGATCAGCATGCCTCCCAGTTTTTTATTTTCCCAATACAGGTCGTTGGGCCATTTTATGCGAAGTTTCGATGGTTCGGCATGGACCGCAAGTGTATCCCATACCCCCAAGGCCAGGGCTGTATTCAGCTCAAATTGTTGTAAAACAGTTAAAAAATCGGGTCGTATCAGTACCGATAGCGCCACCGAAGCCCCGGGGGTTGACGACCAGGTTTTTCCCCGTTGCCCCCTTCCGGCCACCTGGTTGCTGCTATAGAAAGCCATCCCATGCGTGGCCACGCCTTGCTGAATGGCCTTACGGGCTTCGTCGTTGGTGCTTCCTACCTGCGAAAAACTGATAAAAGGCTCGCCTATGTTAACAGAGGGGTGTGGCAATTAATCGCTATTTTTACAACGTAAACGGATACACGAAACTAAAGCAATCGAATAGTTGGAACAACTGGCATTATTGGCCGGCGGCAAGAACAGGCCTTCGACCGCTGGCAAAAAGACGATAAAGCGTCTCACTAAAAGCTCCAAGATCATCAAGACCATTATCGCTGCCATCGGGGAGAAAAAAGGACAAAAGATCGTGTCGCTCGATCTGCGCAAGATCAACGAAGCCGTCGCCGATTTCTTTATTGTTTGTGAAGCGGGCAATGCTCCCCAGATCAGGGCCATTACCGATCATGTTATCGATAAGGTCAACCAGGGTTGTGCCGAACGTCCGTTTCACCAAGAGGGCCAGCAACAATTACAGTGGGTGCTCATCGATTATGTGAATGTGGTCGTTCACATCATGCATCCCGACAGCCGTCGCTTCTACCGGCTCGAAGAAATGTGGAGCGATGCCGTGCTCACGGAGCATGGGGAGGACTGATAACGTGAACAGCACGCAACAATTTGGCTTCGGTTGCATTATACTACTATCAATGAACAGGAATAATAACATGTCTTCATCTAACGAAAAACGCACCCCGGGAGGACCTTCTTCGGGTAATACACCCCGCAAAGGACCGCAATTCAATATCTATTGGTTATATGCCATTATCCTGGCCTTGCTGATCGGATCGTCGTTGTTCGGTCCGCTTACGCCCAACATGGCTAAGATCAATGAGCTTGATTTCAAGACTATGATCACTCGCGGAGAGGTCGATCGCTATACGATCGTCGATAACCGCAAATTAGTAAAGGTCTACCTGACCGCTGCGGGTCGCAAGGCACACGAGAAGGTGCTCAAAGATGCAGCAGGCGGTGGCACGGTCGATGAAAAGGGCCCGCACATGGCCTTCAAGATCACGGGGGCCGATGTATTTAAGAAATCGATGGACGATTTCTATCGCGACAACAAAGAGATCAAAAATGAAGCTGGCGATAAAGTGCCCATTCGTGAAATAGCTTACGATGTAGAAACAGAGCGTGATTGGTTTGGCGGCATCCTTCAGTTTATTCTGCCCATCCTTGCATTTGCTGCGGTGTGGATTTTGGTGATGCGCAAAATGGGTGGTGGTGCCGGCGGCGGACCCGGCGGTGGCGGTATCTTCAGTATCGGAAAATCAAAAGCTACTTTATTCGACAAGGGCACCCGTGTCAACATTACGTTTGCCGATGTGGCCGGTCTCGACGAAGCCAAAGTAGAGGTGATGGAGATCGTTGACTTTTTAAAGAATCCTAAAAAGTATACCAACCTCGGTGGTAAGATCCCCAAAGGGGCGCTGTTGATCGGTCCTCCCGGAACCGGAAAGACCTTACTGGCCAAAGCGGTTGCCGGAGAAGCCCAGGTACCCTTCTTTAGTTTGAGCGGATCCGATTTTGTGGAAATGTTCGTGGGGGTGGGGGCCAGCCGTGTGCGTGATCTTTTTAAGCAAGCTCGCGAAAAAGCACCCTGTATCATTTTTATAGACGAGATCGATGCCATTGGACGGGCTCGTGGCAAGAACGCGATGATGAGCAATGATGAGCGGGAGAGTACGCTCAATCAAATGCTGGTCGAGATGGATGGGTTCGGTACCGATGTGGGCATTATCGTGCTGGCCGCTACCAACCGGCCCGATGTACTCGATAGCGCGCTGCTCCGGCCCGGTCGCTTCGATCGCCAGATCAGCATCGATAAACCCGATCTCAAAGGAAGAGAAGATATTTTTAAGGTACACCTGAAGCCGATCAAAGTTTCCAAGACACTCGATATTCACAAGCTGGCCGAACAAACGCCCGGATTTGCGGGGGCCGATATTGCCAATGTGTGCAACGAGGCAGCCCTGATCGCCGCTCGCAAGAATAAAGAGGCGGTCGACATGCAGGATTTTCAAGATGCGGTAGACAGAGTGATTGGCGGACTCGAAAAGAAGAACAAGATCATATCACCCGAAGAAAAAAAGATCATAGCCTACCACGAAGCGGGCCATGCTATTTGCGGTTGGTTCCTCGAGCATGCTTATCCGTTGCTTAAAGTAACTATTGTTCCGCGCGGTACCGCTGCATTGGGTTATGCGCAATACACCCCCAAAGAACAATATTTGTACAATACCGATCAGCTCAATGACCAGATCTGTATGACACTGGGCGGAAGAGCCAGTGAAGATATTTTTTTCGGCAAGATCTCTACGGGTGCGCAGAACGATCTGCAACAAATTACCCGCACCGCGTATGCCATGGTCACGGTGTACGGCATGAACGAAAAAGTGGGTAACGTTAGCTTTTACGATCCGCAACAAGAGAATGCCTTTACCAAGCCCTATTCGGACGATACGGCCAAGATGATCGATTTTGAGGTACGTCATCTCATCGATGAGGCTTACGCAAAAACCAAGCAGTTGCTGACCGACAAACGTGCCGAAGTCGAGATCCTGGCCAACGCATTGCTCGAAAAAGAAGTGCTTTTTCAAAGTGATGTGGAGGCCCTGATCGGGAAGCGTCCGTTCGAAGAGAAAAAACCATTGACCGATCAAAGTCCTGCCTCAGCTGTCTCCGAACCACCTGCATCACCTGTAACCGAACAGCCGGCTGCCGTCAATGAGTCGTTGTCTGCGCCCGCCGCC
>JBIIDB010000081.1:0-8165 GCA_044238505.1 Chitinophagaceae bacterium | reverse complement strand
AGCAGTTTTAGCATCAATGAAGACAGGGTCCTGAATTTTAGGGTTCCAGTTAGGAACCAGCAGCTTTCTACCAGTAGAGAAATATCTTCTCGTTGATTTTACTTGATAAATGAGCCTTATAATGGATTTACCCTCGCTATCTACCTTCTCGGACCTAAGCTCGAATCTTATTGTTCCAGATGTTGCCATAATCAAAACTATCCCGTTTGGAGTTAAAGTGGAGCAAATAATGGAGCATATTTATAAACACAACATTCACGGTCTTTCATCTCAGTGTTAATGTATAATATTGTAATTCAATTTATAATGTGAACCAATATGAACTGAGTGGAACCAAGAAGTAAAAGGTTCGAATCCCTCAGTCTCCGCAACTCTTTTGACTGCTGCCGCAAAGCGGCAGTTTTCATTTTTGGGCCGAGCCAAGCTTGCTTGTGCGAGAGACAAAAAATGAAAACTGAATCGGCCGAAGGCCGGGCAGTCTAAAGAGTTAACGAGGCCCCCACCGATGTCCGAGCGAAGCGAGGACCATCCAAAGTCTCCGCGAAAAATGATCGCAATTATCATAACACAAACCGATCTCCCACACGAGAAATACGAAGGCCCAACGAAAGAATCGTACGAGAAATGATAGGCTCGTCTTGTATCAATGGGTTCGTATGATTAAAGTGCGTGAGAATAATTTTTTGACGGGTCTCACTCGACCAGTTTTTGGACCGCTCTAGGGTCTCTTCTACCAGCGGATGAGGAATTTCGCCCATATTTCGCCCGGGTAGCTCAGCGCTGCTAAAAAACGTTGCGTCAAGGAACGCGAAATCGACCTTTTTGACAAGACTATCTATCGACAAGGTCCATTTTTCCCACTTGTCAATGTCAGGCAAAAAAAGGGCTGTTTTTGAGGGGCCATTGATAACATAGGCATAAGTCGCACTGATCTCATCTCGATGCGGCACCTGCAGCGCTTGTATCGTGACCTGCCCGATCTCGACAACTTGACCACTATTCATCGGTACCGGTATGATGTTACGTAAAGTCACGAGTTGCTTCCAGGGCTGGTTATTCTCAATAAAGTCGATAAAGCTGGGGTGCCCAAAAACAGATACTCCATTTGCGTTACGAGCCTCTCGGCCCAGCTGGAGCAGCCCGGAATAGTGGCCCATATGGGCATGGGTAACAAAAATGGTCGAGGGCTCGACTCCCTTGTTTCGGGTAGTCAAATAACCCCACTGGCTCGAGATATCGGGGGTGGCCTCGATCAATACCGATTTTGACGGGTCAGATTGGGTAATGCCCAGCGATACAACCGGGATACGTGGACGAGGCTTACCCTCCTCCACACAGCAGGCCTTGGTACAGCCCAACTGAGGTCTACCCGCGTCTTGCGCAATACCCAGCACATGAAGCTCCACCTGGGCTTGGGCGGCACTGTTAATGAGAAGGCCGCCGAGCAAGAGGACTGTAAATCGTCTAGAGGTGGTGCGCATAGGGGGGAAGTTCGTTGATATAAGGGAAATTACTGAAATTCAATAAGCAAACATTGTCTCTTAAAAGAGACACTTAACATTATTACTAGTTTTTTGAAGTTCTCAAGAACGGGCAAAAGCAATCAATAAGTTGTAATCTCCTTTGTCAGCGGATCTTATGGCTGTGAGGTAAGCCAAACGAGCATCACTTTTGTTATACAAATTGGTAGTGCCCCACGTAAAAACGGGTTTTTTATAAATTTTCTCGATAATTATGTCGGCCATCAGACGACTATGTCTGCCATTACCATTAGCAAAGCAATGAATACTCACAAGGCGGTGTTTGTCCATCGATATAGTCTACATCTAATCCCACAGGATTTTCGGCATTTCGTTTTGAATGGCTACTGTTCTTTCTTTTATTGCAGTCTTAATTCGCTTTTTGGAATTAGCCTGGTCTTCAAGCTCCATCGTAGTAGCTGTCCGCATTACAATTTTAGTTGCCAGCTCCCTAGCTCGTCTTTCAATTAGGGCATCCAATGATCCGTCATTAGGCAAGAAGCCGTACACTAGTTGCATATCCATAGCTCGGGCAATTTGCCGAAGAGATTTTACAGTAATAGATCCGTCTTTCTCTCTGCGCTCAATATCCATCACCGCTTGCTTGGAGACGTTCAACTTATTTCCAAGTTGTTGCATAGACATGCCGATAGCAGTACGGATCGCTTTAACCCAACCGGTTGGCGGCATGACTACCTTTTTTAGCGAGGCAAAGCCCATCATTTTGCTATTCATCTGTTGCAACTGCAGCGATTTTTTGCTCATAAAGTAGATAATTAGATTTACTTTGAAACCGTAAATGTAAAGCTATTATTTTACATTTTACAGCGTTTTGTCAAATTATTACTTTACTTTTATAAATGTCCCGTTATACAAATACCTATTATTGTATTGGTTTTTAATGCCTTATGAAACTTATTAATTGTTTGCATATTCGGTTGTTCCTTTTTAGACCTCTTCGCAGAATCTGTTGTGCAGTTTAGCAGTTAGCGGCTTGATGATAATGCCAAAATTGCCAGAATAGCTTATGAAAATTTTTATACCCTGCGGTGATAGTTAGGTGACAGTTGGCAATGTGTTCTAAGTACCCCAATTGGGAGGATCGGTCATGTAGGCTTTTACATTAATTTACCACCACAATACCCTTTCTGGCCAGACCAAAATGATCACTTTTAGTTATTTAATAACAACAAATTATATTCTCGCCTTACGGACAATTACAGCGCGCATGCTGCTGGCGATGACCGAAGTCAGAATGATGGTCATGACAGCATACAAAATGCTGATGATGGAACCTCACATGCTAGTTGTACTAACCGGGGGCGTCCTGCTAACGATGACCGAAAGCACACTACTGGCACAGTCCGGCGTTGGACCTAAGCAGGTACTGCTGGCCACTACACCTGCTCCAAGAGGACAGATCTATTTACAACTCGATCGCTCGGTATATGCCAGAGGCGAAACTGTTTGGTTCAATGCCTACGGCACGGCCAGCGAGGGACTATCGGTAGGAACCACGCTTCAAGCGGAGCTGTGGAAAGAAGACTCCCTCTGCATGCGCTTACAGTTTCCGGTGGCACTGGGCGTAACCAGCGGACAATTTACGCTACCCTCCGCCTGCGCAACGGGCTGGTATCACCTGCGCGCGTTTACCGAACAAGCGAGGCTGACTCCGTTTCATACATCCGTTTACATCATAGGAAAAGAAGCACCCCCTGGTTCAAGGATCGCCCCCGACAATACCCTGCAAATTTCCTTCTATCCCGAGGGGGGACAACTGGTAGAGGGCATCGAATCGCATATAGCATTTATGGCAACAGACGGCAATGGATTACCGGTGTCGCTGTCGGGTACCATTCGAAATGCAAAGGGCGACTCCATTACCTCCTTTTCGACCTGGCACCTTGGACGCGGAGAGTTTTTTCTGCGTCCGGAACCGGGCCAGACCTACCATGCGCAGTGGATGGAGCAGGGATCGATCAAACGACAGCCACTTACTCCTATTACAACCGATGGCACTGTGTTATCATTGATCGAACATCCGGAAGGATTTTTATTTGAATTGAGCAGTACCGCAAAAGATCCATTGAAACGAGGTCGCTGGCTGCGCGGCACGATGGAAGATCGGGAGGTATTTAGACAACCGCTTTCAACTGCCGTCAGCAACCTGCAAGGTATACTCAAAACAAAGCAACTCCTATCGGGTGTTTTAAAGATTGCCGTGCTCGATACATTCGATCGTCCGGTAGTTACGCGGAGTGTTTTTGTCAATAACAAAGAATACAGCACTGCCTTTTCCTTACGCACCGATACGCTTGCGTTGACAAGCAAGGCAAAAAATAAATGGATGCTACAATGGCCCGATTCGCTACAGGGGAGCATTTCGGTGGCTGTTACCGATGCGGACCTGGATGGAACCCATTACGGTCGTTCCTCTGTGATGTCGCAACTGCTTTTACCTGCAGTCATAAACGATAAATTGTTGCGACCCGATTGGTACTTTCAAACCACGGCTGATAGTGCCGGTATTGGACTCGATCTGCTGCTGCTGACCACTCCCGATAACAACACGGTGGCTGCAGCACCTGTACAAAAGATCAATAATTCTCCTGCGAAAGGATATATTACGATAACCGGCCAAGCCTTCTTTCGCGATACTCGCCAACCGCTTGCCAACGCAAAAATGATTGTGGTGTTATCAGCCCCGCGTATCCGCAACAACATCCTATTTACCGAAACAGACCAGGCCGGACGATTCAGTATAGACTCGCTGCTTTTTTTTGGAGCGGCCCGACTCATTTTCGCCGAACATCGGCCACAAAAAAAATCCAGACTGATCGATATCAAACTCGATCAGACCTCCATACCACCGCTTACAGCTACGCCAGCCTTACAAAATCAGGCTTTCCACGTAATGCCATCTCCTTTACCACAAGGTGATGCTGCCTGGTTAAAAAAGAGAGAAGAGCTGTTTAGCGATGCAGCAGGGGTGATGCTGGAGGGGGTAACCGTCAAGACCCGCGTAAAATCGCCGTTGGAGAAACTGCAAGAAGAATATACCCGTGGCGCCTTCGAAACGGATGCTTTTGTAGAGCGCGTAATGGACCTGGTCAACAACGACGAAGCCACCACCTACCCTAACATTTTTGAGTATATACGGTTTAGAATACCCTGGCTGCAAGTGGTAGACCCGGACTATTCCAAATCGCCTCCCAACCCAAGTCAATCCGGCGGATTCGAAATGCAAAACGACCCTACTAAGTATCGCATTTTTTACCGGCAATTGCCCAGCGCCAGCGGCATGGGTAATCCCCCGATGGTCATCTACCTGAACGAGGTCGAAGTAGATGCAGATATTTTATTGACTATTCCGGCGGCAGAGATCGCATTAGTAAAACTGTTCAGCAGCTTTGCTGCTGCCCAGGGAGGCGGCCCCGGCGGGGCACTGGCCATCTATACAAAGAAACCCGAACTACTCAAAGCCACCAATGGAAATGCGGTTACATTCACCGGCTATACGCCTATTGTGTCATTTCCCGAGCGCAACTACGAAACAGACGCATCGCTGCGAGATAAGCCCGATGGCCGCGTTACGCTGTTTTGGCGTTCCAATTTATTTTTGAATGGAAGGGAGGGCCGGATGCCAATTCGATTTTTTAACAGCGATCGCGCCAACCGTTTTCGGATCGTGGTACAGGGAGTAACTACAACGGGTAGACCGATCTATTTTGAAAAGATCATAGAATAATCCGTCGAATTAAAATTTCAGCTTCGGCTTGTAAAATTCGGCGAACGATTTACCATCAGGTTTGTAAAATTATACCCGAAAAGGTAGAGGTGATTTAACCTTGCAGTCCGCATCCGTTCAGGACTTTTTGCGAGGGGCGCGGTACAGACCCAATTCAGCTCTTTTTACGGAGAGAGCGGTACAGACTCAGCTCTGCGAGAAACCATTTTAGCCACAAGTAAGAGACCAGGGGCAGGGCTAAAAAACTACCCATATTATAGAGAAACGCACCCTCTATATCCAGGTGCAACAAATGCTTGCAGCCGCGGGTCAACCCACAGGCGTAACATTCCTGATCGAACAAAACTTGAGACAGGCAAAAAGAAGGACCCTGATCGAAGAAATCGATCGGCAACAGAAAAATTATGATCGGGGTAGCCACCAGAAAACAAAGGATCACCCTACTGCGAGCAATCCTTTGTACTGGAGAAAGAGAAATTCGAAACAGGGTCAATTTATCAACCCACTTTTGCTTAGAGCTCCTTTGAGGCATATGAGCCGTCCTTGGGTTGTAAGTCACCTGTTAAAATGCGGATAAAATCAATCAACGCCCAAACACCGCAACCACCTAATGTGAGCAGTTGCACCACGCCTTGCCAGGTATACCCAAGATAGAAACGATGAACACCCAGTCCTCCAACGAACAAGGCCAACAGCCAAGCGACGGTATGGCTCTTTTCACTACCGGGCGCTGCCGCCTTATCAAGTGACTTATTAATTTTTTTATTGAATAGCTTTAGCGCCACCTTCTCTTTAAACGTTAACTGCTCACCGGTCTGTTGCTCGACCAGCGAATACATTTCCTTAGCAGTTAATTGGGTGGAAGCGGACTTTGCCGGCTTCGGAGCTGGTACTGACGAGGTGGTCAGTACAAGAAGGGCTGTCAGCAGGATGGGCAGCGCAGTTGATTTGATAGTTAGCATCGGAGGTGGTTTTGTATAAAATTATGGCAGTTTATCAATTTTCCAAAATGAACTCACTCGGCAGCTTCAAACGGAACTGCCAACTTGATTTTATCCCAATAAATTTCAATGGCGCCGGCACGGCCGCTTTTAGCCACAATTTGGTACGTGAGCCGCTGCGTCATGGGATTTTCTAGTGGTGTGATCGGTATACGAACCACATCGTCTACGCTGTCGTAACGATCGGCCAGATGCTGTTGATAATTTTTGTTCAGGATAAATATCCATTCACGCTGGCCGGGGATTGTAAAGAGCGCATAAGTGCCCTTCTCGATACGCCTTTCCCCGATAATTATCGGATGACCGATCTTGATACTCGTTGCAAAATGCGCGCCTGTAACCCATACCTCATTATAGGGAACCAGGCCGCCCCAAATAATACGTCCCCGCACCCCGGGAGAATAATAATAGACCGTAAGCTCAGATTTACCCACCGATCCCTTCGCGATTCTCGGAACACTTTTTTTAAATACATCCACGGCAATAAGCCCCTTGTTCACACTATCGGCAAAAGCATTTCCGTTTTCAGGAAAGGGAGAGATAAAATCCCCGAGAACAATCTGGTTTTCAGATGTCTCCTGGGCAATTAGATTCATGGTAAAAAAAGAAAAGGCCAGCAACAAACGAAACCGCATAGCGTCAGATTTTGATAAATACATCGTACAAGTTATTAATTACTTCTCGTATTAGAGCCGGGCATCTTTCTTTATAAACGAGCCGCCTGCAAGTATCAACCTTACTAGGCCATCGAGCCCCTACGGCACCTATAGCTATTTTTTCTCTTGGTAGGTAAGGCCCATGTTCTGCATCACAAAACTCCAAATGTCGGCCGCTTCCTCGATCTGCTTGCTGGTAGGCTTACCGGCACCGTGCCCGGCCTTTGTTTCGATACGGATCAGCACAGGGGCCGAACCGCGGTGAGCTTCTTGCAAGCGGGCAGCAAACTTAAAAGAATGGGCAGGCACCACCCTATCGTCATGATCGGCCGTAGTCACTAAGGTAGCCGGATAAGAGACCCCGTCTTTTAACTGGTGAAGTGGTGAATACTTGATCAAGTACTTGAATTGTTCCGCATTGTCGCTACGGCCATATTCCACCGCCCAGGCCCACCCGATGGTAAATAAATGATAGCGGAGCATATCGAGTACCCCTACAGCCGGAAGCGCGACTTTAAACAGATCGGGGCGCTGCGTCATACAGGCGCCAACCAATAGCCCGCCATTGGAGCCACCCCGAATAGCTAATCGATTTTTGTTGGTGTAATTATTGGCGATCAAATACTCAGCAGCTCCTATAAAATCATCAAATACGTTTTGTTTGTTAGCCAGCATGCCACCCTTATGCCAAGCCTCGCCGTACTCACTGCCCCCGCGTAGGTTAACGACCACATACAGACCGCCTTGTTCCAGCCAAAATGCGTTCGAGATACTAAAACCCGGCGTTTGCGCAATATTAAATCCGCCATAGCCATAGAGCAAAACCGGATTAGCGCCGTTTAGCTGAAATCCTTTTTTACCCGTAATGAACATAGGCACTTTAGTGCCGTCCTTGCTGGTAAAGAACACTTGTCGTGTTTCGTAGGCCTCGCTGTCAAAAGCCGTCTCGGTTTTTCTAAAGACGGTGGAGACACCGGTAGCGATGTTATATTGAAAGATAGTGGGAGGATAGGTATAGGAAGTAAACGTATAGAAAAAAGAAGACTGCTCCCGCTTACCACCGAAACCAGAGGCTGTGCCGATACCGGGCAGTTGGATCTCTCTGACGAATCTACCCTCGTACGTATATTGATACACTTTAGTAGAGGCGTCTTTTAAATACGAGCAAAAAAGATAGCCGCCGCCGGTGCCTACACTTTGCAGCACCTCGGCTTTTTCAGGAATCAGGGTAATCCAGTTG
>JBIIDB010000007.1:0-27015 GCA_044238505.1 Chitinophagaceae bacterium | reverse complement strand
CAAGTATGGCGACTCAACGAAAAGAAAGTTGTTAAATCGTTCGTTAAAGAAAAAGAGGTGGCCTCCATTAAACTCGATCCCATGCGCGAGACTGCTGATATAGACGAAAGCAATAACAGCTGGAGAAACATCCCCGCTCCTTCTCGCTTCACTGTATTTAAGCAAGGGCAAACCGGTGGCAGACGCAGTGGTGGCGGACAAGCGGGCAATCCGATGCAACGAGCACAGGAGGCCAAAAAAGGATTCTAGCCGTAGCGGATGAAACGATTTGTTTTTTTATGGATACTGTGGTTATTCGGCCACAACGGGTTTGCTGCCACAGTCGATACGATTTGGGTAGCAAGCCCGTCCATGAAAAAATCATACCGCTGTGTGGTGGTGATGCCTGAACTCCCGCAAAAAGAACAGGTGCGACTCCCGGTAACGTATCTGTTGCATGGCTATAGCGGTGATTATTCTAATTGGATAAAAAAAGTACCCGCCCTTACCCGATATGCCGATCAATATAGGATGATGATCGTTTGTCCTGACGGGTTGAACAACTGGTATATCGACAGCCCGGTGGCAGATAGCATCCGATGGGAAACATATATCGGTCAGGAATTACCTGCCTACATCGATGCACATTACCCCACGCTCGCTGACAGAAAAGGCAGAGCGATCACGGGGCTCAGCATGGGAGGACACGGCGGGCTTTACCTCGGTATAAAAAAGACGGAGGTGTTCGGTGCCTGTGGCAGTATGAGCGGAGGAGTAGACCTGCTGCCCTTCCCTAACAAATGGCAACTAAATCAACTACTGGGCGACCCGATTACACAAGCTGAGAACTGGAGACGTCACTCCGTGATGCAGCTTATAGAAGAGCCGATCAAGCAACCATTGGCCATGATGATTGACTGTGGCACAGACGATTTTTTTGTTGGGGTCAACGAAGCACTTCACGATAAACTGCTCGAAAAAAAGATTCCGCACGATTATATTATTCGTCCCGGAAAGCACGACTGGAATTACTGGCAACAAGCCCTGCCCTACCAGCTACTTTTTTTCTATCGGTTTTTTTATGACCCCTTGCGTTGAATCTTCTTCTTGCAATTTGTTCATGACATAGATCTCTTTGGCCAGCAATTTGCCGCTGCGCGGATCGTAGTAGTTGAACAAGCCGTGTCGCATGGAGATACCTTCGTTTTTGACGATCACATCTGCTATCTTTTTATCGGGATCCTTTAAGTCGTATACGGCTACTGTATCGTAGGCTTGTTTCGGATCCATGGCCCTCCAGTTCTCCTCTCGGATCAATCCCCCGAAATAAGAATAATAGAGTTGCTTGCCGTGCAGCTTTCCCCAGCGGTAATTTTCTTCGGCGATCTTGACCCCTTCCAGGGAAAAACGTTTCCAGATGCCCTCTTTGGCATCATCGGCAAAATGCCCCTCTTCTTCGTACCCTCTTTCCCCTCGCAGCTCGGGCACCGATAATACCCAGGGACCCTGTCTTTTACCGGCCAAATCGACCCGATTAAGTGTGTCGCCCCGGCGGGTGAGTATATAGTGTTGCCACTGCGCCGAAAGCTGCAGGTTCTGCAGCAGCAAAATCAATAAAAATGCGCGCATTTCAGTAAGTTTGATTGATGACGATAACCTCCCGTAAACACTCCACCATGCAAGTTAAACCATCTGCCCTGCTCCACCTGATGCTGGGACTGTTACTTACTATTACCTCGCTCAGTACCTATGCGCAAGTAGCCCCCACTTCGGGTACCGACCGATTACGCTCGTTGTCACAACGCTCCGCTTTGTTGGGTGACAGCTTGCTCAATACCGTTTCGTTTCGATCCATAGGCCCCTCCATTATGAGCGGACGCGTGGTCGATGTAGAGGCGAATCCAACCGATCCTACCGAATTCTATGTGGCGTATGCCACGGGCGGCCTCTGGCACACGGTTAATAACGGACAAAGTTTTACGCCTATTATGGATAGCCTCGATATTCATTTTCTGGGTGATATTGCCATTAACTGGTCGTCCAGCCCCCGATTGATCTGGGCCGGTACCGGAGAGGCTAACAGTAGTCGCTCCTCGTATGCAGGCACGGGCATGTATGTGTCTGCTGATAATGGCAAGAGCTGGCAATACCGCGGTCTGCCTGAATCGCATCACATTGGTGATATTGAATTACACCCCTCCGATCCCAAAACTGCCTGGGTGGCCGTACTCGGTCATCTGTATACCGACAACAACGAAAGAGGCGTTTACAAGACCACCGATGGAGGCGCTACTTGGCAACAAACACTTTTTGTGGACGCGCAAACGGGTTGTGTAGATCTGGCACTGGATCCTTCCAACCCCAATCAACTATTGGCTGCCATGTGGCAAAAGAATCGCAAGGCCTGGAAATTCGAAGAAAGCGGACCCGGCAGCGGTATCTATCGAAGCACCGATGGAGGAAACACCTGGCAAAAAACCTCGGGAGAAGGAAGCGGCTTTCCGCAAGGAAGTAAGATCGGACGCATCGGAGTTTGTTATTTTCCGGGCAACGCGCAGATCGCCTATGCCATTGTAGATAACAACACGCCGCTTCCCGCAAAAAAATCGACGAGCGACTCCTCGTATACCAAAGAAGATCTTCGCCTGTTGACTGCCGCCCAGTTTGCCGCACTCGATAGCGTTAAACTCGAGAGCTTTTTGCGCAAGAACCGCTTTCCCAAACAGACCAGTGTAGCGCAGCTTAAAGAAAAAGTGGCAGCGGGTAAGTTAGCCCCGTCGGTATTATGGGATTGGCTGGACAGTGATGATGGATTTCAGAACAGCGGAATTGCCGGCTGCGAAGTTTACCGAAGCAATGACGGGGGACGCACCTGGGCCAAGACGCACGAAAAGCCTATCGGCATCTTTAATACCTATGGCTATTACTTTGCCAAAGTGTATACCTCTTACCAAAATGCAGATAAGGTATATATACTTGGCTTTAGTTCACAAGTATCCACCGACGGTGGCAAGACCTTTACTAACATGGACAAGGGCAATGTGCATGCCGATCATCACGCCCTGTGGGTCAATCCTAAAAAAGACAGCCACATCATCAATGGTAATGACGGAGGCGTGAATATCAGCTACGATACCGGAAAAAATTGGTTCAAGGCCAATACCCCTGCCGTGGGTCAATACTATGCCATCACGACCGATGATGCCAAACCATACAATGTTTATGGCGGGTTGCAAGATAATGGCAGTTGGTGGGGCCCCTCTACGCATAAAGAGGATATTGGCTGGATCGATATGGGGCAATACGGCTATAAAATGGTCAATGGCGGAGACGGAATGCAGGCGCAAGTCGACAGACGAGATAATAACACCGTATACTCCGGTTCACAATTTGGTGTTTATGCCCGTTATCAAAAAGACAAGCCGGGTGTCTCCAAAAGTATCCGTCCGCAACACCAACTGGGCGAAAGACCCCTGCGCTTTAACTGGCAAACCCCCATTTTACTCAGCCGACATAACCAGGATATCCTTTACTACGGAGCCAACAGACTTTATCGTTCGCTCAATAAAGGAGACAGTCTGATACTGATGAGTACCGATCTTACTAAGGGCGGCCAGACCGGTAATGTTCCGTATGGCACCATCACGACCATCGATGAGTCGCCCCTTCGCTTTGGAATGCTCTACATCGGAACGGATGATGGCAACGTGCACCGCTCCGACGATGGCGGCTACACGTGGTCGCCCTTGCACCGAACGATCGCCGGTGACAAGAGTAAGAATACAAAGATGGTCGCTGCTGCCGGGTTAGATACCCGACAATTGTGGGTGAGTCGCGTAGTGGCTTCCCAACATAACGAAAACAGGGTCTATGTAACACTCAATGGTTATCGATCGGATAATTTTGAACCTTTTGTCTTTGTGAGTGAAGATAAGGGTGTCACTTGGCAATCTATTGCGGGTAACTTGCCGCTCGAATCCGTTAATGTTATCAGAGAAGATCCCAAAAAAGAGAATATACTCTACGTAGGCACAGACGGAGGTCTTTATGTAAGTTTTGATGGCGGAAAAAGCTATAAGGCCTGGCAGACCGGTATGCCCCGCTCCGTACCCGTACATGATATTGCCATTCAGCAACGAGATAACGAGATGGTGATTGGTACCCATGGCCGCAGCCTGTACATAGGAAAACTCGATAAACTGCAAAAGAATTAAGCGCGACTGGTCAGCCACTGCATGGCCAGCACATAGCCCTCGAGCCCGAGACCGCAAATAGTACCTGCGGCCTTGGGACTTACAAAAGAATGTCTGCGAAACTCTTCGCGCGCATGTACATTAGAAATGTGCACCTCAATAACGGGCGCCTTGATAGCCGCCACCGCATCGCCAATAGCCACCGATGTATGCGTATAGCCGCCGGGATTTAAGATGATTCCATCGCAAGAAAAGCCGGCTCGCTGTATCTCGTTAATGAGTTCGCCTTCCACATTGCTCTGGTAATACTCGATCGTAACAGCTGCAAATCGCTTGCGAAGAGATGTCAAAAATGTATCGAACGATTCGGCTCCGTATACCTCCGGCTCCCGCTTACCCAGCAAATTCAAATTAGGTCCGTTGATAATTGCGATCGTCATGATTAATTTTTAGCAGCTCTGATCAGGTCAATAAATTGATCGAAGAGATAGCGACTGTCGTGGGGACCCGGTGTCGCCTCAGGGTGATATTGCACCGAGAAGGCTGGCTTACCTTTTACCCGGATTCCTTCGATTGACTGATCATTGAGATTAACATGCGTGACCTGAATATGATCCGCCTTTTTAACGGCAGCCGGATCTACGCCAAATCCATGATTTTGTGTGGTGATCTCGGAGCGACCGGTCTCCAAATTTTTTACCGGATGATTGAGCCCGCGATGTCCGTGATGCATCTTAAACGTGGGGATATCGTTGGCCAGGGCGAGTAACTGATGCCCCAGACAAATGCCGAAAATCGGCTTTCCTTCTTTCATAACCTCTTTGACCAAGGAAACGGCATAATCCATGGGAGCCGGATCGCCCGGTCCGTTAGAGATGAAATAGCCGTTGGGTTCAAACTGTTTTACCTCTTGCAGCAATGTACGGGCCGGAAACACTTTCACATGGGCCCCGCGCTCTACCATACATTGCAAAATATTTCGCTTGACCCCGTAGTCCATCACCGCAATACGAATATCCGAAGCTGTATTGCCCAATTCGTAGGATTTGGTCGTACTCACCTTAGACGCCAGCTCCAATCCATCCATATTGGGTACGGCCTGTAATTTCTTTTGTAAGACTTCGATATCGGTGGTCTCCGAAGAGATGATACAATTCATGGCACCCTTAGTACGAATATGCGCTACCAACGAGCGGGTGTCTACCCCCTGAATGGAGACCACGCCACTTTGCTGCAAATAATCCTGCAGCGAAGCCGTTGCTTGTCGACGAGAGTAGAGTGCTTCGAGATTTCTTCCGATAAGACCGTTGATCTTAATGCTGTCCGATTCCACATCAAGCTCCTTAACGCCATAGTTTCCTACATGGGCGGTGTTCATAATCAGGATCTGCCCGAAATAACTGGGATCGGTAAAGACCTCCTGGTAACCGGTCATACCGGTATTAAAACAGATCTCGCCGGTCGTCGTACCGATGGCTCCAAAGGCCTGACCGTGATGAACTGTTCCGTCAGCTAACACCAAAACAGCAGGAGTGGAAGTGGGGGGCATAAAAGTGGGATTACAGTAAAAACAAATTGCGTAAAAGTAATGCTTTTAGCCCGGCCAGGCCTCAAAGATGTGCACAAATTATACCAATGGTTCCTGCTGGCTCAGGCAATGAAAACTTCCGAGCCCCCAGATAATATCGACTGAATCGATACCTACCACGGTGCGATCCGGAAAACATTGCTCAATAATACGAAGCGCCGTGTCGTCTTGCTTGCAGTTAAAAACAGGCACGATAACGGAACGATTGGCAATGTAAAAATTGGCATAAGAGCAAGGTAATCGCTGGTCTTCGTAATGAAGGGCGGGCGGCATGGGCAGTTCAATGACATTGAGCGATCGGTCCCCTAACAAGCGCATGGACTTAAGCTGTCGAAGATTAGTTTGCAGCAACTCATAATTGTCATCGTTACGATCCGTCTCTACCGTGGCCAGCACCGTATCGGCATTAACGAAGCGAACCGTATCGTCGATATGGCCATCTGTATCGTCACCGACGATACCTTCATCCACCCACAGGATTTGCTCCACACCGTAGTAATCGCACAGGTATTGTTCTATCTGCGCTTGGTTTAAATGAGGATTACGATTAGGATTAAGTAAACAGGCTGTAGAAGTCAGCAAGGTGCCAGCTCCGTTAAACTCTACACTCCCCCCTTCCATCACAATACCGGGATGCCATACAGGAAGCCCGTAATGCTCGGCAATGCGGGTAGGGATCACATCATCGAGATCATAAGGCGGATATTTATTACCCCAGGCATTATACCCCCAATCTACAATCACTTTTTTTTGCGAGGCCGCAGGGTTGATCAAAAAAGCGGGGCCATGGTCCCTGCACCAGGCATCGTTGGTGGGATGATGAAAAAAATCAACCTTCGAAAGATCCACATCAAACCGCAGTAACCAATCGGTGGCCTGTTGTTGCATGGCCGCATCGGACACATTGATCTTGACCTGCTCGCCTTTGGTCAGCTCTTTGATGAACTTGACATAGCTGGGATAAATTGTTTGAATCTTACCCGGCCACGAAGCCTCTTTATGAGGCCAGCTGAGCCAGGTGGCCGCATGAGGGGCAAACTCGGCAGGAAAATAATAGCCCAGCTGTTGGGGGGTGCGCTGCTCAGTTTTCATCTACATAACGCTTAGTGATGGGCTGATACGAATCGATACGACGGTCTCTTAAAAAAGGCCAGTGGGTTCTGTAGTGATCTGTCTTTGAAAGATCGAGTGTAACAACGGCCGTTTCTTCTTTGTCGTGCGAGCCCTGCCATAAAAGAGTGCCGAAAGGATTGGATACAAAAGAGCCGCCCCAAAACTGCATAGCTCCCTGTTGCTCCAACCCCACCCGGTTAACGCTTACGACGTGAACGCCGTTGGCCACCGCATGACTTCGCTGCATGGTCTGCCAGGCACCATATTGTTCGGTATTAGTCGCCTGGTCTTGACTGGTGGCCCAACCGATAGCTGTTGGATAGAAGAGTATTTCGGCACCCATCAGGGCTGTAATACGGGCTGCTTCGGGATACCACTGGTCCCAGCAGATTAGTACGCCGATGGTCGCAAATTTTGTTTTGAAAACCTTGTAGCCGAGATCGCCGGGTGTAAAGTAAAATTTCTCGTAATAAGCCGGATCGTCGGGGATATGCATCTTTCTGTATTTGCCCAAATAACTTCCATCGGCATCGATCACGGCGGTGGTATTATGATACAGTCCTTCGGCCCGCTTTTCGAAGAGCGAAGCCACGATTACGACACCCAACCGACCGGCTACCTGTTGCAAGGCTTCTGTAGAGGGGCCGGGGATGGGCTCGGCCAACTGAAAGTTTTCGTAGGCCTCTACATCACAAAAGTAGAGAGAGGTAAAGAGTTCTTGTAAACAGATCACCTGTGCGCCCTTAGCGGCCGCTTGTTCGACCCCTTTGATGGCCTTGTTCAGATTATCCGCTTTGTTATGGGAGCAACTCATTTGCACCAACCCTACCGATACCGATCTCATAGGCATTGTTTATGCGGCAAAAATAACCCATTGCCCGCAGTGAAACTCTAAAATATGGACCTCGCTGCAAAATAGGAACCTCAAAAAAAATGCCCCTCGAAAAGAGGGGCATTGTTATACAAAGGCGATTTTACCTTATTCGGCGGCAGGGGTCTCCTCGGCAGAAGTTGCTGTGGCCGCAGGGGCCTCAGTAGAAACTGCTGCTTTTTTGCGAGAACCGGAACGACGGGTCTTTTTGGTCGTTGCCTTTTCTTCTCCCTTACCCTTTCCATAGATCTCGTTGAAGTCTACCAGCTCGATCATAGCCGTATCGGCATTATCTCCGGCACGGAATCCCAATTTGATGATGCGGGTGTAGCCACCGGGACGACCGGCTACTTTCTCAGCCACGGCCCCAAAGAGCTCCTTAACGGCTTCTTTGTCTTGCAGATAGCTGAACACCACCCGGCGTTGGTTAGTAGTATTCTCCTTAGCCTTGGTAATGATCGGCTCAACATATACACGCAAGGCCTTGGCCTTAGCGGTAGTAGTTACAATACGCTTGTGCGCGATAAGTTGGCAAGCCAAGTTGCTCAACAGGGCTTCGCGGTGGGCTTTCTTTCTGCCCAGGTTGTTTACTTTGTCTCCGTGACGCATGACATTTAGTTTTATGAACACTGCACCGTGTCAGGAATTGCAGTGGTTGCTCTTCTTTATAAAGAGCGTGAATGAATAGATTTAAAACTCGCTCAGGTCGATCCCCAACTTCACCAGATCCATACCAAAGTGCAACCCTCTTTCGGAGAGCACTTGCTCGATCTCAGACAATGATTTTTGTCCGAAGTTGCGGAACTTCATCAAGTCTTCTTGCTCGTATTGTACCAACTCGCTCAGCGAATTGATCTTAGCGGCTTTCAGACAGTTAAAGGCGCGCACGGAAAGATCGAGATCTTCCAGTGGGGTCTTAAGCACTTTGCGTAATTGCAAGGTTTGCTCATCGACCAGGTCCTCTTTCTTTTCTTCTTTATTATCGAAGGTGATGTTCTCGTCAGTGATGATCATCAGGTGCTGAATCAAAATACGAGAGGCTTGCTTCACCGCTTCTTCGGGATGAATAGTACCGTCCGTAGCAACTTCCATGATCAGCTTTTCAAAGTCTGTACGCTGCTCCACACGGGTATTCTCAATGCTGTACTTGACATTCTTGATAGGCGTGTAGATAGCATCTACCGGTATGTATCCCAACGGAGCGTCCTTAGGCTTGTTGTCTTCGGCAGACACATAACCACGACCCTTGCCGATGGTCAACTCCATATCGAGACGAGCCGAACTGTCGAGGGTGCAGATGAGCAGATCAGGATTCATGATCTGGAAAGACTGGGTGTTTTCACCGATCAGAGCAGCCGTAAACTCGGTCTTATTCTTGATAGAGAGGCTGATCTTCTCGGAGGTAAACTCCTGGTCGCCTATTTTCTTAAAGCGAACCTGCTTGAGGTTCAGCAGCATTTCAACCACGTCTTCGCTAACGCCTTTAAGGGTAGCGAACTCATGATCGACCCCTTCGATCTTGATAC
Organism: Chitinophagaceae bacterium; assembly: GCA_044238505.1. GTDB lineage: Bacteria > Bacteroidota > Bacteroidia > Chitinophagales > Chitinophagaceae > JJ008. The sequence continues at coordinate 17,745 of JBIIDB010000007.1, read as the reverse complement.
CGACTATAGCGTATCCCTCGAGGGAGTTAAGCAATACACGACGCAGGGCGTTGCCGATGGTGACCCCGTATCCGGGCTCCAATGGACGGAACTCAAACTGCGCATGAAAGTCAGATGCTTTCTGAAGAATGATCTTATCGGGCTTTTGAAAATTCAGGATGGCCATAGTTGATTACTTTAAATGGTAAGGAAAAACTCCTCGTTATTACTTAGAGTACAATTCGACAATCAGTTGCTCCTTGATATTCTCGGGCACGCTCTCTCTTTCGGGGTAAGCGATAAAGGTTCCCTTGCCAGCCGTCTCGTTAAAATCGAGCCAGTTGTATTTGGGATTCTTTCCGCGGATAGCTCCGGCAATAGAGGCACGCTCTTTGCTGCTGATCTTGATAGTGACCACATCACCCGGCTTTAACTGGTAAGAAGGAACATTGACTACCTTACCATTCACTTCGACGTGCTTATGGCTCACCAACTGACGGGCAGCCGGACGAGAAGGAGCAATACCCATACGGAAAACCGTGTTGTCCAGACGAGCTTCGAGCAACTGGATGAGGTTTTCACCGGTTACCCCCTTGCGGCGAGCGGCTTCTTCGAATGTTTTGCGGAATTGTTTTTCCAATACCCCGTAGGTGTATTTGGCTTTTTGCTTTTCACGCAACTGCAGGGCGTATTCGCCAAGCGATTTACGTTTACGCTTTTCTCCATGCTGACCGGGAGGATTACTGTTCTTGCCCAGCCATTTTCCATTGCCCAAAATGGGCTCCCCGAAAATACGGGAGATCTTGGTCTTAGGACCATTGTACCTTGCCATAGTGATTGTTCATTTAAGCTTTTTTAAAAACCGGTGACGCGATCGGTAAAAAGCTTTTAAAAAATTAATCGCGCACCCTTTTATAAAATGAAACGCAAATGGCGTATGTCAATCATTAAACCCTTCTCTTCTTCGGAGGACGGCAACCGTTATGAGGCATCGGTGTAACGTCCTTGATCATCACCACCTCGATACCACTTTGTGACAACGAGCGGATCGCACCCTCACGACCAGAACCGGGACCTTTTACATAGACGTCCACGCGCTTAAGACCCGCATCAAAAGCGGCCCGGGCTGCATCGGCAGCGGCCATTTGAGCGGCATAGGGCGTATTCTTCTTCGATCCGCGGAATCCCATCTTTCCGGCGCTGCTCCAAGAGATCACCTGACCCGTCTTATTCGTAAGACTGATGATGATATTGTTGAAAGTGGCAGAGATGTGGGCGTCGCCATAGGCATCTACCTTTACCACTCTTTTCTTAGCGGCGGCCTTGGCGCTGGGTTGCTGTTGTTGTGCTTTTGCCATGATGATTGGATGATCGTCTGTTAATTATTTTTTAGCTGCCTTCTTCTTACCGGCAACAGTTTTACGTTTTCCTTTACGAGTACGGCTGTTTGTCTTGGTGCGCTGGCCGCGAACGGGCAGCCCCTTACGGTGACGAAGACCGCGATAGCAAGCGATATCGAGCAGGCGCTTGATGCTCATTTGCACTTCGGAACGCAGCTGACCCTCTACTTTCAGCTCTTCGGTGATGACGGAACGGATGGCATTGAGCTCATCGTCATTCCACTCATGCACTTTCTTATTGCGATCAATGTTATGCTTGTCGAGAATGTAACGGGCAGTGGCAGGGCCAATTCCGAAGATATAGGTGAGACCGATCTCCCCTCTTTTGTTTTTTGGTAAATCAACACCGGCAATACGAGCCATAATAGTTTGTTATTGTTGAATAGGTTATTGACTAAGATTATCCCTGGCGTTGCTTGAAGCGGGGATTCTTTTTGTTAATGATGTACAGCTTGCCTTTGCGACGAACGATTTTACAGTCCACGCTGCGCTTTTTGATAGAGGCTCTTACTTTCATCTTGTTTTGTTTTTCGGTCTTACTTGTATCGGAAATTGATCCGACCCCTTGTCAGATCGTAAGGCGAAAGCTCTACTCCTACTTTATCTCCCGGCAGAATGCGGATGTAATGCATCCTCATTTTTCCGGAGATCGTGGCCAGAATTTCATGACCGTTTTCAAGCTTTACTCTGAACATGGCATTTGACAATGCCTCCAGAATGATTCCATCTTGCTTGATCAGCGGTTGTTTCGACATACGATTTTAAGGGGTGCAAAGATAGGTCGTTATCAGGGAATAACGAAGAAAATCGGCGAATTTTTCCCCGACGGTGGAAAACCCGCGATGGGGTGCAGAAAAAATGTCACAAACAATTACCTATCAACTACTTAGGAACTATGCCCCTGCGCAGGACTCCAACCTCCTCACTCAGCCCAGCTCATCACGTAGTCCCCGTTCTCGATCTCGAGGGCCTGCCGGGTAAGCATAAGCGGACGGAAGGTATCGACCATAACGGCGAGTTCTTTAGTTTCCTTGGCACCGATACTTTTTTCTACCGCGCCGGGGTGCGGACCATGCGGAATACCGGCCGGATGCAGGGTGATCATACCGCGGGTCACCGACTTGCGACTCATAAAATCGCCATCTACATAATAGATGACTTCGTCACTGTCGATATTGGAATGATTATAGGGAGCAGGGATGGCCTGTGGATGATAATCGAATAGACGGGGCACAAAAGAACAGACCACGAAGGCATCTGTCTCGAAGGTCTGATGAATGGGCGGAGGCATGTGCACGCGCCCGGTAATGGGTTCAAAATCGTGAATGGAGAAAATAAAAGGATAACAACAGCCATCCCACCCTATCACGTCAAAGGGATGAGTGCCGTAGTGAAGTCCGTACAGCACCCCTTTCTTTTTGGCCTTGATCAAAAAATCGCCCTTCTGATCGATTGTCACTAAGTCTTGTGGCGGACGAATATCTCTTTCGCAATAGGGAGCATGCTCCATCAATTGACCGCGCCGACTGGTGTAGCGCTTGGGATAACGAAGCGGCGTAAAGGACTCCACAATAAAAAGACGGTTGTCGGGTGTATCAAAGTGAATTTGATAAATGGTGCCGCGGGGCAACACAATATAATCGCCGTAACTGAACGGCAGTTGCCCGTACTGGGTTTTAACTGTTCCGCTGCCTTCGTGAACAAAGATCATCTCGTCACCATCGGTGTTCTTGTAGAAATAATCGGTAGTACTTTGTCGCGGAGCCGCCAATACAATATGGCAATCTGCATTGACCAGAACCGGTATACGACTTTGCAGGTAATCGTCGATGCGGGGCACCTTAAAGCCTTCGAAGCTGCGGTGGCGGAGCATTTTTTCTTCGGCTACCTGCGGCGATACATCCTGCTGGGGTTCGGTGCGAATGATCTGGGTGGGTGGATGACAATGATAGAGCAATGCATAGTCATCACTGAATCCCTCGGTAGAAAATAACTGCTCGCTGTACAGGGTACCATCGGGCTTTCTAAACTGTGTATGCCGCTTGTGCGGAATAGAACCCAATGTATAATAGTGGGGCATAGCTGTTTTTTAAAAAAGTCAATTACATGCCGGGAAACCAGGGCCGACCCACTATCTCGCGAAAGGGCCAGGGCATGGCAGCCAGGATCATCAACAACGAGATCAACAAAGCATAGGCGACCGGCTTATAGGCAAGCGCTTTTGCTTTTGCTCTGGCCCAGGTGATCATTACAACGGCTCCTATCATCAGGGTAGGATGCTCGATCAGATAAAACCGATAAAATGTATCTTTCATCACCGAGACCCCCTCGGGCACCTGTCCCCAAGAATAACGGCCACCCAGCACTTGGTAAAGGCCGATCAACAACATCGTGTGAGCCGCGATCATCAAAAAGAGACTGGTCGATTTGACTGATTCTTTTTGCGAGAAGGCCTGCAGGATAGAAAGTAACAAGAGCAACAGCACCACCCAGCGAAGCACGTTGTGCAGGTGTAACAGTCCGGTTTCCATAAGCTTGATTTTATGTGAACCAAATATAAGAAATCTCTTTGCTTATTCTACCCAATCGGCCACAAAGACGTTGGTGTCGCGGGTGCCTCCATTATTGCGATTGCTTGCAAAAACGATCTTTTTTCCATTGGGCGAGAACATCGGAAACGCATCGAACCCCTTGTCGCGGCTGATCTTTTGAAGGTTGGTGCCATCTTCGTTAATCGTGTACAAATTGAAGGGGAACCCGCGCTTGTATTCATGATTGGAGGCAAAGATGATGCGTTTACTGTCAGGCATAAACACCGGTGCCCAATTGGCCTGGCCGTATTGGGTGACCTGACGAGCGTTGCTGCCGTCGGCATCAGCCACCCACACTTCCATGTTCGTGGGAGCCACCAGGTCTTGGGCCAATAACTCTTTGTATTCATTGATCTGCTCGGGTGTCTGAGGGCGAGAAGCCCGCCAGATGATTTTTTTTCCATCAGGGCTAAACCAGGCTCCCCCATCATACCCCAGTGTGGTGGTAATCCGCTTTTCTTTTCCGGTGGCAAGCTCCATGACGTACAACTCGATGTCCCCGTCTTTGGTGCTGGTATAGATCATTTTTTTGCCGTCGGGAGAAAGGGTGGCCTCGGCATCATAAAAGGGAGAATGGGTGAGTTGCTTTTTTATAGTTCCACTCAGGTCGGCCATAAAAATATCATAGCCCTTGTAGAGGGGCCAGATGTATTTGTTACCATACTTGGCACGATCGGGTACAGGCGGACAAGCCTCACTCGCCAGATGCGTAGACGCGTAGATGATGTGTTTGTTATCGTAGGTAAAATAAGCACAAGTCGTTCGCCCCTTTCCGGTGCTAACCATCTTGTAGGTAAATGGCTCGTTGGCCGCTGCGGGTACCTTGCCCACAAAGATCTGGTCGCAGGGCACGCCGTCTTTGACCGAAGTACGCTGAAAGACCAGCATCTTACCATCGAAACTCCAATAAGCCTCTGCATTATCGCCGCCAAAAGTCAACTGACGGATATTGCGCAGGTGGGTTTCGTCAGCGTACCGAAGCGAGTCGCCGTCGGCAGGTTGTGCCTGTACAGAGACAAATCCGGTGAACACAAAAAATAATAAAAAAAACCGTGCTGCGTTAGACCGTAACAAATGTGCCATACTACCATTTTAGAGGATGCAAAACTATCTTTGTATCTACATATAACTGTCAACTGAATGTCAAACCTTAGCCCTTTTGTTCGGCGCCTGTCCACAACGTTTAGGGCTGTTTCCGTAGGGATCAGACTTCCGCTTCAGGCAAATACGTGGAGCAAGATTGGGTTGACCGTCCTTCTTATGACCTGCTTGCTGCCGCTGACAAGCTGCGAGTCGCCCTCGTCCCAAAACGCCCCTGTCGAAAATTTGGCACTCCCCGATAAAAACAGTGAAGCCCTTGGCGAGGACGGAAAGGAAGCCGACAGCCTCTTAGCTTCACCACTTGAGTTAGCCTATGCCCGAGCACTTCGGATGGCCGAACAGGGCGATCCCGCTGCCCTGCCACTGTGTGACTCGCTGCTGACCCACCAGGGACCCCGTGGAGGAGCCGAGCCCTATTATTACAAGGGCATCTATTACAGCACAACAAAAGATCTGCAAAAAGCGATCGCCTGGTTCGATAAGACCATCGAGACCGATTACAATTTTTTTGAGGCCTACATAGAGAAAAGTGCCTTGCTGATCGAGGCTAACCAATACGAGCCTGCCCTCCGGGAATTGGAATTGCTGCGCACCTTATCGCCCGGCTATGCCCCCGTGCATTACTGGCTGGGAAAATGGGCTGCCCGCCAGCATAAAAAGCAAATGGCGATCAAGCATTACCGGCTGGCCCTGTCGCTTGACAGCTCTCTGACCGAGGCCCGGCAGGCGCTACAGCAGCTTGAAAAATGATCAGTATCTTGCAGCCATGCCACTTGTAGCTCCTTCGCTTCTTTCGGCCAACTTTTTGCAACTGCAAAAAGACTGTGATATGTTAAACAACAGCCAGGCCGACTGGTATCACCTCGACGTCATGGACGGCCGTTTCGTACCCAACATCAGCTTTGGCCCCATGTTGATCAGCTTTTTCAGAAAGGCCACGCCTAAAACCTGTGATGTGCACCTGATGATCGAGGAGCCTGAACGCTACGCTGAAGCTTTTCAGCAGGCGGGCGCTGATATCATCACCGTTCATGCAGAAGCTTGCACACATTTACATCGCAACATTCAGCAATTAAAAAGCTTGGGAGTGAAAGCAGGGGTCGCCCTTAATCCCCATACCCCGATACAGGTGCTCAGTGAAATTATTCGTGAGATAGACGTGGTCTGTCTGATGAGCGTAAATCCCGGATTTGGCGGACAACAATTTATTCCCCGCACATTGATCAAGATCCGCGAACTGAAAGAAATGATCAACAGCAGCGGCTCCACTGCTCTAATTGAGATCGATGGCGGCGTGACCCTCGAAAATGCACCTTCTATTGTGGCCGCAGGGGCTGATGTACTGGTTGCGGGCAACACGGTATTTAAAGCCGACGACCCACTGACTACCATTGCGCAACTTAAAAAAACAGTTGCCGCTTAGTTCATGCGCTGGGTATTAAAAAAATTTCAGGAGCTTTCTGTTGATGAACTCTATGCCCTACTGCGGTTACGCGCCGAAGTGTTTGTGGTAGAGCAAACGTGCGCTTTTCAGGACCTCGACAACAAGGACCAGCCCTCTTTTCATTTACTGGGCTATCTGCAAGAAGAGCTGGTGGCTTACACCCGCTTGGTACCACCGGGCATTTCCTATCATGCAGCCTCGATCGGCAGAGTAGTCACTTCACCCGCACACCGCAAAAAAGGACTCGGCAAACAATTGATGCAGGTGTCGATCGAACATTGTGAGCGACTTTTCCAAGCCACTACCCTCGTGATCGGCGCACAATGCTATTTACAAGAATTCTACACCTCCTTCGGGTTTGTACCCTCCGGAGAAATCTATCTCGAAGATGGCATAGAGCACATCGAGATGACTCGCCAGCGATAAAGATCACTTAGTGAAGTTCGGGCGCTAAAAACCGAGCTGTATGTGTGTCGGCATCACGCACCATTTCTTCGGGTGTTCCGCTAAACAAAATTTTTCCGCCGCCGTCTCCGCCTTCGGGACCCAGATCGATGATATGATCGGCCAGTTTGATGATATCCATGTGGTGTTCGATGACCAGCACCGTATTACCCCGCTCTACCAATCGATTCAATACCTCGGTCAGTTGACGAATATCCTCAAAATGCAAACCGGTAGTAGGCTCATCCAATATATAAAATGTTTTTCCGGTGTCTCGCTTAGCCAGCTCGGTAGACAGCTTTATGCGTTGCGCCTCTCCTCCGCTAAGCGTTAGCGCCGATTGTCCCAGGGTGATATAGCCCAAGCCCACTTCGTACAATACCTTGATCTTTCTGTACAAATAAGGAACAGGCTGAAAAAATTCCATAGCCTCTTCTACCGTCATCTCCAATACATCGGCAATAGATTTTCCTTTATACCGCACTTCGAGTGTTTCTCGATTGTATCTTTTTCCGTTGCAAGTCGGACAATGCACATAGACATCAGGTAAAAAATTCATCTCGATCACTTTCATACCGCCCCCCTCACAATCGGCACACCGTCCTGTTTTTACATTGAAGGAGAAGCGACCCGCGCCATATCCTCGTACCTTACTCTCGGGTAGTGAAGCGAACAAAGTGCGGATATCGGCAAAGAATCCGCAATAAGTGGCCGGGTTACTGCGCGGCGTGCGCCCGATCGGAGCTTGATCGATCTCGATCACCTTATCGATATGCTCCAGTCCTTTCACAGAACGGTAGGCAAGCGGGAGCTGTCTTGACCCGTACGCATGCTGCGACAAAATGGGATATAGGGTTTCGTTGACCAGCGTGGATTTTCCCGATCCGCTTACACCGGTCACCACTATAAACGTTCCCAGTGGAAAGCGAGCGGTTACCTGCTGCAGATTATTGCCGGAGGCGCCGCTTAATACAATAGCGTTACCAGATCCTTTTCTTCGCGAAGAAGGCACCGGCAATGAGTAATGTCCGTTTAGATAACCGGCCGTAAGGGTCTTTAATTTTTTTACTTGGGCCGGCGTTCCTGCTGCCACAATTTTTCCGCCATGAATACCCGCCTTAGGACCGATATCGATCAGGTAATCGGCCGATAGCATGATGTCCTTGTCATGCTCAACCACCAAGATACTGTTACCTATATCGCGCAGCTGCTTGAGCGCATCAATAAGCCGCTGGTTATCTCTTTGATGCAGTCCGATAGAAGGTTCGTCTAAAATATACGTGATGCCCTGCAGCTGACTTCCGATCTGCGTTGCCAAACGAATTCGCTGCGATTCACCACCGCTTAAGGTACGCGTACCTCTGTTGAGTGTCAAATAGCCCAGCCCCACATTGAGCAAGAACTGCAACCGCTCCCGGATCTCTTTGAGCACATCCTTGGCAATGGCCTTTTGCTTGTTATCGAGCATCAACTCTAGGCCGTCGAACCAAGCTGCCAAATTATCGAGATTCATATTGCTGAGTTCAGCGATATTTCGCCCGTTGACTTTAAACCAACGACTTTCTTTTTTTAAACGAGTCCCCTCGCAGGCCTCACAGGGGCGAACCTCCATAAAATCCTCTACCCACTCGCGAATGGAATCACTGTAAGGGCTGGCGTACCAGCGAAGCAATACATTCACCACTCCCTCAAAAGGAGCAGCGGGATCGAATTTAGCATCCGCAAAATCTATCTCGGCTACCTTTCCTTCGCTGTTCGCATACAACAGGATGTTAAGCTGCGCTTTTGAAAGCTCGTTAAGTGGTTTTTGCAGGGATATCTTGTGCTGACGAGCCAGTTCTTGCGCCTGCTTGTAGACCCAGGCATCCCTGGCTTCACCCAACGGCGCAATCCCTCCCTCACTGATCGACAGCGTTGCATCCGGCATTAACTTTTCCATACTCACCTGGTGCTGCACCCCCAGCCCTTTACAAACCGGGCAGGCCCCGTAGGGAGAGTTGAACGAAAAGGCATTGGGAGAAGGCTCTTCGTAGCTAAGACCCGTGTCTTCGCACATCAATTGACGGGAATACTGAATCAGCCGGTCTTGCTCGGTTAGCACAAACAATAATCCTTTACCGAGCTTCAGGGCCTGCTGTACACTGGCACTAAGACGAGCTCGAAGATCATCACTCACTTGCATTCGATCTACGACCAACTCTATGTCGTGAATCACGTAGCGATCCAACTGCATGCGAGCGGTCATTTCCCTGATCTCGCCATCTACGCGCATCTTTACAAATCCTCTTTTCCGCCACTCCTCGAACAACTCTCGATAATGTCCTTTGCGTCCACGCACCAAGGGCGCCAAGACAGTGATTTTTTTTCCCAGACAGGTCGAAAAAATATTTTGGACGATTTCTTCCTCGCTCCACTTGACCATCGGCTTACCGGTCTCGTACGAAAAAGCCTGACCGGCCCGGGCAAATAGCAGGCGTAAAAAATCGTATACTTCAGTAACCGTACCCACGGTAGAGCGCGGGTTTTTGTTGGTGGTCTTCTGTTCAATCGCAATGACCGGCGAGAGCCCTGTAATACGATCGACATCCGGTCGCTCCATATCGCCCATGAATTGTCGGGCATAGGCACCGAATGTTTCCATATAGCGACGCTGTCCCTCGGCATAGAGCGTATCGAAAGCCAGTGATGACTTTCCGGAACCGCTGATGCCGGTAATAACCACCAATTGATTTTTGGGAATCTGAATGTCGAAATTCTTGAGATTATGCTCCCTGGCACCCGATACTACAATAGCATCTGTTTCGGCAGCGGCGGTAGTGGAGGCAACGACTGATCTACGAGACATAAGGGTCTACAAAGATACGTGGAGGGCCGGCCTTTTTGCCGAAGTGTAAAAAACTTAGAGCAAGCGATCGATCAGGAGTTCTTGCGAGAAATAATGATGCCCCCGCACCAGTGTTTGTACGGCCTCTATCAATTGGGTCGATGGGGCTTTTTTATTGATGTAGCCATAGAGGCCTCCGCGGGGCATACAAGAGAGAAAATGTTCTTCCCCCCGATCAGAGAAGAAAAGAATACGGGTATCCGGATTAATAAGTCTCAGTTTTTTGATGAGCTGGAGAAGATCCGTTCCGAATAAAAGATCGTCCATGATGAGCAAGTCAATGGGGTGTGCACGAAAAAGCTGCACCAATTGGTCACCGTTACCGGCCTCATGCACCTGCACCGATTTAAAATATTGTTGGAACGTGCTGCTCAATCCCAGCCGGAATATGGGACTCCGGTCGGCGATCAGAAGTTGCTGTAACTGGATCGTTTTTTGAAGCATCCCCACAAATATAGGGATGCATCACATCATCAAAATCACTATTCTTTTGTAGTTTCTGTACGAGCAACCTGCGTTTCCCGCTGAAAAACAACCATCTATATTATTGGACGATAAGTTTGCCAACGGCGATTCGCTCCCCCACGGTTTTTCCGATAAATACATAATAGGTTCCCTTACTCATGCCGGAAAAATCAACATCCATGCTGCTGTACGGCCCTGTTATAGCATAATTTCTGCTAAAGACTAGTCTTCCTTGCTGGTCATAAATGTAGAGGATACGCTGAAAATTAAAAGCCGTGGCACGGCTATAATAGCGCACCTTAAAAGGACCATTGGTAGGATTGGGGCTGATCCACGCTTGCTCCGAGGCCGCAGCTGTTATTCTGCGTCCGGGAGAACTGGCAGAACAACCTGTTGCCGTGAGTGCACTTACCGTGTACGTGCCCAGGTCATCGATACCCACAGTAATGGATGAACCCGTTGCACCACTAACGACCACGCCGTCCCTTCTCCAGGTATAAACCAGCCCTGTCGATAAAGGGTTCGCCGTAGCGATGAGAGTAGTGGTTTTTCCAGGTATCAAACTGGTATCACCCAACACCTCTACACTCATAACGGGAATAGGAGTAACGGTTACTGTCACCGTCTCGCAGGGGCGCGTGGTACCACAGCTGCCTCCCTCAGAGCGAACAAAAAAACTGGTCGTTGCACTGACCGGTACACCGGCAAGTGTAGCACCGGTTCCCACACGCGTACCACCGCAACTGCCGCTATACCAAACCCAGCTGGCACCCGGCAACAGCGGCCCGCTCACCACACTCAAATTAACCGAAGCAGGTCCACAAGAAGCAGTGACGCTGCTGCTGACCGACACATTGGTTCCGCAGCTTCCGACCACAGCAGGTGTACCGGTGAGCACTACATCATCTATGCGAATGGTAACCGTACCTCCGGTGTTTCGCACAAAGCGAAGTCTTAGCCCGTTGATCTGTGCGGCGGCAGGAAGAGAAATAGTTTTGGCAGGATACCAGCCAATGGCGGCCGTGGCAGCCTCGTTAAAAAGAGCCGCAGCCGTGTTGGCCAAACTGACCCAGGCTGTGCCATTCCAGTAATCGACGGAGAAGTTAGGAAAAGCTGTTGCACTTTCTTTGCGGTAGGCAAAGTCGAGGGTCAGGTTTCTGAACGAAGCCACATTGATACTCTCGATCGAAAAACCACCTGCATTGGTAGCCGACGTACCGGTATAAAAAACATTTCCGCCACCCGACGCGTTGGTATAACCGGTGGAGGCATTTGTGGTTCTCACGTCAGCCGCAGCGGCTTGTTGGCCATTAGAAAAAGTTAGGGCTCCGGCATTTTGCCATCCGGTATAGGAGGTCACTACCGTGGTGGCCGAAGGCACGCCCATACTCTCCGAGAAAATCACGGTCTGTGCTTGTACCGTAGTTATGGCCAGTAAAGAGGCAACACTAAGCAGAGAGGAACGAAATAAAGTAATGTAACGATTCATAGTGGTGGGTTGTACGATGAAGGGTAGGAATTATTTAAAAGTTGAGTTTGGATAATGCACAGATCTAAAGAAAGCGCCAGCCTGCTTGGCCGTCTCTGCATTGGAATGCGCCACACCCGGCAGAGAGACCATCGTCCAGCGAAGCGAAGTTCCGTTTACCCTCGCGGCGGACTGAACGGTACGGAAAAAATTTTTTCCTCGTTCAAACCGATTGGCCCCCTGCAAGCTGTAGGGCACGCCTCGCTGAAAATTCGCACTGGTCGTGTCAGTATCCGCTTCGCCCAGGGCGAGTAGCACAGGCTTGGAGTAAAATTGATGAATGCTCTTATCGATCTGCGGTATGTTTCTGATACCAAAAGGATAGTCGCGCTGTCCATCGGGCAAGGTGTACCAACCGGCATTGGCAATAAATACCTTGGCGGCTCTGTTGTCGGGAACAAAGTAGAGAAATCGATGTACAAATTGAGCGCCGGCGGAGTGTCCCGATAAATAATACAATCGCTCGCGGCTGCCCAACTCTTTTACAAACTGGTCGAACAGCGGTTCAATAACAGAGAAGGTCCACTCCCTCTCGGGAATAAAGCGCTCCTCTTTTTCGTTCCATACATTCCCCAGATTATAACGGTCGCTTCCCTTAAAATTTTCTTTGTCGAACGTAGGCGCTACCACCACCAATTGATAGAGATCGGCCACACGCGCCCATTGATCGAGGTAACCTGATGCATTTCGCTCGGCTCCGTGCAACATGATCACCACAGGCAGTGTGTCGGGCCTGTCCGTTGGACTATACATCCAAACAGTTATAGGAGCCGGCATTCGCAAAGCAGAGGATGAAAACAGATAAGATTGTTTTCCTTTTTGCAACAGTGGATGGGTCGATGGGGTACCTGAAGTCGGATTGGGTTGTGCCATAGCAGCAGGTGCGGTGGCAAGTATGGAAAAAAACACCCCCCCGCCCACGAGCAATAGTCCTACCCCATAGCGAGTAAGACAACCCGCCAGACGTTGCGTTTTACTTATAATATAAGAATGCAGGTTTAACACAGCTGGGGAGGATGATAGTTGAAAAATTAGAATCCCGGATTTTGAACCAGATTGGTGTTGGCCTGGACTTCTCCTACCGGCAACGGCAAAATAGTACGGTTATAAAAACTGCTGGTGGTAGCATTGTAGTCGATAAGACGAGACACGGCATTACCGGCGCTGCTGATCTTTACATAGTTGGTGCGTGTGCGGTTAAGATCGAACAGCCGCTGCCCCTCAAGGGCGAACTCTCTTCTGCGCTCCAGCATAATGGTATCGAGATAAGCGGTAACGCTGATCTGGCCTACAGGTGGGGTTGGCAGCAGACTCACCAGCAGCGGACGACTGCCTGTGGCAGTGTCGCGACGAGCTCTTAACAAATTAAGATCGGCCAACGAGTTGTTGAGAGCAGCCTGATCGCCGGTAAGAGCGGCTTGCCTGGCCAGTGCTTCGGCCCTGGATAGATACATCTCTGCAAAGCGTAATACCTTGGTGTTTTCGAGATACGTAGAGATATTTACATATTTGAGGGCCAGCGGCACATTGACCTCGCCACCCAACGAATTACGATTACCCAACTCCACAAATTGTCTTCTCACATCGGTGGCGCTGTACGCTTCGTATAAGGCCCGGAAGGTAGAAAGCGTAGTGCCCGTACTGCGGCTGTTCATTGACTGACGCGTACCCAATACTTCGCCATATCCCTGCTGACTGCACAAGTAGGCATACGAATCCGTACCCGGATTATCATTCGTATTGTTGGCTACTTCAAAAATAGATTCGGTATTGCCCACTGTTCTGAACTCTTGTACCATCCCTGTAAAGCTATACAGCGAAAAACGTCCCGAGTTGATAACTTCTGAGGCGGCAGTCACCGCTGTCGTCCAATCGGACTTAAAGATGGCAATGCGAGCACGCAGGGCCAGTGCGGTCAATCGGTTAAAGCGAATCTTCTGCCAAGCGGCGTTGGGAACCCCGTTCACGATCACATTACCATTGGCAGGCAAGCGCTCAAGTGCGGCAGCCAGATCTTTCTCGATCTGCTCATAGACCTGTTTTGAGGTAGCACGGGCCGGATACGTTACTTCGGCAACCGTGGTGACCGGATTGAGTACCAATGGTACACAGAGATGAGATCCATCGGCCGTAAAGTTGATGGGACGAGAAAAGAACTTCGCCAGATCGAAATACACCATGGCCCGAACGGCATAGGCCTCTCCGATCAACTGGGTCAATTCGGGTAGTTCGAGCGGAGCAACAATACCCTTTAGTTTTTCTTCGTTGGCTATGATGGCATTCGAATTAACGACTACTCTATACAGTTGATCCCAAAAGCGGCCCACGTTGGCGTCGGTGGCCGTATGGGTCATGGTATTCATACCAGTATACCGATTACCCGTACGCACACTGCGGGTGGCGTTGTCGGATAATACCTCGGGAATCACCATGGCATCACGACCGTAGTAACTGTACGACTGCATTTGAGAATACAACCCGTTGACAGCGGCCCGCGCAGTACTCAGACTCGAAAACACATCAGCGGTAAATACACTTTGCTGGGGTCGAACATCAGTGAAGCTCTTTTTACACGACACACTCACAAGAGCCATCAAAGAGACCAGCGCCAGAGAATAATTTTTAATTCGCATAGTAAGTTATTTTATCAATTAGGCTATAAAATATTAGAGCGTAAAATCGACTCCGAACAATAAGGTGTTGAATACAGGGGGGCGTTGCGACATGACCCCGTCGATGCTCACCTCCGGATCGGTATTAAAACGTTTGTCACGCACGTACGTGAAAAGATTTTGTCCTCTTACGTACATACGGGCCGAGGTAACCTTGGCCTTGGCGAGCCAGGTTTTGGGCAGCGTGTACGACAAACTGATATCTCGTAAACGGATGTAGCTTCCATCGTAGAGAAAACGACTGCTCTCATAACTACCCGCCGAGGATTGGGTTCCCAAAAACACGGGCTTGGGTACATCGGTAATTTGGCCGGGCGTAGTCCAGCGACGACGAAACTCATACCGACTGAGTCCGTTACTTTGATCGGAGAAGCCCAGATTGGCATCGGTCTTTTGCAGATAGCCATACTCATCATAGATCTGATTACCCCAATTGATGAAGAACTGAAAATTGAGCTTGAAATTTTGATACGTAAATGTATTGGTCCAGCCGCCGTAGAACCGGGGAATGGCGCTTCCATATTCGATACGAGGTAAGGCCGTAGTAAACACGTTCGTGGTAGACTCCTTATCGGTAGAATTGTACCAAAGCGCCTCTCCGTTCTGCGGATTGACACCGGCATAGCCCCTTTGAAAATGACGATAGTAATCTCGACCGATCCTTCTAAAGTAATTACTGTTATTAGAGAAATTCGGATCGATCTCAGTAATCTCGTTTTGATAAGCCGTCACATTCAGATCGGTCACCCACTTGAACCCACGAGCTTTGGCCGGAGAGATCGGCACGGCAGATAAGGTCACCTCAACACCCGTATTCTTCATGGCGCCGTTATTGACGGTAATACCTGTAACACCATTCGTACTGGGAATAGCCTGTCGCACCAACAGATCGCTGCTGGTTCGGGTATACCACTCTAACGATCCCGAAAATCTGCCCTTTAAGGCCACAAAATCTAATCCAATATTAAAGGGGATGTTTTTTTCCCAGGTCAGGTTATCATTAGCCAGTTGGGAGAGCGTAAGCCCGGACGAAAAATTATAATCACTGCCCGCGCTGTAAAGTCCTTGCGATTCAAAATTATCGATACCCTGATTACCGGTATAGCCATAACTGGCGCGGATCTTCAGCTCGGTGATAGCCGGGACCTTAAAGAAAGGCTCACTCGCGATATTCCATCCGGCACCCACCGACCAAAACACGGCCGACTGAAAATTGCGAGCAAAGCGTGAAGACGCGTCCTCACGCAGCGATCCCGAAACAAAATAGCGATCTCCCAGCGAGTAATTGGCATTAAAAAACTTACTGACCAGCGTATTGGCCGTTCCCGTACCTGTGGTCAACTCAGGGCTGGATCCGCCGGCAGCAGTTGACGTACCCGGCGCAATGCCATTGACAATAATGTTCAGATCCACATCGCTGCGACTTTGCGCTTCGTAACCGGCAAAGGCTTCAACCGAGTGGTCTCCCTTAAAGTCTTTCTTGTAGCGAACAATGTTAGTGGCTACCCAATTGGTAATGTCTTGCGCGTAATTTTCAATAGAACCTCCTACCGCTATGTTGGCATTACCCACCCGGGGATCGTAGAAGATCGAGCGGAAGGCATGGTTAAAATCGAGTGCAAAGCTACCCTCATACGTGAGGCCATCCATCAGTTGAAAAGTGGTAGAGGCATTCGCTCCGATGTTATAGGTATTGGCCTTTCTTTTTGTAGTCTCTATAACGGCTACGGGATTGTAGCCGCTGTTGTATCCCAACTCGTAAGTGACCCCATCCGATTTATAAACCGGTAACCAGGGAGCGAGACGATACATAGCGCGAATAGGATTAGCAAAGAAGCTTCCTCCCAAAAAGTTACTGGACCGCTGGTAACTACCGCTAAATCCTCCTTTCAGACTCCACCGCTTGGTAACCTGAGAAGTCAGATTAAGACGATACGTGGCTTTGTCATAATCAACCCCTTTGGTAGGCGCCTCCGAAGTATAATAACTACCCGAAATAAAGTAGGTAGACTTATCATTACCGCCACTCACGTTCATGTTGTATTGTGAGTAGTTGCCCTGCCGTAATACCTGTTCGAACCAATCGGTGTTGATGGAGGGATCGATAGAATTAGCTCTTAAGAGTGAATCGTAGGAAGAAACCGGATTACCGGCATTCACCCAGCCTTCGCGGTAGTATTGTAAATACGCATCGGTCGTGAGTGTTTTTTGCTCTTCACGGATCGTGTTATTGTTGTAGCCCCGCTGCACCGTAAAGTTGACCTTGGTCTTTCCGGGTCTTCCGCTCTTTGTCGTGATCAATACGACACCGTTGGCAGCCCGCGATCCATAGAGCGATGTGGCCGAAGCGTCTTTGAGCACGGTCATCGTTTGTATATCATTGGCATTAAGACCGGCGATGGTGTTGGAATTGAGACCCGAGATATCGCCACTCACCACCGGGATACCATCGATGACATATAAAGGAGTAGCGCTGGCATTGATAGAGCCAATACCGCGCACCCGTATATTAGGAACAGAACCCGGTTGGCCGCTTCCATTGGTAGATTGTACTCCGGCAATATTTCCCTGGATACTTTCCTGCACCGAGGCATTGGGGGCGCTCTCAATAGTGGCATTCTTTACGGTGACGGCAGATCCCGTAAACGTCGTGCGCTTTTGATTAGAATAAGCCAGCACCATTACTTCGCTCAGGTTATTTTCCGACTCGGTCAAAAAGACCTGTATCTCGCGAGCCTCATTGACCTTTAGAGATTTGGCGATATAGTTTATACTGGAAAATTCAAGCACCTGGCCTTTCTCTACCTCCAGGCTAAAACTACCGTCTGCCTTAGTGACCGTTCCCTTTTTAGTTCCTACGATCTTTACGCTCACATTTTCGATCGGGGTATTGTCTTTGGCATTGAAGACTTTCCCTTTAATGGGAAAAACATCCGCTACCAATTGTTCGAGACGTATCAACTGCTCCTCTGTGGAAGCCGTCGCTGCGCTTGCGGCTGCATCCGGCTTACTCGCAAAACGCAACACGAACGTATTCTCTCCTACTTTTTTAAAGGTCAGTCCTGCCTCGGCAGCCATGTCTTCGACCACCTGCTGAATTGGACGGTTCGTGTTAGGTTCTTTGACCATCAGTCGTGCAATCGAGGGATCGGCCAGCAGAAAATAGATTCCTTTCTCGTTGTTAAGTCGCTTGAGCAGCTCAACGACCGGCACAAAGGCACCAACCGGCTCGTTTCG
>JBIIDB010000080.1:0-8219 GCA_044238505.1 Chitinophagaceae bacterium | reverse complement strand
CCTTTCTATTGGCGCCACCACCTATGCGCTCCTGGTCGAGTGGGATAATCTGTATGCGCCCGCGGCGCTGTATCAATTACAGCAGCGGGGCGTGATGGTAAAAGTGGCTACACAGCCTTTCGAGATTGCAGTGGGCAGTTCAGCGCGTCGTTTTGCCTATGGCACCCTTTTGATACCGGCACAGCAATCCGGCCTGTCCCGGGCCGAGCTGCAACAACTGCTCAACACGCTCATTGAAAAGTATCGGGTGGTGGTGTATCCGGTGGCGACCGGATTTTCCGGTGCAGGAGTAGACTTGGGAAGCTCCAAATTTGTGACGCTCGAAAAACCCAATGTTGCCTTACTGACCGGGGCAGGCGTTAACGCTACCGATGCGGGAGAGGTCTGGCATTTGCTCGATCAGCGTATGGATATTCCGGCTTCGCACATCGAACCCATTGCCGTAAAGAGAATGGATCTGGGTCGCTACAACACAATCGTTATGGTCGGCGGAAACTATGCTGATCTAGATAAGGATAAGATCAAAAATTGGGTACAACAAGGGGGCACGCTGGTGGTACTCGAAGAAGCCATTAATTGGGCCGTGCAAAGCGGCATCAGTACCGCTTCTTTCAAAAAAGTAAAATCAGCTACCGACAGCACGCAGTTCAGATCTTACGAGACCCGCGATGAGGTGGCCGGCGCCCAGCAGGTAAGAGGAGCCATTTTAGGCGCTACCTACGACTCGTCTCATCCACTGGCCTTTGGATATCAGCAACAGGAAGTAAGTCTCTTTAAGGCCAACAGGATCTTTATGGAGAAAAGCAAGAATCCCTACCAAACCCCTTTTGTATATGGCAAACAGCCCATGCAAAGCGGCTGGATGAGCAAAGAGAATCGCGAAGCCGCATCGGGTTCTGCTGCGGTTACGGTGTCTTCACTGGGCAACGGACGTGTCATCAACATTGCTGACAACCCTAACTTTAGAGCGTATTGGTTGGGTGGCAGCAAGTTATTTCTGAATGCGCTCTTTTTTGGTCAGGTTATTGATCTTGGGGGCGGCCGAAATTGGGAATAATTAGTTGTTCACAGTATTGCGTAGCCCGGCGATTAGTAGTAGTTTAGTCGTTCAATCAATTTATGTCAACTTAAAAACGAGCACTATGATCAAGATGCAAGTAATCGGAAATCTGGGAAAAGACTGTGTAGTGAACACAGTCAACGGAAAGAATGTTATCAATTTTACGGTGGCGCACACCGAAAAGTATCGGGACAGTCAGGGTAACCAGCAGGAAAAGACCACCTGGGTCGACTGTGCGTACTGGACCGACCGTACGGCTGTTTCGCAGTATTTGGTAAAAGGAAAGCAAGTGTATGTCGAGGGGCAACCCGAAGCAAGATCGTTTCAGCGAAACGATGGCACGCCCGGCTCTTCTCTTTCGTTGCGGGTAAAAGACATTCAGTTATTGGGCGGTCGTGGAGAGATGGCAGGCGGCGGTAATTTTCAAGCTGCTGCAGCGGCAGCTGCGAGTGCAAGTCCTTCCGGCGGGGCAGAAGAAACAGACGATCTTCCGTTCTGATCCCGTTATCTACAAATTTTCTTACAAGCCCCGGTACCATCACCGGGGCATTTTTATTTGTTTCTTTGCAGTATGACCCCCGTTGTACTTTCTTACCCCACGCTCAAGGCATTTACCGAAGCTGTTTTTTTAAAGATGGGCTGTTCGTCTGAGCATGCAGTAATGGCCACCGAGGCGCTGTTGGCGGCCGATCTCCGGGGTATCGATTCGCATGGTGTGGCAAGGCTGAGCGGATATATTCGGCTGTGGGAAGCAGGCCGCATCAATACAACTCCTGCCATTCGCATTGTACACCAAACACCCTCTACGGCCGTGCTCGACGGAGATGGAGGACTGGGGTTGGTGGTAGCCCAAGAGGCCATGCGTATAGCGATAGAAAAGGCGAGACAAGTGGGTAGCGGCTGGGTGAGTGTTCAAAACAGTAACCACTTCGGTATTGCCGGTTATCATGCTATGTTAGCACTGCAGTATGAGATGATCGGTATGGCCATGACCAACGCAAGTCCGTTGGTGGCGCCTACTTTTTCTTCGGCAAAGATGCTGGGCACCAATCCTATTGCCGTAGCCGCACCGGCGGGAAAGCAGCCTCCCTTTGTGGCCGACCTGGCCACCACTACGGCGGCTAACGGAAAACTGGAAATTCTGCAGCGAAAAGGGCAAGATACTCCCACCGGTTGGGTGCAAGACAAAGCCGGAGATCCTTCTACCGATGCTCATATTCTCAAAAAGGGCGGGGCGCTGTTGCCGCTGGGAAGCGATCGTGACCATGGCTCTCATAAGGGCTACGCACTGGGAGCGGTGGTCGATCTTTTTTCAGCTTTGTTGAGCGGGGCCAATTATGCCCCCTGGGTTCCTCCTTTTCCGGCCTATGTGCCGATGCCTGCTCGCCAGCCCGGAAAAGGCATTGGTCATTTTTTAGGGGCCTTACGCATCGACGCATTCAGAAGTGCAGACGAATTCAAACAGTCGATGGATGACTGGATCGGCGGATTCAGAAACGCTACTCCCATAGACGGGCAGCAAAAAGTACTGGTGCCCGGTGATCCGGAGCGCGAGGCTTTCGAGCAACGGCTGGCACAGGGTATACCCCTCGAAGAGGCGGTGGTAAAGGACCTCCACAACGTGGCCGATCAATTCTCGCTTACGCTGTAAACAACAGTTAAATAATCAGCAAGGAGTCTCCGTAGCTAAAGAAGCGGTACTTATCCTTGATCGCTTTTTTATAGGCCTCCATGGCTAATTCATATCCAGCAAAAGCGCAGGTCATGATCAGCAGGCTGGTTTTGGGCAAGTGAAAATTGGTGACCAGCGCATCGGCGATATTAAAATCGTAGGGCGGATGAATGAACATGTTGGTCCATCCCTCGGAGGGCTTCAGTAATTTCTGAGCGGTAAAAGAGGATTCCATGGCCCGCATAGTAGTGGTGCCGATCGAACATACTCTGTGTCCGTATTCCTTGGCTCGATTAACGATCTTGCAGGCCGTTTCGTCAATGTGATAGTACTCGGCATCCATTTTATGTTTGCTGAGATCCTCTACTTCGATGGGTCTGAATGTACCCAGTCCGGTATGCAGGGTTACCTCCGCAAAGCGGATTCCTTTTATTTCGAGACGCTTGATGAGTTCACGGCTAAAGTGTAGGCCTGCGGTCGGGGCGGCCACAGCACCCTCGTGCTTGGCGTAGACGGTCTGGTAGCGCTCCTTATCTTCTTCTTCGGGTTTACGTTTGATGTATTTCGGCAACGGCGTTTCTCCAAGTTTTTCGAGCTGCGCGCGAAAACTCTCCTCGTCTCCTTCCCATAAAAATCGAATCGTGCGGCCCCGGCTGGTCGTGTTGTCTATCACTTCGGCCACCAGATCTTCGTTATCGCCAAAGTAAAGTTTGTTGCCTACCCGGATCTTTCGGGCAGGGTCTACGATCACATCCCACAAACGGTTGGGTTTATTGAGCTCGCGAAGCAGAAACACCTCGATCTTGGCGCCGGTCTTTTCTTTACGTCCGTACATACGGGCCGGAAAGACCCGGGTATTATTCACCACAAAACAATCCTTGTCGTCGAAGTAGTCGATGATGTCTCTGAAATGCTTGTTTTCGATTACACCCGTGTGGCGATGCACGACCATCATGCGGGCATCCTCTCTTTTTTTGGCGGGATGCTGGGCGATCAGGTTTAGGGGCAGATCAAAACGAAATTGCGAAAGCTTCATGCATATGGGTTTAGATGGAAGTCTTGCAAACGCATCCCGGGCAAAAAGCCACGAATCGAAGTGAACCTCACCGGCCTTACGGCGCCGGGTTGGGTAAGCATGACCGCTTTATAGGCGTGCAAAATTACAAAAAAAACAGCCCTTTGTATTATTTTTTTAGAGGGGTACCCCGGGCCTAAAATTTCAGGTGACGGACCGTTAGCCCGTCGTTGAGGAGTTGTTTAAGCGAATCGATGCCGATGCGGAGGTGGTTTTCGACATATTGGGCGGTAACAGCCTTATCGCTTTCTTCGGTCTTGACCCCCTCGGGAATCATGGGTTGGTCGCTGACCAGCAACAACGCCCCGGTGGGGATCTTGTTGTAGAACCCTACGGTAAAGATGGTGGCCGTCTCCATATCGATGGCATAGGCCCTTATCTTTTGCAGGTATTCCTTGAAGGGCTCGTCATGTTCCCAGACCCTGCGGTTGGTCGTGTAAACAGTGCCGGTCCAGTAATCTACTTCGTAGTCGCGGATGGTGGTCGAAACGGCCTTTTGCAAGGCGAAGGCCGGCAAGGCAGGCACTTCGGTAGGAAAATAGTCATTAGAGGTTCCCTCGCCCCGAATCGCTGCAATGGGTAAAATAAGATCGCCCAACTTGTTTCGTTTTTTTAACCCGCCGCATTTACCCAAAAACAAGACGGCTTTAGGTTCAATCGCTGTAATCAGGTCCATGATGGTGGCCGCCGTGGGACTGCCCATGCCAAAATTAACGATGGTGATATCGCCCGCCGTCGCACATTGCATCGGTCGGTCGGCTCCCATGATCTCGACCTTATTCCACTCGGCAAATAGTTTTACGTAATTGCTGAAGTTGGTGAGCAGAATGTATTTTCCAAATTGCTCCAACTGAGCGCCTGTATAGCGGGGCAACCAGTTATGTACGATCTCTTCTTTTGTCTTCATCGCTCAAATTTAATCATTTAGATTTGAAGCATGATCGAGTTGCAATATCCCGACATCCTTCCTGAGACCAGAGCCCGTGGTGGAGGCAAAGAAGTGTTCGATCCGGTTCGTAAACGGTGGGTGCGATTAAGCCCGGAAGAGTGGGTGCGGCAGTTGTTTATTTTGTTGCTGGCAGAAACACACCGGTTTCCCATTGCATGGATGGCGGTGGAGCAATCCATTGCGTTGGGGGCGCTGCAAAAAAGATTCGACCTGTTGGTTTACGATTCTGCGCAACAACCGTGGATGATGATTGAATGCAAAGCAGAAACAGTTGCGCTCGACGCGTCTGTATTGGACCAGCTGCTTCGCTACAATATGAGCGTACCTGTACGCTATCTGCTTATTACCAATGGAGCCCAGTGCATGGGCTGGGAGCGAAACGGCCCGCACTTGATCCCCTTGCAAAAAATACCCGCACTTACCGTTTAATTCACTGGCATTCGAAAAGGCGTCCGGCTAATTTGTCCGGAATAAACCTTTTCTATGAAAAAATTATGGCTAGTTGCCGGCTGTTGCCTGTTAATGTGGGCTTGTCAAAAAACATCAGATCCAATTTTTCTTTCTCCATCTCCGGTTCCAGTGATGCCGGTTGATTCCATCAATAATTTTATTACCGCGCAGATCAAAGCAACGGGGCAGTTCGAATGGAAGACGGCTTCGGATAGAATGCTGTGGAGTGCGCTGGTACACACCGGGTATGTTGTTTCGTTGGGTTATCGGGTGGGAGCCGAGATCGGTGCGCCAGGTTATCCGTTGCAACGGCAGGCCGTTCGTGACCAATTACTCGATCAGTTGTTTGCACTGGAGAAAAAAAATAACAGCCCTGTGCATAGAGAAGCGATCGAACTGTGGCCTGAGGCAGTCTTGCCGGTTTGCAATGTGCTTATCACCTCTTATGAAGCGATGGTTACGCTTCGTTATGATCCTCTGGTACGTTATCTGGAGCCAATGGACTACGAGACACAGTTGTATGCTGCTATTTCGGAGCGACAAAGTGGTTGCGCGCCGAATCTGCCCGATGCGTCGCTGGTGGCGGGTATCGATTATGGTGTGGTGAGTCCTTTTGCCAAAGCATCCTGGAACTACCCTTATCATGGTCTGCTGGATGCTTGGCGAGTCGTATCTGGTGCCGGTATCACCGTTTTTTTGATCGATACGGGCATTAGTTACGAGCAAGAGAATCTGGGATCGCAGTTCAACCAAGGGCTTTCGCAAAAAAGAAGGCTTGAAAGAGTGGTGACCCTTCCCAGAAAAAAACTTTTTGGCATTTTTAATGTGGGTTTGCCGGAGACACCCGAGGATCGCTGCGGTCACGGTACCGCAATGGCCGGGGTGCTGGCTGCCCCGAGAGGTACCGATGGCAATCTGTCGGGGGTGGCTTACAATGTGCATTTAGTTTCTTGTCGTGCCGCAGAGGATGTATTTATTGATGAGGCGCGAGAAGTACGTGGGGTCAGCGATGCCTTTGTGCAAGCCGGCAATCGGGTCGACATACAAATTATCAGTATGAGTATGGGAAGGATCACCGTCAGTTCGCAACTGCGAGATGCAATTTTGTATGCACGTGCAAAGGGAAAGTTGATTTTCTGTGCAGCCGGCACCTCCATGCCCTTTACGGCCGGTTGGGCCGGTGTGATATTCCCGGCGACTATGAACGAGGTGCAAGCTGTTACGGGTGTTACTACCGGTAGTCCGATAGCGTCTTGCGGGGCTTGTCACAGCGGGCCCGAGGTTGATTTTGTGGTAGTGATGGAAAGAGCAGCCGACAAAAAACATCCCCTCACAGTTTCCGATAGCGGAGACGCCCCCTCTACGATCGGCGGATCATCAGTAGCAACAGCGACTATGGCCGGAATGGCCGCCTTGCTGTGGAGCCGGTATCCTTGGTGGAGTGCTTCGGAACTGCTCGGCAGGTTGCAACAACATAGTAGTTACTTTCCTAACAGACATAGCCGTTGGGGATGGGGGCTATTTCAGCCGGCGCAGGCTGTCAATTGATCATTGCCTCGGCGCAAGGGTAGGGTCAAATAAAAAAGCTGTCTCTGAAAAGAGACAGCTTTGTGTTCAATAGGATTTGAGCAGGATTAGGGAAAGATACCCAGTTCTGCATAGATGGTAGCTACTTTATTAATGGCGACCACATAGGCAGCGGTACGCATATCGGGAATAGAGGGATTTTCTTTCCAGGCGTTCATGATCTCGTGGGTGGCAGTGATCATGGTTTCTTCAAGACCACTGTAGACCAGGTCTACTTCGTCCGGCCCATGCATGATCATTTGCTTGGCTTTACTATCGGCCTCTTTACCGCTCAGCTGTTCCATTTGTTTTAAAATGGTCGTATTCACGTTTTCGGTGAATCGCTTTTCCATTCTTCCGTAGCGAACATGGCTCAGATTCTTTAACCACTCGAAGTACGATACGGTTACTCCACCGGCGTTGAGATACATATCGGGGATCACAATAACGCCCTTTTGCGCAAGGATCTCATCAGCCTCTGGCGTAAGCGGACCGTTGGCACCTTCTCCGATAATCTTGGCTTTGATGCGGGGAGCATTTTCTCCATTGATCACATTTTCGAGCGCAGCCGGAATTAAAATATCACAATCGGCCTCGAGGGCATCGAACGAATTAGTCACATTGGTGGCTCCGGGGAAGTTCAAGATAGAACCGGTCTTTTTACGGTGCTGGAATACAGCCTCCACATCGAGCCCGGTATCACATAAGATCGCACCCTCGTATTCGGCCAGTCCTACAATTTTGGCGCCTGCTTTTTCAAAGAAGTGGGCAGCCCAGTAGCCTACATTTCCCAGCCCTTGCACGATTACTCTTTTCCCTTCTATTCCTACAGGGAGTCCCAGTTTTTTCATCAGGTCAGGGAGATTGCAGACCTCCCGCGTACCATAGAAAACGCCCAGCCCTGTTGCCTCACGTCTGCCACGTACACCGCCTTGTGTGATGGGTTTTCCTGTGACACAACCCGCGGCATCTACTTCGCCGGGACGCATCGATACATAGGTATCCAATATCCACGACATTTCTCGTTCGCCTGTTCCGTAGTCCGGGGCAGGCACATCGGTACCGGGTCCGATAAAATTTTTTTTGATCAGCTCTGAAGTGTAACGGCGAGTGATGCGTTCCAGCTCGCTGACAGAATATTTCTTGGGATCAATCTTTATCCCCCCCTTGCCACCGCCAAAGGGTACGTTAACGATCGTGCACTTATACGTCATGAGGGCGGCCAGGGCCATCACCTCATCTTGGTTTACCTCGGCGGCAAAACGGATACCCCCTTTGCAAGGGGTCTTGTGATGCGAGTGTTGCACACGGTAGGCTTCGATCACCTCAATAGTGCCGTTGTCTCTTTTGATCGGAAAACGAAGTTGTAGTACGGAATTACATTGCCGGATCTGGTTAAGTAGTCCGCTGTCCCATTTGGTGAACTTGGCGGCCTTGTCAAAACTTT
>JBIIDB010000006.1:0-27625 GCA_044238505.1 Chitinophagaceae bacterium | reverse complement strand
TGTGTGCTTGACACCAATCGGACAGCCGTACAATTAGAATAGCCAGCAGACTATGAATGATCAAATGAATGACCGTAAAAGCAAAATTGACCGCGGCGTGGCGAAGTTTGGTGGAGCGATACTGAAGCGAAAAAACCGGAATAGCCCCTTCGAGTATCCAAAAGAAGAGAAGTCCACCGACCAATATAGCCATTCGTTCGAGCGGCCGCTGCTCGAGATCTTGAAAGTAGTGGATCACCGAAGACCAGGTATCCATAGCAGATAGATTTTAAGTGATCGATCGGAGAAATGATCGTACTTATTGGTTTAGCATCAGCGGCATCACCAGCATCAGCAACTCTTCGTTATCGCTCTTATCGCGGGGTTTGAGTAATCCGGCTTTGGTAGGAGTAGAGAGCTCGAGGTTCACCTCGTCGCTGTCAGCGGCGCCCAGCATTTCGATCAGGAATTTTGCATTAAAGGCGATCACCAGATCTTCTCCTGAATACTGGCATTTCATTCTCTCGTTTCCTTCGAAACTAAAGTCCACATCTTGTGCAGCCAACTGTAGTTCACTGCCAGAAATATTAAGCGCTACCTGGTTAGTGCTCTTGTTACTGAAGATACTTACGCGACGCAGGGCGCTTTGAAAATCGGCGGTATTGACCGTCAGGTGATAAGGATTTTCGGCGGGGATCACCACTTTATAGTCAGGAAAGCGGGCATCGATGAGTCGGCAACTCATTTGAGTGGTGCCATAGCGTATAAACAAATGATTGCTGTTATAGCTGAGTGTCACTTCTTCGTCACTGACCGGAATGGCCGCTTTGACCAGGTTGAGTGGCTTGCGGGGCACAATGAACGAATCTGTCTTGGGACATTTGACGTCTGTGCGTTTGTAGCGTACCAGGCGATGGGCATCGGTAGCTACGCATTGCATTCCTTTTTTGTCGAGCTCAAAGAAAACGCCTGTCATGGCAGGACGCAGATCATCGTTGCTGGTTGCAAAAATGGTCTTGTTGATAGCTGTCAGCAGGGCTGCAGCGGTCATGGAAAAAGAAGTCGTATCGTCTGTTGCAGGTTCTTTGGGAAAATTATCGGGATTCTCACCCATCACCTTATACTTACCATTGTCGCTCGTGATCTCGATGGCAAAATTCTTATCGATCGTAAATGTGAGCGGTTGATCACCGATATTCTTGAGAGAATCCATCAAGATGCGGGCGGGGATACATACTTTGCCGGCATCCTTGGCTT
This sequence comes from Chitinophagaceae bacterium, assembly GCA_044238505.1. Taxonomy (GTDB): domain Bacteria; phylum Bacteroidota; class Bacteroidia; order Chitinophagales; family Chitinophagaceae; genus JJ008. Next base: position 26,389 of record JBIIDB010000006.1, on the reverse strand, counting down.
CGATATCTAGTTGTACTCGCATGACCGTTTCGAGGTCGGTGGCCACCACGGTCAATTTATTTTTTTCGATCTCGAATAAAAAATCTTCCAGAATAGGTAATACCGTGTTGGTATTGATAACGCCGGAAATGTGCTGGAGTTGTTTGAGCAGCAACGAAGAATTCGCAATGAATTTCATACAATCTCTATTGTGGGTTACGAGCGAAACTACTGATTTTTTGGGTAGTTTTGGAGGGATGTATAAAAAGGCGTTGACCCCCGAGCAGGCCCTGCAGAAGCTACGGCATTATTGCGCGTACCAGGAGCGTTCCCACCAGGAGGTGCGCGATAAATTGCGGCAGCTCAATTGTGCTAAAAAGGAGCACGATGCCATCCTCTCCAGCCTGATAGAGGATGATTACCTCAACGAAGAGCGATTTGCCGTTGCTTTTGCCGGCGGTAAGTGGCGCGCCAAACACTGGGGTCGCCACCGCATCCGTTACGAGCTCAAGCAAAAAAAAGTCAGTGACTATTGTATAAAAAAAGCACTGCTGCAGATCGACGAGGATGACTACTTGGCTGTGCTTTCGCGACTTGCTTCCGAAAAATATGCTTCGTTGTCACAGTATCAATACATTGTTCGATATAAAAAAACGACCGACTATCTGATCGCCAAGGGGTTTGAGCCGGAGCTGATCAGGGGCGCCCTTGCTGATAGCCAGTCGACCCCCCATTAAGTATGGATAAGCTTTCATTGTCGTTAGTACAAACCGCCCTTGTTTGGGAAGACAAGGCGGCCAATCTGCACCATCTCGAAGCCCAGCTGGCTTTGTTGCAGGGAAAGACCCAAGTGGTGGTATTGCCCGAGCTGTTCAGCACCGGGTTTAGCATGCGAACAGAAACCCTGGCCGAGACGATGGACGGCCCCACCGTGCAATGGATGCGAGCGATGGCTCAACAACTACAGCTTATCATAACCGGTAGTGTGATGATCAAGGAAGAAGGGCATTGTTATAACCGGCTGCTCTGGATGCTGCCTACGGGGGAACTGGGCTACTATGATAAGCGCCACCTCTTTGCCCTTGCCGACGAAGACCGGCATTACCGACGCGGAACCAAACGATTGATCGCCTCGGTCAACGGATTCAAGATCAATTTGCAAATTTGTTATGATCTGCGGTTTCCGGTCTGGTCTCGCCAGCGTTCTACAGAGGGGGCACCCGAGTACGACTTGTTGATCTATGTTGCCAACTGGCCGGAGCGCCGTCGCTTGGCTTGGATGAGCTTATTGCAAGCACGGGCTATCGAAAATCAATGTTACGTGATCGGGGTCAACCGGATTGGAGAGGACGGACATCACATTTATCATAGCGGTGATTCGATGGTGATCGACCCCAATGGAGAGATCTTATTTACAAAGAAAGATGAGCCTTGTGTGCATACAGTGACCATTAGTAAAGAGCAATTGCAAGGCTATCGTCAGCAATTCCCCTTCTTAAGGGATGGGGATGCGTTCGAACTGCTCCCCTAACTTATTGCCGCAAATGATTCCATCCCTGTGCAGTAAGCGGGTGGGTTGCACCTCCCTTAGTGATAATGCGGGCACCTTGCTCGGCATCCGTCATGTAACCAATAACACTAATTTGCTCGTTGAGCACGAGTTTATCGTAATCAGCTTGCGAAAGGGTAAAGAGTAATTCGTAATCTTCTCCGCCACTCAGCGCACAGGCCGTGGGATCGAGCTCAAATTTATAGGCGGCTAATCGGGTAGCTTCGGCAACGGGAATTTTTTCTTCGTACAACACGCAGCCCAGTTGACTTTGTTTACAAAGATGCATGATCTCCGAACTTAATCCGTCGCTGATATCCATCATGGCCGTGGGGGTAATACCCGACTCTCCCAAGAATGCAACAATATCTTTACGCGCTTCGGGTTTGAGCAACCGACCGATCACATATTGTTCTCCTTCGAGATCGGGCTGTACGTTGGGGCTTTCGAGAAAGATCTTTTTTTCTCGCTCCAAAAAAAGTAATCCTACGTAGGCCGCACCCAGATCTCCGCTTACACAAAGCAGATCTCCTTTTTGGGCCGAACTTCTTTTGACGAAGGTATCAGGCGCTACTTCTCCCAGGGCAGTGACTGATAACACCAACCCCTTTTGCGATGAGCTGGTATCGCCCCCCACCAAGTCTACTCCGTACTTGCTGCAAGCCGCATAGATCCCTTCGTAAAGTTCACTGACCGCCTCGACACCAAAGCGATTGCTGATACCGATACTAACTATCAGTTGCGTGGGAATGGCATTCATGGCATAAATGTCACTGAGATTAACCACCGCCGCCTTATACCCCAGGTGCTTGAGGGGCGTATACATAAGATCGAAATGTACGCCCTCGAGTAGCAGGTCGGTCGTAACGACAGTTTGTTTGCCAAAGTGATCGATAACGGCTGCATCATCCCCCACGCCAACTACCGAAGAGGCCTGTTGCAATTCAATGTTACGGGTCAGGTGTTCAATAAGCCCAAACTCACCCAATGAACTGATCTCGGTACGTTCGTTACTCATAGATTATAATTGAAGTTCTTTTTGACCATTGATAACCTGCAACATCTCTTCATGGATCTTTCCGTTCGTGGCCAGTACTTTGTGCTGATAAATCGAAAAATCGTTTCCGGAAAAATCTGTGACCTTTCCTCCCGCCTCTTCTACTATTAAATAGCCCGCGGCACTGTCCCAAGGTTCGAGTTTTTGTTCAAAGAAGCCATCGAAGCGTCCACAGGCCACCCAGCAAAGATCGATGGCGGCCGAGCCTAATCTTCGGACCGGTACTCCTTTTCTGACGAAACGCTCAAATACTTCGAGTGGGCCGTTGGGTTCGTTGATATAGGTGTATGGGAAGCCGGTGACCAAACAAGATTTGATGGTCTCAGTTTTGTCACTGACTCGAATGGATTTATCGTTGAGGGTAGCTCCCTGCCCTTTTTCCGCAAAGAAGAATTCGTTAAGATGAGGGTTATATACGGCCCCCATGACAATAACTCCTGCATGCTCCACGGCGATCGAGACGCAATTGAGCGGAATGCCTTGTGCAAAGTTGACTGTTCCGTCAATAGGGTCAATGATCCACTTGTAAGCAGAGCTGCGGACGTGTTTTCCACTTTCTTCGGCCAAGAGCTGGTGATCGGGATATTCTGCTTCGATCACAGCGAGAATCGCTTTTTCTGCTGCATGGTCGGCCTCGGTCACCAAGTTGTTAACGCCTTCTTTGTTGTGGACGGTAAATGATTGCTGAAAGAAGCGCATGATCTCTTCGGCGCCGGCACGGGTGGCCTTTTGTAGTGTAGAGCGAAGCATGCGCGAAGATACTGCCTCGATGGCGCAATTGCTTACCTTAGCATCTTATTCGGTTTTCGAACTATGGCTTCATTTTTAGAAAGTGCTTTACCCCACCGACTGGCCTCGGCCCTTCGGCTGACGCTGGGCGATCCGCGCCGCCAGCAGTTGCGGGTCTTAAAAAAATTACTCCGTAAAGCACGTTTTACGGCCTTCGGACAACACTATCATTTCGATGAGGCCCTACTGAGTAAACATCCCGGCAAACGTTTTCAGGAATTGGTGCCGGTACACGATTATAACAAGATCTACAATGAGTGGTGGATCCAAACCCTCGACGGTACACCCGATGTAACCTGGCCCGGAAAGATTAAATATTATGCGCTTAGCTCGGGCACCTCTGAGGCGGCCAGTAAGTATATTCCTGTTACCAATGATCTGCTTCGCAGCAACATGATCAATTACCTGCGGCAGCTGTTGAGTCTGGTTCGTTATCAAGAAGCGAATAAGATGGCAATGACCAAGGGCTTTTTGATGCTGGGCGGCGCCACGGATCTAAAAAAGGGGAAGGCGGGATGGTATGCCGGAGACCTGAGCGGCATTCTGGCCAAGAAAAGACCCTTTTGGTTTCAGACATTTTACAAGCCGGGCGGTCGAATTGCGGCCATTACGGACTGGAACCAGAAACTAAATGAAATTGTAGAACAAGCCCCGAATTGGGATATTGGCTTTGTAGTGGGGGTCCCGGCCTGGTGTCAGATGTGTATAGAGATGATCATCGATCATTACAAGGTCAAACACATTCACGAGATCTGGCCCAACTTCAGCTTTTTTGTACACGGAGGCGTGGCCTTTGAGCCGTATCGAAAAGGATTCGAAAAATTACTCGGCAAGCCGATCGTCTATGTAGAGAATTATTTATCGAGCGAAGGTTTTATCGGTTTTAAACACCGCGAACAGGCTAAAGGGATGCAGTTGATCTTGAATAACAATATCTTTTTTGAGTTTATTCCCTTTGATGAGAACAATTTCGATGCAGACGGAAATCTACTAACCAGTCACCGGGCCTTGATGATCCACGAAGTAGTAACCGAAAAAGAGTATGCGCTGGTCATGAGCACTAATGCCGGCACCTGGCGTTATCTGATTGGTGATACCATACGCTTTGTAGATATCGAACGGGCCGAAGTAGTCATTACCGGACGGATCAAACATTTTTTGAGTTTGACCGGCGAACACCTGAGTGTAGACAATATGAACAAAGCTATCGAATTGGTCAGCGAGGAATTTAATATCAGTATTCCCGAATACACGGTGACCGGATTTGCTTACCAGCAATTTTTTGCGCATCGCTGGTATATTGCCACCGACGATAAGGTCGATCCTGAAAAGCTACGTCAACGGATCGATGTACAACTGCGTGCTTTGAACGACGATTATGCCGTAGAACGAGATAGCGCTTTAAAAGAGGTTTTTTTAGAAGTACTGCCCGAATCGGTCTTTCTGCAGTTTATGGAGCAAAAAGGAAAGCTCGGCAGCCAGCATAAATTTCCGAGAGTGATGAAAGGAAAGATGCTCGCCGATTGGGAGCATTTTCTGGCGTCACGCACTCAATCGAACTAATTATTAGTGATGACAGTTATGGCTGCAAACAGATCGTGGTGGTACCGGATAAAGCGCGTGCTGCTTTATCTGTTTATTTTTCAGCTAAGCTGTATTGTTCTTTTTCGCTGGGTGGATCCTCCCATAACCATCACACAATTGACCGCTTGGGCATCAGGAGACGGACTTCGACGGAATTATGTAAGGGCCGATCAGATCTCGCCCTATGCCCGATTGGCCGTGCTGGCCTCGGAAGACCAGTTGTTTGCTACGCATGGCGGGTTTGACTGGAAGCGGATCCAGCAAGCATTCGAGTATAATAAACGAAAACCCAATCGACTTAGAGGGGGCAGCACCATCAGTCAACAAACCGCCAAGAATGTTTTTCTTTGGCAGGGTCGCAGCTGGATTCGAAAGGGGCTCGAAGTATATTTTACATTCATGATCGAATTGATCTGGGGTAAAAAAAGGATACTCGAAGTCTATTTGAATGTGATCGAGATGGGCCCGGGGATTTTTGGCATCGAAGCGGCCGCACAACGTTACTTCAATAAGCCTGCCGGCAAACTGTCGCGATACGAGGCGGCTCTCATCGCCGCATCGCTGCCGAACCCCAAGCGGTATCGCGTGCAACCGGCTTCTCGGTACGTGCAGCGAAGGGGCTCTTTTATTGTGGGGCAAATGCAGCACCTGTTCTATGATAAGGAGGTGCGCCAATTGATCGAAAACCGCTAACGCAGAAGCGGATCGATCGCCTTGATGGCCTGATGTAGTCGGTCAGCCTCCGTTCCGCTAATCAGCGTCCACGGTGTAGATTGATGAACCATAGCATCTTTGTACGAGCGGAATAATTTTTCGCGCGTGGCTAAGTCGGGATATTCCCGCAGTTCATCCTTGACCCAGGGCAGATCGGTATTACAAAGTAAATAGTGATCGTACGAACGTTCTACGATCTGCTCCAGGATAAAGCGATGACATTTTTTGAAAACGAACTCGCACCACACTTTCATCACGTACATGTCGGTATCGATAAACAAGGGCCAAGTCTGGAGCGTTTTGTGTTGTATTCGTTGTTTTTCTTCCAGCTGCTGCCAGACCCGGTCCTCTAGCGCCAGCTGTCCTTTGGCGATGGTCAACAGATCGTCGAACGTATACTGTGTTCCGTGTTCATGTAAATAGTTTCTGGCGAATTCGGGGCACCAAGCTGTTCCGTAATGTTCGGCCAGCTCTTTGCAAAGCGTGCTCTTGCCGGTGCTTTCGGGTCCGATGATGACAATTTTCTTTATCATGATTGCACGGCTAGTTTTTTCCATTTACGTAGTCCCGACAGGGCTAACCCCGTTAACACCAGGTAATAGATACTGGTCAGTGCCAGTCCTTTGGTATAGTACAGCGGAATAGCCGTTACGTTAGTGAGTAACCACCAATACCAGCTTTCTACTTTTTTCTGCGTCATCAGCCACATACCCGTAAAGGCGGCTGCCGAGGCTAGCGCATCGGCCCAGGGGATGGCCCCTTCAAAAAAATTCTCTTTCAGATAGATCAGCGAAACGTATAAGGCTAGATAGGTTGCACTAAAAAAAAGCAATTGTGCGACCCAGAATCGTGTTGAGCTATAGCTAATAAATAGCCGCCTTTCATTTTTTTCGTTGCGTTGCAGCCAACAATACCAGCCATAGATGCTCATGATAGTATAATAAAAATTTACAACGGCTTCTCCGGGTAAATGCGCTGCAATGCTGAGCCAGGTATAGATGGTGGTATTGATGAGGCCAAGCGGATAGACCCAGATATTTTCTTGTCGGCTGCACCAAACACTGGCGATACCACTGATGACGGCTGCCCACTCCGGCAAGGTGGCGGATGTTAGCGCTGCGATCAGATCGGAATACAAAGGAGAAGGATTGATTATTCTGATTCGGCCACGACTTCTTTTACCTCGGGTATCATTCTTTTCATCATCCCCTCGATACCGGCCTTCAGTGTGATCATCGAGGAGGGACATCCGCTACAGCTGCCCTGCATGGACAGACTAACGGTACCCGCCTCATAACTTTTAAACTGAATAGCGCCCCCGTCCATTTCTACGGCAGGACGAACATAATTGTCGAGTAATTCCTTGATACGTTTGACCACATCGTCGTCGTCAGCACTCACTTCGTTGCTGCCCGATAACTTGATAGTGGCTAATTCTTCTTCGTTGATAACGACCTTTCCTTCTTCGAGATAGTCTTTTAAAAATTGCCGGACCGACGGAATGACATCGTTCCAATCCGTTTCGGCAGTTTTAGTAAGGGTTACAAAATTGCTGGCAATAAAAACAGCCTTGAGAAACGGGAAGCCAAATAATTCGGTGGCCAGCGGAGAGGGCTTCGCACTTTCTATATCGGGAAAGTCAACGCTTTTTCCGGGGTACAGCAGTTTGTTGGCCACAAACTTCATGGTCTCGGGATTGGGCGTCATCTCGGTGTAAATACTGATAATGGGGTTTCCGGTCTTGATCATAATCCACAAATTGGTATGCAAAAATAACCAAAATGGGGCGAAAGGGTTCGATCAGGCCGTAAAGCGTCCTGTTTTTTTGAGGACCCTGATCAGCAGGTACAACAGCGAGAGCGCTCCCACCCCTGCGCTCAACAGGGTCTTGGGATCAGTCGCGCAACCCGCCAGTAGTTCGGGATAGCGTAGTGCTGGTAGTGGGGCGAACAGTAGCAGACAAATGCCCAACAGCCATATAAATTGGGTAGTGTGTTCTTTTAAGATCCAGCGTTTCCAATTAAACTCCATACTGCGAAGCGTGTGGCCAATGCCTTGTAGCGATGGCCACCACCGGTTCACATCGCGGCAATAATTGTCAAACCCGGGTCCGAATTTTTTTCGCAGAAAATCTTCTTCGGCCAGCACGATGGCTTGATAAATGAATAAGAACAATGGCATCATGACCCCTACATAAAAAACGGAGTTGGCCAATATGCCCACTCCGAGCAGCATTAATATGTTACCCACATAAAGCGGATTGCGACAGTGGCGGAAGATCCCTTCTGTAACCAACCCATCAGCGTAAGGTTTGCCTTCTTTTCCGCCGCGAACAATATAGGCCAGCCCGATGGTGAGCCCTCTAAGGCCCTGGCCAGCGCAGGTAATGAGCAGACCGAGTACGATCGGCCACCAATAATAAGAAGGGCCACAACTGGCCGGGCTGAACAGCGGCCACGATGGCACAAACAAGGCCGCATAGAACAGAATAAAGATCCAGTTGCGGTATTTGAAGAAGAAATTTCCGATGCTGATCATGGAGGTCGTTTATCGTTTGACGGCTACCAGTCCGACAAAATTGTACCACTTAAAAAATACTTCGCAAGAGGCAAAACCCTGGTCGCGCAGCAGCGAAATATTCTCGCTGAGCTTATAAGGAACTAATACATTTTCGAGCGCTTCTCTTTTTTGTGAAATCTCGAGCTCACTATATTGGTTTCTTCTTTTATAGTTGTAATAGTAATTGATAAAGTCGCGGTTGAAATTGCTTTCTTCGGCCAGGATCTTTTCTACCAAGATCAACACGCCGCCCGGATTAAGCCCGTTGCATATATCCTGCACCAGTTTTTCGCGGTAGATAGGGCGCACGAATTGCAGTGTGAGGCAAAGTACCACCACCGAAGCATTGTGGATCTCTACGCCCTGGCTCAGATCGGTACAGCGCAATTCATAAGGCCTTTCGAATTTGATCTCATCGAACTTAGCCTTGCACTTGTCAAGCATTTCTTGCGAATCGTCGAGGCCGATAAAGCGAATGGATTTTTCGACCAGGGTATCCATGCCGATCATAGTCGTGCCGGTGGAGCACCCCAGGTCGTACACAAAACTGCCTTCGCGGGCATGGTCGGCCGCTAATTCGGCCATCATGCGCTGTATCTCGCCATAAAAGGGTACAGATCGGTTGACCATGTCGTCAAAGACGCTGGCTACATTGGCACCGAATTTAAAGTCGCTGACTTTTTCGATCTCGTCGCGAAACACCTGGTCTTTGCCCATACGATTGAATTAGGGGCAAAGTAACTAAATAGTTCAGTCTTATTCGGGTTGTTGCCCCCATTTTTCGGGCGAGCGCCACAAGGCAGAGAGCAAGAGCTCTCGCATAAAGAAGAATTCTTTGGGCAACTTGTCGTATACCTGTTCGAATAATTCTTCGTGACCCAGTAATTCTTTTTTACCCTGCTCACGGTCGATGATCATCACCCGGTCAAAATCTTCTTTGGTAAAGGTTTCCATGCCTCTCCAATCCATGTCGCCATAGCGGGGGCGCCATCCGAGCGGACTTTCTACGGCAGAAACCTGCCCGCGAATGCGGCCGACGATCCATTTGAGTACGCGCATGTTTTGACCGTAGCCGGGCCAAAGAAATTGTCCATTCTCGTCTTTTCTAAACCAGTTGACACTAAAGATGCGAGGTGCGTTGGGAAGATCTCTTCCGAACTGCAGCCAGTGGTTCACGTAATCACCAATGTGGTATCCCATAAATGGCAGCATCGCGAACGGATCTCTTCTTACTTTTCCTACTTCGCCAAAAGCTGCCGCTGTCATTTCACTGCCCATAGTGGTGGCCAGATAAACCCCAAAATTCCAGTTGAAACTTTGATAGACCAACGGCACGCCGGTGCTTCTTCTTCCACCGAAAATAAAACCGGAGACTGGAACCCCCTCGGGATTATCCCAATCGGGATCAATGGCGGGATTCTGTGCTGCGGGGGCACAAAAGCGTGAGTTGGGGTGAGCGGCGGGTTTGCCCGATGCGGGATCCCAGGGTTTGCCGGTCCAGTCGGTGAGTCCCTCCGGTGCTTCTTTAGTGAGCCCTTCCCACCATACATCCTTATCGGGAGTAATGGCCACGTTGGTAAAGATGGTATTGGCCTTGATGGTCTCCATCGCGTTGGGGTTCGTATGGTAGTTGGTGCCCGGAGCCACGCCAAAATAACCGGCCTCCGGATTGATGGCGTGCAATCCGCCTTTCTTGCCTTTATGAATCCAGGCGATATCATCGCCAACGGTGGTAACCTTCCAATCGTCGAACTCTTTGGGAGGGATGAGCATGGCAAAATTGGTCTTGCCACAAGCGCTGGGAAAAGCAGCGGCCAAATAATTTTTTTGTTTGTCGGGTGATTCTACACCCAGTATCAGCATATGCTCGGCCAGCCATCCCTCTTCTCTTCCCATAACAGAAGCGATGCGGAGGGCAAAACATTTTTTACCCATCAGGGCATTGCCTCCATAACCGCTTCCATAAGAAATGATCAATCGCTCTTCGGGAAAATGCGAAATGTATTTGACATCGGGATTACAGGGCCAGCTGCTGTCTTTTTTATTGCCTTGCAAGGGGGCTCCCACGGTGTGCAAGCATTTTACATACCCCTTTTTTTGTAAATAAGGCAAAATGGCCGAACCCATCCGGGTCATGATCCGCATATTGACCACGGCGTACTCCGAATCGGTAAGCTGTACTCCATAGCGGGCATAGGGGGAGCCCACAGGACCCATACAGAAGGGAATGACATACAGGGTACGACCTTTCATGCTTCCTTGCAAAAGATCATTGAGCTTATTTTTCATCTCTACCGGATGCATCCAATTATTGGTGGGGCCGGCATCCTCTTTTCTCAGACTGCAGATAAACGTACGGTCCTCCACCCGGGCCACATCGCTGGGGTCACTGAAACAGGCGAAACTATGGGGTCTCTTTTCGGGATTCAGCCGAATAAACGTTCCCTTTTTTTCCAGCAGGGCACAAAGATTATCGTACTCTTCTTGGCTACCATCACACCAATGAACAGCACTGGCTTCGCAATGGTCAGCCATCTGTTTGACCCAGGTATCGAGCTCGGTACGGGCCTTGGCTGTTTCGGTAACAAGAAAGTTCTGTTGGGTAGGCATAGCAATAATTTGGATAACTCTCCGGTCGCGAACGGAGAAAGGCACAAAGGTAAACTTTCCACTCTATACTAACGATCGTTCAGTAGGCCGAACTGCGATTTTTTTCTGTTCTACCCTGTTTTCCAATAAATTAATAGGTAATACTCTTATTATGAGCCATCCAAAAACCCGAGCGGGTTTTTATCTTTGTAAAAACTACCCCCTTTATGTCATTTCGTTTCCTTGTTTTAGTTGCCGTTACCCTGCTCTCACTGAGCGCCTGTGTAAGCAGCAAAAAGTTCAAGACATCTCAGCAAGATTACGCTAAGCTGCAAGACCGTTATAAAACCCTCGAGACCGAGAACAATGCCTGCGGAGAGGAAAAGGGAATTTTATTGAGACAAAAAGAAACGCTCGAAAGAGAAAAGGCGTTGCTAACGGCTCGCATCAAAGAGCTGCAAGAACAGATCGCCTATTTAAAAGATAATAATAACCAGGCCTTAAAACAGCTCGAGAGCTTATCGGTTATTTCGACCCAGCAAGCGGAGAGCATCAAGAAATCGATGGATAACCTGGGTATCAAAGATGCCTATATCCAAAATATCCAGCGCCAACTATCGTATAAAGATTCGCTGAACATGGCATTGGTCGTCAACCTCAAGGGGGCTATCGGCAATCTCGAAGACGGAGATATCAATATCAAAGTCGATAAAGGGGTGGTCTATGTAGATATTTCCGACAAATTACTCTTTAAGACCGGCAGCTATGATGTAACAGATCGCGCCAATGAGGTGCTCGGCAAGGTAGCCCTGGTACTCAAAAATCAACCCGACCTTGAGTTTATGGTCGAAGGGCATACCGATGGTGTTCCCTTTAAAGGATCGGGTGTGATTACCGATAATTGGGATCTTAGCGCCATGCGCGCCACCACCGTGGTGCGGTTACTGCAAACTAAATACGGACTCGACCCGGCTCGCATGGTGGCGGCCGGACGTGGTGAGTACCGTCCTATAGCGGACAATAGCACCAAAGAAGGACGTTCGGCCAATCGGCGTACCCGTATTGTGGTGTTGCCGCAGCTCGATCAATTCTTTAAGTTGCTCGAAAAACAGTAAGCCCCGTCTCGTTTAGTTGATCTCTTCGAACATACCGGTCTCTTTGTTCTTGCGAACCCGGTTGGCTGCAAACCAGCGCCCATTCATGGCCACATAAACGCCGGGAGGCAACGTTTGTGCAAAAGCCAAGGCGCTTCCTAAATTAAATAAACCGTCGGAGCTGCCGAATTTGATAGGGATCATCGCGCCTGTGAGTACAATGGTTTTATTAGGCACTTTTGAGGCCAGTACCGATGCGGTTTGCGCCATTGTATCGGTGCCGTGCGTAATAACAATCCGGTCTTCGGTACAGTTATGGCAATGTGTTGCGATCAGGTCCCGGTCCCCATCGCTCATCTCGAGGCTGTCGATCATCATCAACGTGTCAACGGCCACTTCGACCTTGCATCGTCCCAGGGCTAGCAGATCGTTGATGTGGGTATCCTTAAAAAAAAGTTGTCCGGTGAGCTCATTGTACTCTTTGTCAAAGGTTCCACCGGTGATAAAAATGCGGACGGCCATTTTCAAAAATTTACATGAAGGTAGCACAGGCGCAATTATAACGATCTTTACCTTCGTAAAACAAAAGGCCCCTCCGTAGAAACGGAAGGGCTCTAACGATTGCTTGCCATATGAAAATCTTGCGCGAATAACGCGAGAGAGATGTTCTATAGATTCTGTTGCAAATGTAACGGGGTAGGTGCTGCTCTACCGAACAGAAACTCCTTTGCGATCGCATGGCTAACAGCAGGTCAAATCGCTGAAACGCTTACCCCATAAGGGTTTTGGCATAATCAATTTATGATGTCCAACCGCTCGACCGATATTTTGTTCCTGTTGATCAAGTCGCTGGAAAAAGCCGAAAAAAGGCATTTCAAGCTCTACATTACCCGGAATTCCGGTAAGACAGATCTAAAGATTGTAAAGTTGTTCGATGCGATAGAACGCAGTAGCGAGTATGACGAGAAGGCGCTGCTCAAAAAACTCCCCGGATTCACCAAGCCCCGGCTTGCTAATTTAAAAAACCATCTGTACAAAGAGATCTTGTCGAGTCTTCGGTTGCTTAAAAGTGCCGACAGTGTCGACCTGCAACTGACCGAGTTGTTCGACTTTGCCCACATTCTCTATAAGAAAGGCTTGTTTTTACAGAGTCTGCGTTACATCGACAAAGCCAAAGAAACAGCACGCTCCCAGCATAAGTATAACATTATTCCCCCGTTATTATCGCTCGAAAAACGTATTGAAAGTCTTCATATCACCCGTCATATCCAAGACCGCGCCGAAACGCTGGCGGCAGAGGTCAATAATGCCAACCTGCACATCGACCGGGTGGGTCGTCTCTCTAACTTATCGCTTCGACTCTTTAGCTGGTTTGTACAACATGGTCACGCCCGTAACGAAGCAGATGAGCTGGGAGTAAAACAATTTTTTCAAGAAAACCTTCCGGCCGATGCCTGGCAATTGGAGGGGTTCTATGAACGACTTTACCTCTATCAAAGCATCACCTGGTATGCGTTCATTCGTCAGGATTTTTTGCAATACTACCGCTACAGCCAGCGGTGGGTAGACCTGTTTACCCGTCAGCCGGCTATGGTGCGGGTAGAGACCGGGCATTACATTAAAGGCATTCATCAATTGCTCAATGCACATTTTGACCTTCGCAATCACCGCGAATTCAGTAAAACCCTTCGTCTGTTCGAATCAGTAGCCTCCCTTGAGCGTGTACGGAGTAACGATAATTTCAGAATTCAAAGTTTTATCTACCTCAGTACCGCCCGCATCAACCAGCATTTTATGCAAGGAACGTTCAAAGAGGGGGTAAAACGAATACCCGAAATGAAAAAGGAATTGGGTAAGTACGATCTCTTTATCGATAGCCATCATGGGCTGGTGCTTCACTATAAATTTGCCATGCTGTATTTTGGGAGCGGCGATTTTGGCCGTTGCATCGATCATTTGCAGCCCATTATCCACAGCGCCTCCCATTTGCGTTATGACTTGCAGTGCTATGCTCGTCTGTTGCACTTGATCGCTCATTATGAGCTGGGGAACGACGTGCTGATGGAATCCTTGACCAAGTCGGTATATCGGTTTATGTCAAAGCTGCAAAATTTTACGGTGGTCGAAGAGGCTATGCTTCGTTTCTTGCGTCGTTCTATCACCCTTTCGTCTCGCCAGTTGGTTCCGGCTTTTGCGGAACTGCTCGATCAGATCAAGCATCTCGAGAAAAATCGTTTTCAGACCCGGGCGTTTGCTTATCTCGACGTTATCTCGTGGCTGGAGGCTAAGTTATCGGGCCGGTCGCTCGAAAAAGTGATACGCGAAAAGTATCTGCAGAGTCGTCATCGCTAAGCTGCTTTTTCACTGTAACTTGCAAGCATGCAGGATTATCTCGGTGGGTTAAATGAAAGACAGCGCGAGGCGGTGCTTCATCATAACGGTCCCTTATTGGTCGTCGCCGGAGCGGGCAGCGGCAAAACAAAAGTGCTTACAACACGCATCATTCACCTAATGGCGGCACAGGGGGTCGATGCCTTCAATATATTGGCGCTGACGTTTACTAATAAGGCCGCCAGGGAGATGAAAGAACGGGTGGAGCGAATTTTGGGCGATGGCGAAGCGCGTAATCTCTATATTGGCACCTTTCACTCTGTATTTGCAAGGATCCTTCGGTTCGAGGCCGAGAAGCTCGGGTATCCGAAGCATTTTACGATCTATGATACCGACGACAGTAAAAGTGTGGTCAAGGCAGTGATCAATGATCTTCATCTTGATGACAAGCACTATAAGCCCAACATTGTCTATAACCGGATTTCCGCAGCCAAAAACGCATTGATCAACCCTGTCGAATACCGAAACGATTATGCGCTCCAGCAAGAGGATATGCGGGCCGGCCGACCTGCGATCGCTCAGATATACGAAAATTACGTACAGCGTTGTTTTCGAAACGGGGCCATGGACTTCGATGACCTGCTCTTAAAATTCTATCAGCTGCTCAGTACGATCCCGGAATGCCTTTCTCGCTATCAGCAGAAGTTCAAGTATATTTTGATCGATGAGTATCAGGATACGAATCCGGCCCAGTACGAGATTATTAAACTGTTGGGGGCCATGCACGAGAATGTTTGTGTGGTGGGAGATGATGCGCAGAGTATTTACAGTTTTCGCGGTGCCACCATCGAGAATATACTGCAGTTTCAGCGCGACTACGATCAGGTAAAAGTGGTAAAGCTTGAGCAGAATTACCGAAGTACCAGCCAGATCTTAGCCGTGGCCAATCAGGTGATCAGCAATAACAAAAGCCAGATCGAAAAAGTATTATTCACGGAGAATCCGGCGGGAGAAAAAATTCAGCTGGTGCGCACCCTTACCGATAACGACGAAGGAAAATTCGTAGCCGATTCCATTCAGGAGCTCAAGTTGCGCCATCATTATGCGCACCGTGATTTTGCCATTTTGTATCGCACCAATGCACAGAGCCGGGCATTCGAAGAAGCCCTTCGCCGCATGGCAATACCTTACACGATCTACGGAGGCATCAGCTTTTACCAGCGAAAAGAAGTAAAAGATCTGGTGGCTTACCTGCGCTTGATCGTGAATCCGCACGACGAGGAGGCCCTAAAACGAGTTATCAATTATCCCGCACGGGGTATCGGTAAGACATCGCTCGATAAATTATTATTGGCCGCCAACGAAAAGAATTGTTCTTCGTGGACGATCCTCGAGCAAGCCCGCAGTTATGGGTTTCGGGCGGGCACCCTTACCGTGCTGGAAGAATTTGTGACCATGATCAAGAGTTTTGCCAGTATGCTCGAGAAGTCTAATGCCTATGATGTTGCATTTTATGTGGGCAAGCAGACCGGGTTGGTAAAAGAACTCTTCAACGATAAAAGTACCGAGGGAATACAGCGCTACGAGAATATTCAGGAATTGCTTAACTCGATCAAGGAGTGGACAGAAAGTCCCGATAATGAGGATGGGGAGCTGGTCGATAAAAGCCTCGGCGCATACTTACAACAGATCACATTACTCACCGATGCTGACCAAAAAGACGCCGATGCCGATACGGTAAAGTTGATGACGATCCATGCGGCTAAGGGGCTGGAATTCTCTTGTGTCTTTGCCGCCGGACTGGAGGAGATGCTTTTTCCTAATGCCATGGCCATTAATACGCGCGAGGAACTCGAAGAGGAGCGAAGACTTTTCTATGTGGTCATTACCCGGGCCAAGGAGCGGTTATGGGTCAGCTATGCCAATACCCGTTACCGCTTTGGCCAATTGGTACAAAATGAACCCAGTCGTTTCATCAATGAAATTCCCGAGACGCATCTTGATAAGCGGTATGCCGGAGGTACACCCGGCGGCCTTCCTCGCTCATCGGCTAGCGGACTCTTTTCAAGAGGAAGCTCGTACGGACGCCCTGCCGCATCTGATACTAAACCAGGCTATTTTTCGCGGGGTTCATCGACCGACAATAAATCCGGCGCAGGGGCAGAAAAACGAGAAGCACCTTCGTATGTGGGTCCGGCCAAGGCAGCACCTAAAGTAGTGCCGCATACGCCCACCCCGAATTTTACCCCCAGCGATACTTCGAAAATAGCCGTAGGTCAGCGAGTAGAACATGCCAAATTTGGTTTCGGTAACGTGATAAGTCTCGAGGGGGCTGCTCACAATCCGGTCGCAACAGTACACTTCGAGCGCAACGGAGAAAAAAAGATCATGCTTAATTACGCCCGCCTGCGAATCGCCGATTAATAGCTTCTGCCCACTCTCTTTTTGAATCAATGCCCCGCTCTGCACGCCATAAAAAAAGATCTAGTGAGCGCAGTGCTCTTACGAACAAGACCCGTAAACAGATTCGCATCGTACTCTTGGGCCTGGTTACTGTCGCTGTGTTAGGCACCGCCTTCTGGTTGTACACGGAGTGGCGTCATTATCAGCGGGCCTTGCACGCTCGTTTTCCGGAGTTCGGGATCGCCATGCCTGCGCATCATGCAATTCATGGTATCGATGTGTCACGCTACCAGCGATATATCAGTTGGCCGGCGGTCTCTTCGATGAACGTATTCGGCATCAAAATAGGATTCTGCTTTATAAAAGCGACCCGCGGTACCGGACATACCGATCCGCTTTTTAGCAGAAACTGGAAAAGAGCTAAACAGGCCGGACTGGTGCGCGGGGCCTATCACTATTTTATTCCCACCCAGTCAGGTCTTGCGCAAGCTCGCCATTTTTTACAGGTGGCTCGTTTTTCAAAAGGGGATCTGCCCCCGGTACTCGACCTCGAAGAAGCAAAAGGAGTTTCTGTTTCACAGTTGCGAAAAGAGGCCCTCCTTTGGCTGACCACCGTGGAAACAGCTACCGGTATTCGCCCTCTTCTCTACACGAATGTGGGATTTTACCAACGCTACTTGGGCCGCGCTTTTGATGGCTATCCGCTGTGGGTGGCCCATTACTATCAACCTCGGCAACCCAGTATTCGAAGGGGGTGGACCTTTTGGCAACACAGCGATGCAGGTCGTGTGAATGGTATTGAGGGTCCGGTCGACTTTAATGTATTTAACGGGGATTCCTCTGCATTCCGTCGTATCTTGATCCCCTAATTCAGTTGTATGGAGCAGGGTTGGGATTCGGAAGTCAGTGCCTTTTTTATTCGGATCGTCAATGCCATTGCCGTAACGGTCATTTGGATGCTTACCGCCTCTACTGTCGGTCTCTATGCCGGATTGGCCGTACCGGGTCGCTATGCCACTTGGGTAACTGTAGTCTTTTATGCGCTTCTGGGTATTTCGTTCGCAGCACTCGTGCGTTACTTACGAAAGGCTTGGCAGAAAAATCATCGTTAGCTGCTGTGGTCAGAAACAATGACCCATTGCCTGTTCAGTCGTCTTAGCAATAGGGTAAAATGCCCCTGTACGTTACCGATACTTCGTGTCAAATGCCACTTGCCAATCACCTGTGCCACTTGCTTGGAAAGCAGTTGAACATGCAGGATGGTAAATTGCAGCTTACCCATGGCAGCCGTATCGGGGTATCCTTTTTTATAATTGGCCAGTGTATTATTCCATCCATAGGTAACCCCCGACTTGCCAATAAAACAGAGCGAGTCGTTCTTCCAGTATCCTTGCAT
The DNA here is from genome assembly GCA_044238505.1 of Chitinophagaceae bacterium. Taxonomy (GTDB): domain Bacteria; phylum Bacteroidota; class Bacteroidia; order Chitinophagales; family Chitinophagaceae; genus JJ008. Next base: position 8,345 of record JBIIDB010000006.1, on the reverse strand, counting down.
AAAACCTTCCAGGTCGCCGCGGTTCCAGGCGAGGGTTTGTGTTTGTAACAGACCCTTGATTGCTAATATTTCGGTGTTCTGTGCGTTAGTAACTCCAAAAATAGCAATCCCGATTAAGAGGAGTAGTAGCCTCATGCTTTTATGATATTAAAATCAGTAAAAAACGACAAAAAAATAGCGATGAATTTAATTAAAGGCTTTTCATATTTATTAAATCTAAATCAATTTATATGAAAAATGCAAAAAACCATTAACTGCTTTGCTAATCGGTGTTTTACTATTTACACTATTTTCATTCACCTCATTGCGTCCAATTATTGGATGGGGAGACTGGGTTTGTTCACAATCGGAAAGTGGCGGGTTGTGTTGGAAAAATTGCCATCGTACCTATTATTTTTTCTTTGCTGTTAACACCGAGCATTGGTCAGGTTCTTGTTGGCAGTCTCCTGCCTCAGTAGCAAGCGTAGAACCCATTGCCTATTAATCGCCTCATTTTATTAATTTACTTGTTACAATGGTCCAATGTGCCGCATTATTATTTCTTCTTTTTTGTTCATTACTGGGTACAACCCAGCCTCTCCGCTTTCGTTGTGTGGACAGCCAGAGTGGCGAGCCTTTGTCGAATGCTGCCGTTTGTTATTTACAGCAACGCAGCATTTGTGCAATAGCCGACAGCCAGGGGGTAGTGGTTATTCCTTTTTTGGCAGGGGATACCCTTTTCTTTTCTAGAGTGGGCTATGCTCAAAAGTTTATCCCCGGCCAACAAATTAAACAGGGTGCAGTTGTATCGCTGCAGCGTAATGTAATTGAGTTGCCCCTGCTCGAACTTTCATCCGCTGAATTTATTACGGTCAATGAGCTAGGATCTCCATCAAAAATTGCAAACGGCAAAATAATGATGTTCCCTCAGTTAGAGCTGGGTCGTTTGTTCACTGTAAAAGACTCCCTGTTTACGCTGGGTGCTTTTACGCTGCATTTTGCCCCTTTATTACAAACAACTCAACTCTTGTCTTTTGCTGTCTATAGCCTTGATCCGGTAGATAAATTACCTTCAGAAAAGTTGTATGAGCAATTTTTTAGGATACAGGCTGCCGATATTCCTATTACCCAAGCGCGAATTAGGTTACCCTCTCCCATTAAGTTGCCCACGTCTTTTGTTCTTGCCGTTCGTTTTTTGAGGGTTGAACAAGGAGAGGCCAGACAAGTGGAGCTGCTGTATAGTAGTCGAAAAGCCGGGATTGAGTGTTTTGAGCGCTATTTCTCAGAAAAATGGAAAGCAGCCCCTCACTTATTCTTTCTGACTACGAGTTCTCGGAAGAATCGAGTAGAGAATGCCAGTATACTGCTGCAAGTTGAGGTGAGACGAATAGTTAACTAATGGGATCTTTCTAATGCCTGCAATCGTCTGCATGGGCGTGGTTATGCGACCGACAGCTGCGAACGTTGAGCAGGTGGGCATAGACGATCAGGATCACTGCCGGAACCAGCAAGAAGAGTTGGTAATCCGGAAAGAGTTGTTTAAGGATCAGAAAACTGCCTCCCGACAAAAAAATCAGCCAGGGGGTCAGGCGGTGATGGTGTTTCTTGTAGCCGTGATACATAGAGTAACTGCCGATGACCAGGGCCAGCACGATCATTCCCAGCTCAAAACCCAGGTGATGAATGATGTTGATGCCGAACAGTGGCAAACTGGTCAGCAACAGCGGTAGCAGGGCGCAGTGAATGGCACAGATAACGGACGCACTAATGCCCAACCAATCCCAGTTGATCCGATAACGCATGGAGCAAAATTACCGAAATAGCAACATAGTTGCAAAAATCTACGGTTACTCGTGATCGGCAGAGCGGGGTTTCGTAATTTTATGGCTCAATTTTGTGGTATGTCGAAACGAGGATGGATCTACCTGGGGTTTTTTGTATCGCTGGCCTTGGTCTTTTACGCCACCCTGGCGCTGGTGATTCCGGGGTATACGAAAAAGGGTGTGGCTCCTGTAAGCTATGTGCGGCCTTTTCGGTTCTTGACCCAGGATAGCGCCTTTTTTACAGAGCAGGACGTGACGGGCAAGGTCTATGTAGCTTCTTATTTTTTTACGACATGTAAGGGGATCTGCCCTAAGATGAACAACCACCTGAAAGAAGTGTATGAGGCACTGCATCGGGATCCCGATTTCAGACTGCTCTCTCATACTTCCGATCCGGAGACAGACTCCGTAGCCCAGCTAAAGAAATATGCCGATTCGCTGCAAGTAGACACCCAAAAGTGGATTTTCTTGACCGGGCGTAAGGACAGTCTCTATTATTCGGCTCGTATCAGCTATACCATCGATGACCCTGCCAATAACCTTACCTCTATTGAGGATGATTTTTTACATACCCAGTTCTGGGCCCTCGTGGATCGAAACGGGGATGTAAAAAAAATCTATGACGGACTAAAGGAATCAGAGGTCAAGCAGCTGATCACGGATGCCCGAAAACTACTGAGTGAGAAGAATTAATTTTGATGCATCATGCCCCGTATCGCCACTGCCAGTGAAAAAAAAGTGATCGAATTGCTCAAACGCCAGACGCTGAGTGTTACCGAGAGCCGCAAACGTATTTTGCAACTTTTTCTGGAGCGATCCGGGGCCCTTTCTCATGGCGATATCGAAAAAAAAGCCGGTGAGCTCTTTGACCGGGTAACGATTTATCGGACCCTTCAGACCTTTGTGGATCGCGGACTTATTCATACCATACCATCTGCAGACAATGCTATTCGTTATGCCTTGTGTAAGGACGAATGCAGCGATGGGCATCATCGTCACGAGCATATCCATTTTGTCTGTACCCAGTGCGAGCAAACGTTCTGTCTCGACGAAGTGGTAACGCCGGTCATTCGCCTGCCAAAAGGCTATTCAACCGATCAGATAGAGATCTTAGTACAGGGCAAATGCAAGCAATGCGGACCGGTGGTGCGCCGCTGACCGGTATCATTGGCTTGTTCGACACGCCGTGATAGCTTACCGGAAATATCTTTTCCGGTATGAGGAAATTCAGTTTATTTTTTTTGATGGCAGGTCTGATCGTGCTCCTGGCAACCTGTTCTACAGCATCTCGCATTACTAGTTCTTGGTCGCCTCGGCCTATGACTCCGGTGCTTTTTAAGAAAGTCATTGTGCTGGGGTTGATCCATGACAGAGACCGCACCTTACGAGAGCATATGGAGCAATCACTCGCCGATCATCTTCGCTCCCGGGGTCAGGAAGCCGTCTGTGCCTGTGAGGTGTATGGCCCCCACGAGTTCGATCAGTTGACCGAGAAAGAGGCGCTCGCAAAGCTGTCCAACTCGGGAGTTGATGGCGTTTTGACCATTGTCTTACTCGATAAGGAACGTGAGCGCTACTATGTGCCGGGGCAAATGCAGTTTACTCCCTATGGCTTTTATTACGATCGTTTTTGGGGTTACTCCCGCACGCTTTACTGGCGTATCTATTCGCCCGGCTATTATACGACCAATACGCGTTATTTCTGGGAGAGTAACCTCTACGATCTTTCGGATGGCAAATTGATCTATTCGGCACAAAGTCAAAGTTTTGATCCTTCTTCTTCGGATGTGCTGGGCAGGGAGTATGGTAAGCTTATCGTCGACGATATGCTCGGTAAAGGGATCATTGTCGTTTCTTCCACACCCAGTAAAGACCTTTAACATCGGTGGTCCATTCGTTGAACCAAGCCACCAGCACGATCTCTTCGATAAGCTCGAGCATCGTAATTATGACAGCGATATAGAATAGCGAGTACTGGAGCGTATCAAAAAACCAAAACGTCAGTAAGAAAACTCCTTGGGCAAAGGCGGCCAGCTTAGCCAGCCGGGTATGAAAGCTGGAGATACGTTTGTAACGATAGAGTGCATACCCTGTCTGTATCAAAAACAGCAATATTAGCGGAAATAGCCAGCCCCATTGCTCGGTCAATAATTCCGGCCTGATCATAAATAATCCGGCTGTTGTGACTAGCACCGTCAGGTCATCTCCAATAGAATCCAGTCGCGCGCCAAATGCACTATTGACTTTAAATAGTCTCGCCAGCACCCCATCGATCAAATCGGTAAAAAAGCTAAGCGCTACCATCCACTTGAACCATACGGGTGGCCCGCTTACCAATAGTGCCAGTAAAAAAGGGGCCGCCAGTACACGATACAGGGTGATGCCGTTGATGAGATAATATGCCAAGACTTTTTTCTTCATTCAATAATCGTGGGATGGTCAGCAGGGATGGTTGAGCAGAGCAGGGACCTCACTTCTTGGTCTGTTACCTGTGTAAAATCGCTGTAGAATCTTCCTACCCCTATAAAGGGGTCGGGGTAATAACAACTGATCAGTTCATCTACTGCCGGCCTCAGTTTGGCACCGGCTTCTTTCGAACAGATCGGAACGGCTACGATCAGCATCGCAGGTTGATGTTTGCGAACAGCACGCACGGCAGCCAGCATGGTACGGCCCGTGGCGATGCCATCATCGGTAATGATCACTTTTTTTTGGCGAATGGGAAGGGCCTCTTCGCGACCTGTCAACCTTGTATAGCGGTCTTTAAGCTCCTGGTTGATCTTTTCTCGCTGTACCGCGAGGTATTCGTGCTGAACCCCGCTGCCCGTGTCGATGACGGTCTCGTTCTCGCACACTGCACCGATGGCATATTCTGGATCGCCGGGATAGCTGATCTTTTTGGCCATCAACAGGTCGATGGGAGCCTGAAGCATTTTTGCCAATACACACCCGATAGGAACCCCTCCGCGGGGAATGGCCAGCACAACGGTTTGTGGTCCTTTATGTGTGGAGACCAGTTTGGCCAATTGGATAGCCGCATCGTTTCTGTCAGTAAAGTACATAGCTGCCAAAGACAAGATAGTCACAGGAATGGATCGGCAAGCTGATGAAACCGTAGGACCGGCATGATAGTGCTCACCGGGGAACGGCCGCTACAAGATCTCTGATCACCACCGAGGCGGCCACTGCGCCAAAGGTGGCGGGTAAATAAGAGATAGTGCCATAGGCAGATTTTTTGAAATTACTCCCGTCCGTAAGCATCAGACTTTCTTTGAGCGGTTTCTCCGGGGAAAAAACCACTTTTATCCCTTTTCGAATGCCGTACTTGCGCTTGAGTTGCTTGCGGATCTGTTGAGCAAAAGGGCAGTTATAGGTCTTGGCAATGTCTACTACCTGTAATTGGGTGGGATCGAGTTTGGCACCCGCTCCCATGCTGCTTACCAGGGCGATACCACTTTCGACCGCCATTTTGATAAAGGTGAGTTTTGGCGTGATACTGTCTATGGCATCAATGATATAATCAGGGCGTTGGGCCAGCTGTGTCGCGACCATTTCTGGAGACACAAAAGACGTTATGGTCGTTAGGTCTAGCTCGGGATTGATGGCCAGTAATCGCTCCTGCATGAGGGTGGCCTTAGGCATTCCGTGGGTGGTAAAAAGGGCCGGCAGCTGCCGATTTCTATTGGAGGGATCGACCGTATCTCCATCGATAATGGTCATTTTCCCTATGCCGCTGCGCGCAATGAACTCCGCTGCGTAGGAGCCTACGCCCCCCAGACCCACGACCATTACGTGCGCGTTATTCAGGTGTCGAACAGCGGTTTCTCCAATGAGCAAAGAGGTACGGGAAAGCCACGAAATATCCATAGTGCAAAACAAGGGAATTGTTGGCAGTTTGGAGAAATCCCCATCGGTGGATAGAAAAAAATTAGCAGAGAATTTGCCGTGCAGCAAAAAAATCTATATTTGATACCGGAAAAGCTCTTTACCCATTAACATTCTAAATTTAGAAAAATGGCAACCAAGAAAAAAGCGGCAAAAAAAGCTGCTAAAAAGCCTGCTAAGAAAGCTGCTAAAAAAGTAGCCAAGAAAGCAGCAAAGAAGAAGCCTGCTAAAAAAGCGGCTAAGAAAAAACCTGCTAAGAAAAAGTCTGCTCGTAAGCCTAATGCGGCTTTCATGAAAGCAATGACTCCCAGCGCCGCTCTGGCTGCTGTAGTAGGTCCTAAGGCCCTCGCTCGTACCGAGGCTGTCAAGAAGATTTGGGGTTACATTAAAGCCAACAAACTTCAGGACAACAAGAACAGACGTATGGTCAACACCGATGCAAAGCTGAAAGCCGTATTCGGTAACAAAGGCCAAGTGTCAATGTTCGAAATTGCTAAGTACCTCGGTAAGAACCTGAGCTAAGCCTGGCAAACACTGAACTTGTAAAAGCTATCCGAAAGGATAGCTTTTTTTATGCTTGCTGTACAGGTAATCGAAGCGTAAAGCAGCTTCCCTTCCCGGATGCGTTGTTTTTTACAGTCAGTTGTCCTCGATTGAGTTGCGCGAACTCCAGACAAATACGCAAACCTAATCCTGTTCCTTCTTCTCCGGCGGTTCCTGTTTTCGAGATTATAGGATCAACGCGATGAAGCTGCTCCAGCATTTCCTGGCTCAAGCCCTCGCCCTCGTCCGAAACAGTCAACTCACAAATATCTTCTTTGTTGTGTGCTTCTAGTTGTATGATTGTGTCGGGCGGACTGAATTTAATGGCATTGTGGATGAGGTTGCGAACGATAAAATTAAATTGATCTCGATCGGCCCAAGCAGTAGGCTTACCCGCTTCAGTATAGTGCATCGTCAGCTTTTTTTCGGCAGCCATTTGTTCGTAGAGAGGTATGATCTCTTTTAGCGCATCGCCCACAGCTATTGATTGGGGGCGGATGCTCGCCTTTTTCATTTGCAGTTTAGCCCAGATAATCAAATTATCGGCCATTTTAGTCGTGCTATCCAGCTGCTGTTCCAGCTCGGCGGCAAATTGCACTAGTTGCCCCCGCTGGATCTGTTCACCGCCCTTTTGCAGAAGCCCCACGTAACTTTTTAAACCTTGTAAGGGGGCCTTGATATCATGAGACAATATACTCAGAAACTTATTTTTCAGTTCGTTGAGTTCTTCGAGCTGTTTATTTTGTTTCCGCACCATCCCCCGTTGTTCGGTCAGAGACAGGTTAGCTTTTCTGAGCATGACCACATTGTAGGCTAAAATTATCAACAAGATCAAGAGGGAGACCAGAAAGATAGCTGTTATGCGGGTGCGGCTGTTCTTTTCTTCGATCAGTTTTTTTTGACTCAAGTTTTTTTCTTGCAGTTCGGAAGATACTCGCTCCAGTGAATCGACCCGTAGCATGGTTTCCGTAAAACGGAACATTACCTCTGTTTTTAAATTATTCAGCTCGCTATTGGTGCTGTCGTAGTCTGCCAGGGTTCGACGAAGGGCCTGTAGCGAACCGGTTTCTGCCTGAATTTTTATGATCGATTTGTAAAGGGGTTGTACGTAGTTGAAGAGTCGATTCACCTTTACGATCCGAAGGGCAGCTTGTAGTTGGACCAGCGCTTGCTGTTCTTGATTTTTTTCGGCACTAAGTTTTGCCAATTCTATTAACGCATCGACAGTGGCCACTTTTTGAGAACCCTTTCCCAATCTATCTGATACGTCCAGTGTTTTTTGATACCAGTAGGCAGCAGCCGCTTTATCGGCTTGGGCGAGTTTGATGTTTCCCATTGTCCGATAGCAGGCTGATAGTACAGTCAGGTTGCGCAGCGAATCATTGATGCTTATGGCGCGCTCCGTTAATGCTATCGCCTTCTTATAGTCTCTCCGATTGTAAAAGGTTTCTCCGAGGTTGTGTGTAGTAACGCCCACTCGTTCTGCAATACCTTGACGGGAAAAAAAATCAAAAGCCCTCTGGTGATAATAGAGCTCTTGGTCGCGATCTAGCAACCTACGGTACAGATGCCCCAGCGATATATAACACCCAGCTATCCCTGTGGAGTCGCCTAGGGTACGAAAGATCTGCAGCGAGCGTTGTAGGTTTTTCATGCAGAGGTATAGCCTTTCTTCGGTGAGCAGCGAACTGGCAATTCCCCGTAGTGCATAAGCCACCCCTCTTGGATAATCTCCCTCTTGGCTAAGTTGCAAAGCCCGATACGAGAGGTCAGTGGCGCGTAGCGGGTTTACATACGAAAGATCTCGGGCCATTCCGTTGAGTCGATCTACTTTAACGACAATGGGGATATCCGCTCTCGTCAAAAAACTCTCCAGTGTATCTTGCCCTGGAACAACGGTTGCGTTTACAACTGCGATCAAAAGGAGAGCGATAATTTTTTTCATGGGGCGGTGGTGACTTCGGTTGATCTGCTGTAAGTTGAAAGGGCGTTATCCAAGCGGAAGTTGAATAAGGGTCCTGCTGCCACTGCCGGGAGTAGCGGTAATGTGTACGGATCCTTTATAAAAAGTGACTCTTGACTTTATCGAATCAAGGCCCACTCCTTTTTTGATAG
>JBIIDB010000078.1:0-8475 GCA_044238505.1 Chitinophagaceae bacterium | reverse complement strand
CAAACAACATCGGAACAGCCGGCTCACGTAGAAACACAGATCTCCCATGCACTCATCAGCAGTAAAGACATCCGTTTCTTTTATCCCGCTGCCGCTGCATTTAATAAAGACGTACAAGTAAAGGCCCGCATCAGCGGCAATGCCGATAACCTCGACATCAACGACCTGCTAGTACAGGCCGGCAGCGAGAGCTTCCTACAGGGAGATCTCACATTGCGTCACCTGAGAGATAACCAGAAAAGATGGATGGACCTGCAGGCAAAACGCTTGAATACTTCGTACGAAGACCTTGTATTTTTTATTCCCTCCTTAGCCGAACAAAAAATTGTTGACCTTTCTAAACTCCGCTATTTACGCTTTCAGGGATCACTCACCGGACAGCAGCAGCGGTTTACCGCCAGCGGAAACTGGCAGACCGGTCTGGGCTCCATGAGTACCAAACTCCAAGTCAAACTATCGGCCAACCGATCTCCGGAGTATGAAGGGTCGATCGAACTCACTGCCTTCGATCTGGGCGCCCTGAGTGGTGTATCCTCCTTGGGGCATCTAGATTTTAAGGGGGGTATTCGGGGCAGCGGAATACAGTGGCAAGAGGCAACATCAACTTTCGAGGGTACGATTGGTTCGCTGGAATACAACAAGTACACCTACCGGAACATTCGAATAGAGGGGTCGTTGCAAGATCAATTACTGCGCTTTAAAACGCGTATTCAAGACGAGTATCTGGCAACAGGACCCCTCGAAGCGAGTTTGTATACGGACCAAAAAACCACGAACTTACATGTAAGCGGCACTGTCGAAAAAGCCTCGCTCAAAGAACTCGGGCTCTCAACAAAAGATATTCAACTGTCGGGACAGATCGAGTCGGATATTCACTATCAAGACCGAGATCAGCTGGAGGCCCTGCTCGCTTTTCGCAAAGCCGCCATTGCTGTAAAAGAAGAGCTGCTCCCGCTTGATTCGCTTGTTGTGCAGATCAGCCATACGGCAGCACAAAAAAATATTGCCGTCCACTCCAACGAATTCACGGCATACCTAAAAGGGCAGTACCGGCTACATGAGATCGCTTTGATCGGACAACATTTTTTAGCCCGCTATTACCCTTCTCAATTTACACCGTCCACTGCGTTGGCCCCTGACACCCGGCTGGACTTTTCGTTACAAACCTCACTGGCGGGACCTTTTTTGACTGCAGTGGCACCCGGCTGGTCAGGATTGAATTATAGCAGCATCCAGGGTCACTGGTCAGCTGCCGAAAACAACTTTTCACTCCAAGCCACCATACCTGAATTACGCTACCAACAATACAGCGCTGAGCAGATCGTCATTAACAGTGCGTCAGCCGACGACCGACTACAATTAGCGGGCAGCGTCTCGCAGTTTACTTTCAACGATACAGTTTCGCTGCCCCCTCTAACCTTACAGTTTAGTGCCAGTCATGATTCCTCCAGCATACAGCTGCGTTCCGGAAAAGGCAGTGGCGTTGAGAAACTTAATCTGAATGCGCTGGTGACCACCTTTAAAGATGGCTTTGCCCTTCACTGGGATCCCTCCGATTTTACGATCAATGGCAAATTATGGACCCTTGGCGAGGAAGGAGAGCTGGTCCTTAGAAAAAACAGTCCGGTGAGCGGCAACCTGCTGCTGTACGAAGGAGAACAACAGATAAGGCTGCGAACACTGGCCAGAGAGACTGCTCAAAAAGACAGGATCAGCCTTGAGTTATCCAACATCAATTTAAATGACTTTGCTCCCTATGTGCTACCCGATAACCGACTTGAGGGTGTTGTATCGGGTAACCTATTGATAGAAGATCCCGTCGGCAACCTTCGTATCAGCAGCGGACCGATCACAACCCGTCTATTGCGGCTGGACAATGATTCGATCGGTGAGCTGAGTGCACAGCTTTCGTTTGACCAACAGAGCGGAATACTCCTGGCGCAGGGCTCGACCCTCAATCAGCAAGAACGATTATCGTTCGATATGCTGCTCCATACGAAAGACTCACTTGCTGAAAAAAACAAGATCACACTCAATACGCAACAGTACCCCATCAAGTTGCTCGAGCGATTCTTAGGAGATCTTTTCAGTGATATTACGGGCTACTTAACGGGTGATATTCTCATTGGAGGGGACTTGAACCGACCTGCCGTGACCGGAAAGGGACGACTTAGTAAGGCTGGTCTGCGGGTTAATTATACGCAATGCTATTACAGCATTGAGGATAAAGAGATCGAGCTGACCCCAACGCGGATCGAATTGAACGGGCTGGTGCTTCGCGACACCATCACCCGGAATCCCATTTATATTACCGGGGGCATCGATCACCAAGCCTTCTACAACCTGTTTTATGACCTCGATGTATCGACTCGCAAACCCGGCACGCGCGGCGAACAAGACAACCGGCCGGTACAACTACTGAATACGACCCGCTCCGATAACGATCTGTTCTATGGAAACGTAAAAGGAACGGCGCTGTTGCAATTGCGTGGTCCGCAAAGCGACATGGTCATGACGCTCAATGCCACGGCCTCTGACAAAGACAGTAGTTATGTTACCCTGCCGCCGGGCACCGGACGCGAAAGTGGCACCGCCGATTTTTTGGTAGAGCGAAAATTCGGAAAAGAGATCGAGAGTGAAGACTACAGAAGAAGTGGCGATAATATTTTGTTTGACCTGGAGCTGACAGCCAATCCTCTCGTGCAGGTAAAAGTAGTGCTCGACGAACTCACCGGAGACGAGATCAAAGGAAAGGGAAGCGGCACCCTCAAGATCCGATCGGGCACTACCGAACCCCTTACCCTTCGCGGAAGACTTGGTATAGAAGAGGGCAGCTACCTGTTCACCTTTCAATCCTTTTTTAAAAAACCGTTCGAGATCAGAAAAGGAGCTACCAACTATATTGAGTGGAACGGCGATCCCTATGATGCCGACATCAAGTTCGAGGCCGTTTATAAAAGCGAAAGGGTCAGCTTTGCCCCGCTGGCCAGCACACTTAATCTGACCGCCGATGTAAGTAATGCGCGCAGCGATGTATATGTTATTGCCAAACTGACCGACAAACTCTTTAAACCCTCCATCAACTTTTCGCTGGATTTTCCACCCAACAGCATCGCCACGGTCAATCCCGAACTGACGCTGCTGATCAGACAACTGCAGAACAATGTCAACGAACTCAACCGGCAGGTTACCTATCTGATCGTATTCAATAGCTTTGCCCCTAACGAGCTGGGGGGAAGCTTGTCGGGAGCAGGCGTAAACGTAAGCACCATCTCGGGGATCTTATTGTCGGTGCTCAGCGACCAGATCAATAAGCTTTTCAGTAACTTACTCAGAAGCGACAAATACCGCATTAATCTCAACACCTCGCTATACAACAGAAATTTACTGGCTTCCAGCAGTACGGCGCTCAACCTGAGCAGCAATGTTAACTTCTCGATCGGACGCTCTTTTTTCGACAACCGATTTATTATCTCTACCGGTCTGGGCATGGACGCCCCGCTGGGACAGGGGACTCAATCGAGCGTTCAACAAAGTATTTTGCTGCTGCCCGATGTTACAATGGAATGGCTGATCAACCCCAGCGGAACCATCCGGGCCTCTTTTTTCTACCGAACCAATGCCGATTTTCTGACGGCCAGCACGAGTGCCAGCGTGGTCAGATCACGCCGGGCAGGGGCCAGTTTGTCGTATAAAAGAGAGTACGACAAGCTGTCTGATTTCTTTGGCGGCGCGAAAAAGAAAAGAAAATCGAATTAAAACACTCATTTTCAAATAGTTGAAAATATACTTTTCAACTTTCGTTCGCCCTTCCGCCTACTGCCCGCGTTGGAGCCCCCTTTGCCCTGGATGCCCCTTTTTATGCAGCTGACAGGAAAATATTCATCTGCTTGTATGCCATATCGTTTGAAACCCCATTTTGTCAATATTTCGTTATATTTAATTTGGGAATATTCCTTTTCTTTGCATCTGAAAACCAATATAAATATGCTTAAGAGAATACTCTTTCTGCTCGTGGTCGCTTTGTTGGCGGTTTCATCCGTTTTTGCACAGGTCACAACCGCTGTCTTGACCGGTGACGTTAAAAGCAACAACAAAGAAGCCCTAGTCGGTGCTACGATCGTTGCCACACATGTGCCCTCTGGAACCCGGTACACTACCATTACCCGCACCGGCGGGCAGTATACCATCCAGAACATGCGGGTGGGTGGGCCTTATACCATCGAGGTAAGCTATGTGGGACACCAGGCAGAGAAATTCGAAAATATTTATTTGCAACTCGGCGACCCCTATGTATTGAACTCCGAACTGCTGAGCACCGCTGCTGCGCTACAGAATGTAGTGGTGGGTGGCAGAAGAAATTCTATTCTCAATGCCGGTCGTACCGGTGCTGTTACCAACGTGGGCACCCGTCAGATCAATACCTTACCCACCTTTAGCCGCAGCATCAATGAGATCACCCGTGCCACGCCACAAGCGAACGGCCCTTCCATCGGAGGAGGAAACTATCGTCAAAATAACTTTACGGTCGACGGATCGGACTTCAATAACAGCTTCGGTATCGGCTCTAACCTGCCTGCCGGCGGAGCACCTATCTCTCTCGATGCGTTGGATGAGATCTCGATCAATATTACTCCTTTTGATATTCGCCAATCCGGCTTTATCGGTTCGGCCGTGAATGCTGTAACACGCTCCGGAACTAATACCTTTTCCGGCTCTGTTTACCGCTACTTCCGTAACGAAAAACAAAGAGGCGATCAGGTAGAGCAGGCTAAGTTCATTCGTCCTGTAGAAGAATTTAATCAGTATGGTTTCCGCATGGGGGGTCCCATCATCAAGAACAAATTGTTCTTCTTTATCAACTACGAGACCGAAAACCAACCTAAGTCGATCCAAAATTTCTTTGCTGCTACAGCAGCCGCTCCTTACGGAAGCGCTCCTAACATTGTTCGTCCCACTGCTGACTCACTTAACTTCATCAGCAAATTTTTGCTTGATAACTACGGATACGTTACTGGTCCTTATCAAGGCTATGTACCCAACATCGAGCGTACCAAATACCTGGCCCGCATTGACTGGAACATCAATGATAACCACCGGTTGAATATCCGTTACAGCCAGGTAGAAGGTGGAGAGCCCTTCACTCCCAGCACCTCTGTGAGCGGATCGAACGTTAACTACACCAGTAACCGTACCGCCAGCACCTCGCTTTGGTTCAAGAACTCAAACTACTTTCAGGGTGCCAATCTTTACTCTTTAGCCGGTGAATTGAACTCAACTTGGGGCAAAGTAGCTAACACCCTGCGTGCCACCTACACCTTCCAAAACGACTCTCGTTCTACCGACAGCCAGATATTTCCCTTCGTGGATATTCTGAGCAATACCGGAGGGGTTACAGGACCTGCTCCTTATACCTCATTCGGATTTGAGCCTTTCAGCTTTGGAAACCTGCGTCAGGTAAAGACTTATTCAGTGATCAACAACCTGACCTGGACGAGCGGAAAGCACAATTGGACAGTGGGTGGCCAATACGAGCTCAGCGAAACCATCAACGGTTTCCAGCGCTTTGGTACCAGCTATTATGTATTCAATACCTGGGCCGACTTTGCGAGCTCCATCAATCCTAACCCTGCCCTGCGCGCCAAGCCCAGAGATTTCGCTATCACATACTCGCTGTCTAAGAACTTTGCTCCTGCTTTCTCCTCCTTTAAGTTTGCCCAGTACTCTGCGTACGGACAAGACGAGATCGCCGTTACCAAAGATTTTCGCCTGACATTAGGATTGCGTGTGGATCTTCCTACCTATCCCGATGTACCCCAGATCTTGACACACCCGCTGGTACTCAACATGAATTTTGACGGTGGCGAAAAAATCAATACCGGAAACCTTCCCAAAAATCGCCTGATGTGGTCGCCCCGCTTAGGCTTTAACTGGGATCTTTATGGAGATCGCTCGTTGCAGATCCGTGGTGGAACCGGCATCTTTACCGGTCGCGTTCCCTTCGTATGGATCGTAAGCCAGTCGGGTGATAACGGAATGATTCAGGTTACGCAGTTCTGGAACGGTCAGGCCAACACACCTGGCCCCTTCAATCCTGATCCTGCCGCCTACAGACCTTCTACAGTGCCTACAGCCGGAACCATTGTACCTGGTAGCATCACTGCACTGGTCGAAGACTTTAGAAATCCCCAAACTTGGAAAACCACCCTGGCTATCGATACTCGTTTAGGAAAAGGAATTATCGGAACCCTTGAGGCTATCTTTAACAAAGACATGTATACGGCTATCTTCCGCAATCCTAACATGATCTCTCCTGCCTCGCTAGCTGTTGATGGTTATCCTGACAGACGCCCCATTTATGGTGCTACTAACCAAACACGATTCATCAACACCCTCAACAACGGCGTGCCACAACCCAATGCCTCTGGTGCCTTTAACCCCGTAGTGTTGGATAACGGAACACGCGGTTATTATTTCTCACTGACCGCCAAGATCGAAAAGATGTACAGCAAAGGACTCTCTTGGTCAGTGGCGTACACCAAATCAATGGCGTCTAATTTATACGATGGCGGCGGTGACCAGCCTCTCTCGGCCTGGCAGGGAACACCCAATGTTTGGGGCCCCAACGCACAAATGCTCAGTCATGCCGACTACGTAGTCCCTGATCGCGTGGTAGCCATGATCTCTTATCGTAAAGAGTATTTCAAGAACCTGGCCACTACGATCTCTGCCTTCTACAACGGTGGTATCAACGGTCGCTTTTCCTACACGTACGACCTAGACTTTAACCGTGACGGTATCAACGGTAATGATCTGATGTACATACCTACCGCCACCGAAGTACAGCAAATGTTGTTTGTTGATAATCCCGTAAACGGTGTTGTTTACAATCAAGCTGCCCAAAGAGCCTTGTTTGAGCGTTATATCCAGCAAGACAAATACCTCCGTGCTCACCGCGGTCAGTACGCAGAGCGTAACGGTGCACAAGCGCCCTGGCTGAATCGCCTGGATGTTAAAATCATGCAAGACCTCTTTACTAATATCAAGGGTACTAAGAACTGCTTGCAGTTCAGCATCGATATCTTCAATGCTGGCAACCTGATCGATCCAGGATGGGGCAAGATCAAAACCATCAACAACAGCCGCCCGCTGGCCATTACCAACTCAGCAAGTCTTGTGCCCGGTGGTACCGTATTACCCATCTATCGCCTGGGTAGTGCCAATGGAGATATTCTCACCAAGACCTTCCGTGACAACGTAAGCGTAGCCTCTACTTACTCGATCCAGTTTGGCCTTCGCTACCTGTTCAACTAATTTTTATCAACGAAATTTCAGAAGACCGCTCACTTGAGCGGTCTTTTTTTTAGAATGAATATCTTTATCGTCAATTTATTTGTTATGCAATCAAGATGGACATCCCTGCTGCCCTTTCTCTTTTTGATCACGGCCTGCTCTACTCGCCCCCCCATGGACCTGTTGGTCTTTAATGCGAAGATCTACACGGTCGACAGCGCTTTCTCTGTGCATGAGGCCATGGTCATCGACAAGGGAAAGATTGTAGCTACCGGAACGGCTGCCTCGCTTCGCGAGCGTTATAGCTTTCGCGACAGTCTGGACGCCGGTCAACAGTACATTTATCCGGGTTTCAATGATGCCCATGCGCACTTTGTGGGCTACGCTGAGACCCTGCGTACGGCCTCGCTGGTGGGAACAAAAAGCTGGGAAGATATTTTGTCTGTGCTCAAAGTGTTTGCCAAAACTCATCCCAACGGCTGGATCGTGGGACGCGGGTGGGATCAAAACGACTGGGAAAACAAAAACTTTCCGGAGAATACGGCACTCAATGAACTGTTTCCGGATCGTCCCGTGTTGCTGACACGCATAGACGGACACGCTGCCATCGCCAACCGCGAAGCACTTCGACTGGCCGGTATCACCCCCGGTCAGCAGTTGGTGGGAGGAAAGATCGTCGTTCGCAGTGGGGCCCTCACCGGATTACTGATCGACAATGCCGTAGACTTGGTGAGCAAAATGATTCCGCCTGCCACAACAGAAGAGCTGACCCAGGCATTACAACAAGCGCAGCGAAATTGCCTGGCCGTGGGACTCACCTCACTTACCGATTGCGGGTTAGATCACCCGGTGGTAGAGCAATTACAGCAGTTACAGCGAGACAGCCTATTACAGATTCGGATGAACATCATGCTAAGCGATAAACCTATCAACTATGTATTCGCGGAGAAAAAGGGAATGATCTTGGAAGATCGCTTACAAGTAAGAAGTATCAAGGTATACGGAGATGGCGCCCTCGGTTCTCGCGGTGCCTGCTTACTACGCCCCTATGAAGATGATAAAGACAATCACGGATTCTTACTCAGCAGTCCCGCTCACTTTGACAGTGTCGCAAACTGGTGTGCGCACACCGGATGGCAAATGAATACACATGCCATTGGTGACAGCGGAAACAGAACCATC
>JBIIDB010000077.1:0-8510 GCA_044238505.1 Chitinophagaceae bacterium | reverse complement strand
AATAGCTTCCTGAGGAGACAAAGCCTGTCAGAGGTGTTGTAGTTCCCCCTTCGGTTTTGCTAACTACTGTTGAGGGGTCAGTAACAAAAACACGTATGATGTCAACATTATTAGCACTAGTTGGTGTTTGAAGTTTTTTTAAAGGAGTTGTGATATAAACCTTACCCCAGGTTGAAGTGGGGAATAATTGCTGATAAAGATTGTCTCCGCCAATCGCTCCTGAGCATGGAAAAGCTGACCAGGTTGTTGCAGAGAAAACTGCGATGGGGCTACAAGCCCCTGTTGTGGGATCTGGCAGAGACTCCACCTTTGTTCCTGAGATGTCGGTGTTTTGTGAAAATTGAACTTGATAAACATCACCAGGATCAAGGGTCACAGTGTAAGGGGTAAGACTGGGTCGAGTACTATTTCGAAAAGCTTGTACCGGTGTGACACGAATTGTAGTACCGGGTCTTGATACCATGACATTAATCTGACCAAATCCTCCAGTTGCGCCGCCACCTGAGGAAAAATTTCCATAGCTAGGAACAACATACTCCCTTCCCCATGCTCTAGTAGGTATGATAAGTGAGGCACCTGACCTGGCTTGAAAAATTATATGGGCAAAGACTACAACACTATCTTGGGATGTAACTTTAATACCTTTTTGCAAAGCAATTCCGTCGGCTAAATTACCCAAGTGGACTCCGGTATTAGTAAAGTCACTATTAGCAGGGACTGAACCCAGAAATCTTCGAACAACCCCATTTGCAGGAACTGTAATAGCGGGTAATGATGTACCACCCACTGTAAGAGTTGCACTTGTGTTACGATCACTAGAAATATAAATACCCATAACAGACTGTACACCATTGACATGCTCTGGATAAGAAAACCAAAACTCTTTTCCCCTGTTAGAAATATTTTGCCCGCCCACGATAAAAAAAATCGAGACAAAAAATAGCGTCAAACCACATTTTCTTATAAGAGAGAATTGCATCGGGCTGGGTTTAAGATCGAACCAACGAAAATAATAAAACCATGGTAAAGAACATTGAAATATAACGCCTTAGGAAGGTGTTTTGTTGCCCTGTTTAGAGCTAAAAATAGGTCCGGGGTTTAATGGAGCAGCTATGGTGGTTTTAATCGGCGCTCAGGCGCATGATATGCAGCAGAGAATTAAGTTACTGCATCCACCCCGCAGGGTCTTTTTGCCACTCCTGAAGCAGTAAAAAATCTGCTTCCGAAAGAGTTCCCTTTTCCAGAGCCAACGATAAAAGTGTTGGGTAATCTGTTAGAGAATAATAGTTTATGGACTTTTTTTCAAATTCCTGTTGAGCCACTGGAAAGCCATAGTTAAAGATGGACACCATCCCAATTACCTCCAATCCTTTTTGCAAAAGGGCCTCTACAGCCTGTAAACTGCTTTTGCCGGTCGAGACCAGGTCTTCGATCACCACTACTTTTTGACCCGGCTGGTACTCCCCCTCTATCTGATTGCCCAAGCCATGCTCCTTGGGCTTTGGTCGAACATACATGAACGGGAGTTTTAGTTGATCGGCTGCCATCGCCCCCCAGGGAATACCCGCCGTAGCGACACCCGCCAAGCCCTGGGCCGCCTCAAATTTTTCGAATATAACATTGCAAAGCTCCGATTTAATAAAATCGCGCACATAAGGGTGAGAGAGCACTTTTCGATTATCGCAGTAGATAGGGCTTTTCCAACCGCTGGCCCAGGTGAAAAACCCTTGAGGTTTCAGCGCGATGGCTTTAACTTGTAAAAGTTTTTCAGCAATGATTTTAGCATCCGTCATTGTTCAAAAATAGTAAACCTATCTCTTAAACTATCAATAATTTGCGAATAGATGATCCTTAAAATTTACTTTGCCGCCCATCCCGTTTTTTTATGTTCTCAGCTCGATGAAATAGTCGAGGAACATCCTGAATACACTGATTCTATATTTTTAACCGATCTCTCCGAGAAATCGTTGACCACCTGCCTGCAACTTTTGGAGCAGCCCGGTAATTACCCCTGTTATTACCTCTATCATGACTTGCCCAAGCTGCTGAACGCGCTGCTGCAGCCAGCCATCACGATTGATGCCGGAGGCGGGGTTGTACTTAACGAAAAGGAAGAGATCTTGTTAATTTTCAGAAGGGGCAAATGGGATCTTCCGAAAGGAAAAGTCGATCCGGGAGAAACGATCATCGATTGCGCGCTTCGCGAAGTAATAGAAGAAACCGGATTGAAGAATCTGACCCTGCTTGAGAAGCTGACATCCTCTTCGTATTGCTATCGGGAAAACGGACAACTGGTTTTAAAACAAGTACAGTGGTTTAAGATGACAACAGCAGATACGCATATGCTAACGCCGCAGGCAGAAGAGGATATTACCGAAATAAAATGGGTAGATCTGCAACAGCTGGAGCCTTACTTACAAAACACCTACGAAACTATAAAAGAGGTTCTACTGCTGGCGCAACGAAGCCCAAACCGTGTCGGGTAAAAAGGGGGAAGCATCCCCGTTATTGCGAAGGATATCGCGTACGATAGTTGAGGCAACAGAAGTGTATTTGGGCTCACCCGTTAAAAAGATAGTTTCGATGTTCTTGTCAAGGGTGCGGTTAGCATCAGCAATGGTCTTTTCGTATTCAAAATCGCTTACGTAACGTATGCCGCGTAAAATAAAATGAGCGCCGATCTTTCTGCAATAATCAACAGTAAGTCCATCGTAGACGGCGCCCTCCACCCGGTTGTCGTTTGTATAGATCTCACTGACCCATTGCAGACGTTGCTCTGCAGAGAACATGGGAGCCTTAGCCGCATTAAGACCGATACCTACTACGATTTTATCAAAAAGGGGTAATGCCCGATTGATAATATCCACATGACCCAGGGTAAGCGGATCGAATGTACCGGGAAAAAGACAGATGCGTTGCATAGATATTAAATTAAGCCTGAGCCGTGCGACCGGAAAGCAAATACAAAACCGCCATCCGTACGGCCACTCCGTTCTCTACCTGCTGTAAGATAATGGATTGTTTACTATCGGCCACATCACTGTCCAGCTCAACGCCGCGATTGATAGGCCCGGGATGCATGATCACGATCTCTTTATGCAGGCTATCGAGCAGCTGTCGACTTATTCCGTAGGCTATGTTGTACTCGCGCAGCGAAGAAAACAGCACCTGGTTCTGTCTTTCGAGTTGAATACGCAACACATTTGCCACATCGCACCAGGCCAGTGTTTCTTTGATATTGTAACTGACCGATACACCCAGTGCCGAAGCTATATGTTTGGGGATCAGCGTTGGCGGTCCGCAGACGACCACTTCGGCCCCCATTTTTTTGAGCAGATAAATATTGCTCTGCGCCACGCGCGAGTGCATGATGTCGCCGATGATAGCCACTTTTCTGCCTTGCAGGGAACCGGTTTTTTCCTGAATGGAAAATGCATCGAGCAAGGCCTGGGTGGGATGCTCATTGATACCATCCCCCGCATTAATAATGGCAGCCGGAATATGCTCCGCTAAAAAATGGGGCGCCCCGCTGGCACTGTGGCGCATCACCACCATATCGACCTTCATCGATAAAATATTATTGACAGTATCGAGCAAGGTCTCTCCCTTAGCAGCCGACGAGGAGGAAGCTGCAAAATTGATAGTATCGGCACTCAGTCTTTTTTCGGCCAACTCAAAAGAGATACGTGTACGAGTAGAATTTTCGTAAAAAAGATTAACAACCGTTACTTCCCGAAGCGAGGGAACTTTTTTTACAGGACGCTGTAAGACTTCTTTGAACTGTTCGGCGGTAGATAAAATAAGGGAGATGTCTTGCGAAGAGAGATTTTTAATGCCCAGCAGGTGTTTGGTGGATAGTTGCATTAAAAAGCAAAGCTAATGCATTTTATTCACTTAGCAGCAGCAGCTCGGCCTGGCCCTGCTCATTGAGCCTAAGTTTCAGTTTATCATTACGTTGGGTCTCTATTACCTGACCCACATGATCGGCCTGTATGGGGAACTGCCGGTGCTCAGGACGATCGGCCAATACACAAAGCTTCACCCGGTCGGGACGCCCGTAATCGAACAAGGCATCGAGTGCCGCTTTGATGGTGCGACCCGTAAAAAGTACGTCATCTACTAAAATAACCGTTTTGCCCTCAATGGTGAACGGGAGGTGCATGGTATCGGGGGCCAGGATCTTATTGCGCACGTCATCGCGGTAAAAAGTAATATCAAGATGACCATGCTCGAACGATTTGCCTTTACGCTTCTTTTGGAGTGCCGCATGGAGCAGATGGGACACCACCACCCCGCCCTGTTGTATACCTACCAGTACAGTATTGTCTACATCCGGGTAGCAAGAAATCAATTGATCTGACAATTGATCGATGATCGATAAGAGGGCTTGGTGGTTGATCTGGATCTTCACAAAAGGCATTTGATGAGTTGGATAAGAAAATGGCGGCCGGCCATTTATATTTTTTGTGTCGCCGTTGTTGATATTGATTTTTATGATTAATCGGCTGCCATAAAGGGATAGCGATAATCCGTGGGCGGAGCAAAGGTTTCTTTGATCGTTCGGGCACTCAGCCAGCGGTAAAGATTGAGTATGGCACCGGCCTTATCGTTCGTGCCCGAGGCCCGGCCGCCGCCAAAAGGCTGTTGTCCTACCACAGCTCCGGTGGGCTTATCGTTGATATAAAAATTACCTGCAGCGTGGCGCAGACGATCGGTGGCCCGCTCTACCGCAGCACGATCTTGGGCAATGATGGCTCCGGTCAACGCATAGGGCGAAGTAGTATCTACCAGTTCCAGGGCTTTTTCAAAATTACCGGCGGGATACACATAGATGGTGAGTACGGGTCCAAAGATCTCTTCGCACATGGTAAGTGAGCGAGGGTTCTTAGTTTCTATAAGTGTGGGTTGTACAAAATAACCTTCTTTGTCCTCGCACTTGCCACCCGCCAAAATCGTGCACTTAGGATCTTTTTTAGCTTGTTCTATGTAGCGCTTGATAGAGTCAAAACTTTTTTGATCGATAACTGCATTGATAAAATTTGAGAAGTTCTCTACCGACCCCATCTTAAAACTTTTGATACCGGCTACGAGTTTCTTTTTGACCTCCTCTGCAATGTTAGAAGGAATATAAGCGCGCGAGGCAGCCGAGCATTTTTGTCCCTGGTATTCAAAGGCGCCGCGCAGCAGGGCCGTTACCAGCACATCCGGATCGGCCGAGCGGTGAGCCAGTACAAAATCTTTACCGCCTGTTTCGCCTACAATGCGAGGATAGCTACGGTAGTTGGCCATGTTCTTACCAATCGTCTCCCACATAGTATTGAAAACGCCGGTAGAGCCGGTAAAATGTACGCCGGCAAAATCGCGGTGATTAAAACAAACGCGGCCGATGGTGGCGCCATCTACATAAATTAAATTGATGACTCCGTCGGGAAGTCCGGCCTCTTTTAAAATGCGCATGGTCATTTGTGCAGAGTAGACTTGGGTATTGGCGCATTTCCAAACTACAACATTGCCGCAAAGGGCGGGCGCCGTAGGCAGATTGCCCCCGATGGCGGTAAAATTAAAAGGCGATACCGCCAGTACAAATCCTTCGAGAGGACGGTACTCCATTCTGTTGTGCACCCCGGGCGCACTGGCCGGTTGTTGTTTGTAGATCTCGGAGAGATAATGCACATTAAAGCGCAAAAAGTCGATCAGCTCACAGGCCGCATCGATCTCGGCCTGAAATGCATTTTTGCTTTGCCCCAACATGGTAGTGCCCGTCATATAGGGGCGATACTTAGTCGCCATCAGGTCGGCCGCTTTTAAAAAGATCGCTGCCCGGTTTTCCCAGCTCATGGCCGCCCAAGATGCGCGAGCCTCAAGCGCAGCATCGATGGCTTGTTGTACGTGTTTTTCTTCGCCCTGGTGAAAATAACCCAACACATGCTTTCGCTCGTGCGGAGGATGCATGGCCACTTTTTTACCTGTCCGTACTTCTTTAGCACCAATGTACATGGGCACATCAATGGACTGGCTTTTAAGTTCGACCAGTGCCTCTTTTAAGCGTTTACGCTCGGCAGAACCCGGTGCATAACCCAATACAGGCTCGTTGGCAGGAAGCGGATAAGAAAAAGTTCCCAATGACATAGAGGTAGATTTAGTGAAACGATTTAGTCTAAAGGTAGTAATTTGATGTTGACACTGCTCATACCAGAGGGATGATTTACGAAGTCTCGGATTCTTTTTGACTCATTAAATACGCCTTGATAAAACCGTCGAGTTCGCCATCCATCACGGGTTGAATATTGCCCACCTCGTAATCGGTGCGGTGGTCTTTGATCATTTTATAGGGGTGAAATACATAACTGCGGATCTGGCTGCCCCACTCGATTTTTTTCTTGGTACTGTTCACCGCATCGCGGATCTCGTTGCGCTTGCGAAGCTCCTCTTCGTACAGACGGCTCTTAAGCATGGTCATGGCCTTTTCGCGGTTCCCCAGCTGGGAACGTTCGGTCTGACAGACCACCACGATACCGGTGGGTAAGTGTGTGAGCATCACCTTGGTCTCTACCTTATTTACATTTTGACCGCCGGCGCCTCCACTGCGGGCTGTCTCCATCTTAACATCGGCATCTTTGATCTCTATATTGATAGTGTCATCGACCAGCGGATATACAAACACCGATACAAAAGAAGTGTGACGACGGGCATTGCTATCGAAAGGAGAAATACGCACCAAGCGGTGCACCCCGCTTTCGGCTTTTAGAAATCCGTAGGCGAATGGGCCCTCAAATTGCAAGGTGCACGTTTTAATGCCCGCTCCATCACCCCATACCCAATCGAGTTCGGTGACCTTCCAGCCCTGTTTTTCGCCGTACATGCGGTACATACGAGCCAGCATTTCGGCCCAGTCTTGACTCTCAGTACCGCCGGCCCCTGAATTAATTTGCAGTACGGCCGGCAATTCATCTTCCGGCTCATTGAGCGTGGCCTTGAATTCAGCGTCATCCAACAGCGAAAGTGCTTTTTGAAAAGCTTCTTGTGTTTCTTCTTCGGTGGCATCGCCCGCTTTCCAAAACTCGAATAGCACGGCAAAATCTTCTACACCGGTATGGGCTGTATCGTACAGACCCACCCAGTATTCATTGAGCTTGATGCTCTTCATGATCTCGGTGGCGCGCTTGTTATCGTCCCAGAAACCGGGACTAAGGGAGAGTTGTTTGTCTTGGGCTATTTTTTGCAGTCGGTTCTCGACGTCAAAGAAACCTCCTTATCCCGACAATGCGGGACCGCATATCCTGTAATTTTTCGATTGTCATGGGTCAAAGGTAGGCAATTACAGCGCAAACTGAATCACCGTGGCGCCATTGCCATACAGCGGATGAAACCGAGATTCAAAAGAACGTACCTCGGAGCGGCCAGCCAGCCAGCGGTGAATTTCGCTTTTGAGCTTACCGGTTCCTACGCCGTGAATAACGGTGAGCGTACCCAAATGATGCACCCAGGCCAGATAAAAGTACTTTTCGAGGGTTTCCAACTGCATGGTGATGATCTCGGCATTGGACAACCCGTGGTAGTTGTGACAGAGCTTTTCAATATGCAAGTCCACCACATGCAGGGGGGCCTCCATTTTTTCGCGTGCATCTTCGGCTTTGTACAACATACCATCAAGTTGAAAATGCTACAGACCTGTAAGCCGGATTCTGTCGAGGGCGTCATTTATCTGTCCCCAAAGTTACCCAAGGGGCTCAAGCTGCCTACCCTGTAACCCGCTTGCTTGCGCAAGCTTGAGTGTGCCACTCTCGAGGGTTACTATACGTGGCATTTCAGCATGCAAGGTTTACCCGCCCCGACTGTTACCAGCCGACGCCGTGGGCTCTTACCCCACGTTTTCATCCTCACCTTTAACAAGTTAAAGGCAGTTATTTTCTGTGGCACTGTCTGTCTTCGGTTGCCCGAAGCCCGGCTCTTAACCGGTGCATGGCACTATGCTGTCCGGACTTTCCTACCCCTCTGGAAGCGAGGGATCGACGGCCCGGTCTGTAGCGTAGCAAAGGTACGAAATTTACCCACAAGCATTATCCGAACAGATAACGCTTGACTCTTATGGAACCCAGCCCCTTCGCAGCCCTGCAAGTAGCATGCATTGACAGTGCTAAGGACTGTTTGCCGATTACTGCCTTACTTTAGTTTGGTGACGCTGGAATCGATACTCAACCCGCGTTGCATATCGCGTTGCAGCGAATCGATAGCCGATATGACCTGCTTGACCTGGCTGTGGGGCAAATTGCTTTGATCCATAAAGGCCTTGATGGTCTCCAGGTTTTGCCAATGGTACTGGGCTTTTGCCTCTGTCATTCTGAATACGTAGAATTTATCGGCAGCAAAACTCATCAGTCCGATGGCAGCAGCAAGTACAAAAAATAAAGTTGATTTTTTCATGACATGTACTATTAGTTGAGTATTAGTAACAAAAGACTTCGGTAACAAGGCCAGCGCTGTTGATTCTGACGGCACCCCCGTTTCGT
>JBIIDB010000076.1:0-8579 GCA_044238505.1 Chitinophagaceae bacterium | reverse complement strand
TTTTGGAACAGCCAATAAAAAGAAATGCTGAAATAGCGATATATCGAGAATAGAGAAATATCGTTCGCATAGCATTCAATTTTAATAATTGAAGTTCATGCATCAAAAAATGAATAGCTGTAGAAAATCCTTGATTTTCTTGTCGTTTTTCTCCTAGTAAAACGCGTAGTTCTACTAATCCAGTAAGTGATTTTCTAATTGGAATTTGGGAAAATGCCAGCTATGCGTTCAGCTGAATAGCTTGATCTCTTCTTTGTTCTTTTTAATGCCTCTAATAAAGATACTTTCATAGTAACACTACGGGAAACAAGGATATAGTAATACTACGGGGGATAAGTTTTTGATCGCACTCATATGTTAATAATTAGATTAGATGTAAAATTTCGTAAGATGAAAAGTTTATTATTAGCAATATCTTTTACGACTTGCCTATTTATTTCTTGTACGAAATCAAAAAGTCATTCTTCTGTTGTCTTTTCAGAATCAATCAGTGTAAATGCCATAGGGGATAGATTTTTAGTAAATAAACTAAAAGAGAGTGTAAGTGATAATGCCATAACTATAAGTGGTGTTTTCCCACAAGTAAAATTGGAGAGTATTGACTGGTCTAACTCATTTTTAGTAGTGGATCAAAAGCAAAAGACTAAGGCAATAGCTGTTTCTTTGATAAGAAATGATGAGAAAAATATAGTTTTCTTTTTATCTTTAAAAGGGGAGCTTTGGGAATATCCTATGATTGTTGTCGCAGAAGATTCTTTGAAATTAAGCTATTTTAATTTGACAACTGGATCGCTTCTTGGTATTACTTATCTTGAAGCATCGTTTTTACCAAACTTTCAACAGCATTCGAATTATACTAATGCATTTAAATCAGCAGACGAGGGGTGTGGCCAAGCGGTGGCAGATTGTATTGCGGCGGCGTATACAAATAATGGCTGGGCCTCTGTTTGGGCTACCCTACAGTCAGCCTTTGTGCCAGCCACAGCAGTTGCTATAGCTGCTGCTTGCATAGCAAAAAACTGTGCCAACTAAATTTTACGCAATGTTTCTGAAACATATTTTATTCTATTATGCCGCTATTGTTACCCCATTATTGACAATTATTCTTTTGTCAATAAGCAGTAATATTTCTACACAGGCCTTTTCAGTTGCAATTCTGATTTATGCATTAGTATATCATCCTGGCATATCGGCCATGCGCCTAATTGCGCTGGGTGTCATTAAGAGAAGAGAAGCAGTAAAGTCTTTTATCCCATTCTGGAATATGAAATACATGAATTTCCTATACAAGTGTATTAAAACGCCTCAGCGTAAGCCATAAACCAGATCAGCTGAATAGTTTGATCTCTTCTTCATTCTTATCAAAGAAGCGATACTCCGTTAGGTGATAAGATGTGTCAGCTTGAATTTTTGTTTTCTGGCCGAACTTCTTATTCCATTTTGCCATCTTGGTACTCCAGGGCCAGCCTTTGGTAAGAAAGGCATACACGATAGGATGCACGATCAGCGTAAGACCTTTGTGTTTATGGGTGATCAGATAGCTTAGATTTTTTTCGATCTCATCTTCGAGCAACAAGGCCGAGCCGATCTTACCGGTTCCTTTGCAACTGGGGCATGCTTCTTGTGTGTTGATGTTGACTTCAGGCTTCATGCGTTGACGCGTGATCTGCATGATGCCGAACTTAGAGATAGGAAGTACTGTATGCTTGGCACGATCGGCGCTCATACAGGCTTCCATCTTATCGAGTAGCTTCTTTTTATTCTCGGGCAGCTTCATGTCAATAAAGTCTACCACAATAATGCCCCCCAGGTCGCGCAGTCGCAGTTGCCGTGCGATCTCTTCGGCGGCTTCGAGATTGGTCTCGAGTGCATTTTGTTCTTGGTTGCTGCCTACACTTTTATAGCCACTGTTCACGTCGATCACATGCAACGCTTCGGTATGTTCGATAATGATGTAAGCACCACTATCGAGATTTACGGTTTTGCCGAAAGATGATTTTACCTGTTTCGTGATGCCGAATGAATCAAATACGGCCGAACCATTCTGGTAGAACGAAACGATATCTGCCTTTTCAGGTGCAATTCGTTGGATATAACTTTTGGTATCGGCAAAAAGAGTCTTGTCGTTGACCACAATGCGGTTAAAGTCTGCATTGAGCAGGTCGCGTAGGATACTCGTGGTCTTGGTCTGCTCGCTGAGGATCTTGGCCGGGGCTACAGCACCTTTCAGGTTTCGCTGGATGGTCTTCCACATCTCGACCAGCATCGACAGGTCTTCGTGCAGTTCGGCGGTTTTCTTTCCCTCGGCGGCCGTGCGCACGATCACTCCAAAATTTTTGGGTTTGATGGCCTCTACGATCTTTTGCAAGCGTTTACGTTCTTCGCCAGAATGGATCTTGCGCGATACGGCTACAATATCGTTAAAGGGAGTCACTACCACAAAACGTCCGGGCAGCGACAGCTCGCAACTCAGGCGGGGTCCTTTGGCGGCAATGGGCTCTTTTAAGATCTGGACCAGCACTTGTGGTTTACCGCCCATCACTTCATTGATCTTTCCGGTCTTGACGATCTCGGGCTCTACGGTAAACTTGGCAAAGTCAGAGAGGTCCGGGCTGGTATTGTTGACCGAGAGCTGGGTAAACTTGAGCAACGATTTGGCGTAAGGGCTCAGGTCGGAATAATGCAGGAAGGCATCCTTTTCGAAGCCTACGTCCACAAAGGCGGCATTGAGGCCGGGAATCAGTTTTTTGACCTTTCCTAAATACAGGTCACCTACGGCAAAGCGGGCATCGCTTCGTTCGTTATGAAGCTCGACCAGCTTCTTGTCTTCGAGCAAGGCAATTTCGACACCTTGCGAAGTGGCATTGATAATAAGTTCTTTGTTCATTACAGCTTAACTACTGTATCTACCTTTCACCATTATCACGGGTGAACCCGAAACAATGGGGGCTGTAAACGCCGGCTGCGACGCATCCAACAAAACAGAAACTGTCTTGACTAGACGGAGACTGTAAGAGAGGGGGAGACTAACGGAATGCCGAAAGCAACCGGGGACTGTGAATAAACACAGCAAGGGCCGCAACAAGGCGGCGCCTAGCTTTATTTATTTCTTTTCTTGTGACGGTTCTTTCTCAGTCTTTTTTTACGCTTGTGCGTCGCGATCTTATGACGCTTTCTTTTTTTACCACAAGGCATACCAGAATAATTTTTTAAATCTTGTTATTAAATACGTTTATCTAAAGAGTTTACAGAGACTATTTTTTGAGTTCATTGATTCGATCCCGTATGGCTGCCTTGATCTCTTCGGAAGGTATCAGAGCAATACTTTTCTGGTACCAGTCGATAGCGAGCTTTTTATTACCGGTTCGCTCTTGCAGGTCAGCCATCAACAGCGTGGCCTCCACATTGTCAGGCGCCAGTCCCAGCACTGTATTGAGGCGGCTGATGCCTTTATCGTATTGGCCGGAAAGCAGCGATCCGCGCACCAGCATCAGCTGGGCGTAAAGATGGGTACTGTCTTTGGCCAGCACCTCTCTGATCTTGGCGATCCCTTCCATAGGGTTGGCGCTGATGTTACCGAAAAGATAACAGGCGCCCAAACCAACACGGGCAGAATCATTATCGGGATTGATGTTCAAAGAACGTTCGAATAAATCCTTGGCCTGCAGCGCCTTCCATTGTCTTCTGGTCGGGTTCTCGTCGGATTGCAGGTTGTCGAGAAATAAACGGGCTGCAAAGGTCAGGCTTTTTTCGGACTTTTCCAATCGAGCTGCTTCGGCCTCGTACCAGGCATAGGGTTCAAAGATGCCGACAGAGTCGCGCCAAAAATGCGCCAAGTCGTGATAAACAGAGAGTTGTGCAGCTGCATCGGTCGTTTTTTTATTTTTTAGCGATGCAAAACGGTTTTTTTGAGCTGCGGTCAGTTGACCTTCGGCCAGCGCCAGGATCGTGTCAATGGAAATTGCAGCCTGCTGCGCAGCTTCGCCTGTGGCAACACCGGCATTCGGGTTCTCCTTTTTTTGAGGGGTAAAATTTCCGAGCGATAAGATAAGTGCAACCAACAGCAGTGCGCCGCCGGCGATGAGCCATTGCGTTCTTTTCACGATCAATTAATTTCGGTCCAAAGGTACCGAAACAATCGTGTTATAGTTCTTCGCCGGGTCCGCTATCAGGCTTAGGCTCTTTGAGTTTCTTCACCTCTGCAACAAATTCCTTTGCAGGCTTAAAGGCGGGAATGTAATGCTCAGGAATGTGAACGGCTACATTTTTCTTGATGTTGCGTCCGATCTTTGCAGCTCTTTTCTTTGTGATGAAACTTCCAAAACCTCTGATATAGATATTCTCTCCGCCGGACAGCGTGTCTTTAACTTCCTTGAACATAGTTTCAAGTGTGACAAGCACATCCACTTTTGGAATACCTGTTTTTTCGGCAATCTGATTAACCAAATCGGCCTTTCTCATGGGGTTGGTTTTGCGTTTACAATGCCAATCTATGATAAAATAATGTGATAATCAAATAACTAGGCATAATTTTTTTTAGCTTTATGGTGAAATGATGCAAAAAGCCGCAAAAAATAGCTTTTCTGACACCCTTTTGAGGTGGAATTCGGCTAAAAATGACCGAAAAATGCCCTGGAAGGGCGAAAAAGACCCCTACAAGATCTGGCTTAGCGAGATTATTTTACAGCAAACCCGTGTGGAACAGGGGATGGGCTACTACGAGCGCCTCGTAAAGGCCTTTCCTACGGTTAAAAAACTAGCAAAAGCAAGTGATAATCAAGTTTTTAAGTTGTGGGAGGGGTTGGGGTATTATTCCAGGTGCCGCAATCTGTTGGCCAGCGCCAGATTCATTGCCAACGAAAAGAAGGGCATCTTCCCCTCAACGTATGAGGACATACTGGCCCTCAAGGGCGTGGGGACCTACACGGCTGCAGCCATTGCCTCTTTTGCCTATAACCTTCCTTACGCGGTAGTCGATGGTAATGTATTTAGGGTATTGGCCCGCGTGTTCGGCATAGAGCTACCCATCGACAGTACCGAAGGCAAAAAAAAGTTCAGTGAGTTGGCGCAGTCTCTGCTCGACCGCAAGCAGCCGGGGTTATATAACCAAGCCATCATGGATTTTGGCGCGGTCATTTGTAAACCAATTGCCCCCCAATGCGGTAAATGTCCCTTTTCAAAAAACTGCGAAGCGCTGACCCAAAACAAGGTGGCCCAGTGGCCGGTAAAATCAAAAACCCTGGCTCTCAAGCAGCGCTGGTTCTATTTTTTGCTACTGATCTACCGGGGCCGGGTGGCAGTGAGAGTGCGCCATCAAAAAGATATTTGGCAAGGACTCTACGAGTTCCCGTTGCTCGAGACAACAGCGGCTGCATCTTGGACAACGCTGGCTCGCAAAGCCGAAAAAAATGGCTGGCTGTCTCCCGATGGATATCGCACCGAACAGGTCTCAACGTTGTATCGGCAAACCCTGTCTCATCAATTAATCGCCGGTCAGTTCTTTCATATAACCGTCAAGAAAAAACCTGTGCTGGACAAGGAGTGGGAGTGGATCGACCGTAACTGCTTACATCAGCTGGCCTTTCCGCAATTTATTAACCAGCACCTGAAGGCAGACAGTCGTCAATCCTCCCTATTCTAAGCAGTGCACTGACAAATACGGTAACTTTACTGCGTCGTTTGTAAAAAAAATCTTTCTTGGATCCTTACCCGGCCGCTGGTGTCAGCAGTATAGATCAGTTCATCGTCTTGTTGGCGATGGCCCCGCAGGGAGGGGCCTTGCTGACGCTGCTGTTGCTTTTCTTGTTGTTTCTTTCTTTTAGTATTGCCGGTAACGAGGCGGCCCTTTTTTCGTTGCAGCAAAAAGATCTGGATGTACTGCGAACCAAACAGCATGCCGAAGCCCGTCGTATCGTAGAGCTCATGAAAAATCCTAAAGAGCTTTACGTGTCGTTGCTAATGGCCGGCACTTTTGTCAATGGCTGCCTCATTCTACTATTCAATTATTTGTTGACGCATTGGCTTGGGGAGGTGACTCCTTCCCATTGGATTTTTTCCTTGCTGGTAATAAGCCTGATCACCGCCATTCTCTACGTGTTGGTCCGTCTGTTGCCGAAGCTATGGGCCAGTCAACAACCGATTCGGTTTTCCCACGACTTTGTTTTTATCGCCGCTTTATTATACCAGCTGTTGCAAGGACCTAGCCGCTTGCTGGTGCAACTGGCTGGCAAAATGGGCCGCCTAACGGCAACCGATCGTTCCTATCGACAACGATCGCAAGAGATCGATGAAGTGATTTCCGGAGATGAAGCCAAAGAAATATCGCCCAACGAGAAAATGATCATGAGCAGTGTGGTCAACTTCAGCAATAGGACCGTACGTCAGATCATGCGCAACCGTTTGGAGGTAAGCGGGATCGAACATACCAGCCCGTTGTCGGAAGTGCTTCGACAAGTGGGCGAGCTTCATTATTCTCGGTTACCGGTATACCGGGGCGATCTTGACCAGGTGGTGGGAATTCTCAACACAAAGGACCTGTTGCCGTATGTTCAGTCCGGTGATAGTTTCGATTGGCGCCGGTTGTTACGCACTCCTTTCTTTGTGCCTGAGCCCAAGCCCATCGAAGATCTTTTAAAAGAGTTTCAGCAAAAAAGAATTCACTTTGCGGTAGTGGTCGATGAATTTGGAGGTACCAGTGGTATTGTGACCATGGAGGATATTTTAGAGGAAGTGATCGGTGATATACGCGATGAATTTGACGAGGAATAAAATGAGCGAACAGATAATAAAAGGTACGCATGCCGATAACCGGATCAATTGCTACAACACGGGCAGGTGGTGTAGGAGTAAGAGGTATCAGTGTGTGATACTGACTGGGGTAAGGCTGTCTTTAATAACGTTATTTTTTTTCTTGTCGGGCTGTAACAGTGATTACACGGCAGGAAAGAAAAGAGGATATTATCGTATTTCCTTTCCCGAAAAGAAATACCAACGTTTTGACCAGCCCGGCTACCCGTACACCTTTGAGTATCCCGTATATGCAACCATCACCAAGGATAGTACATTCTTTCAGGACCTGGCCGATGAATGGTGGATCAATATCGATTTTCCCCGTTTTGCCGGCCGTATCTATATCAGCTATAAGCCTGTCAGCAGCCGCAGCGGTTTCGATTCACTGGTGCAAGACGGATTCAAGCTGGCCTATAGGCAACACGTAAATATGGCCACGCAAATTGTCGACAGTGTTATGCGTACGCCCAACGGTGCCGAGGGGATTTATTTTTCGCTGGGGGGCAATACAGCCACGGCCAATCAATTTTTTGTGACCGATTCTGTCCGTCATTTTTTACGCGGGGCTTTGTATTTTGATGCTACTCCCAACGCCGATTCGTTGGGTATCGTCAATGAGTTTTTAAAGAAAGACCTGCTGCATTTGGTCAATACTTTACAATGGCGTAACACTACCCAATGATCGTACTCGATAACATACTGATCAGTGAAGACCTGGTTGATAAGAAATTTGTCTGCGATTTGAATCGTTGCAAGGGAGGCTGCTGTGAGGATGGTGCAGCCGGGGCGCCTCTCGACGAAGCCGAAAAAGCAATCATTGACCAGGTTGTCGAAACGATCAAACCCTATTTATCGCCTACGGCCTTGGCTACGCTCGATCAAAAAGGGTATTATGTCTGGAATGATGAGTTTGGCTGGGTAACCCCTACGGTCGACAATGATAAGGAGATCTGCGCCTATGGAATTCGGCTCAGCGACGGATCGATTCAATGTGCTTTCGAAAAAGCACATGCCGAAAAAAAGATCGATTGGAAAAAACCGATCAGCTGCCATCTTTATCCTGTTATCGCCAAGGCAGGCAAGCACGGCGACTACGAAAGGGTCAATTATGAGCCTCGCCAGTCCTTGTGTGCCGGCGGCTGTGCACTGGGCGAAAAGCTCCAGGTACCCGTCTATCAATTCTTAAAGGAACCTATTGTTCGAAAGTGGGGTCTTGAATTTTGGGAGGCGTTAGACACGATCGCAAAAGGCGATTGGGAAGAGACGGACTTTAAAGAATAGTGTGTAATTTTCAACCGTGAACCCTACGCAAGAAGAATTTTTAGCAAAGAGTACGGTCAAAGCTGCCGACCGCGAGCATCGTCGCAAGATCAATTTTAATATCGGCAAGTACAACGCGGTTGTCCCTAAGGGTAAGCAACAATTCATGGACTTAGAGCTGGCTCGCGAGCGCGCCAAGAATGCCAAGTGGAAAGCAATCGCTACCCTGGACCAGCAACTGGAACTTTTCGAAGCAACCATCACCCGCAGGGGTGCAAAAGTGATCTGGGCCGAAGATGCCCAGCAGGCGTTGGAGGCTATAGGACGTATCTGTCGTGAAAAAAATTGCAAGACGCTCGTCAAGAGCAAGAGTATGGTCACCGAAGAGATCCATCTTAACGATTATCTGCAACGTATCGGTATAGACAGCGTAGAGACCGATCTGGGTGAATACATTCAACAACTCGATGGCGAAGCTCCCTATCATATCGTAACCCCTGCCATGCATAAGAGTAAAGAGGATGTGGCCA
>JBIIDB010000075.1:0-8692 GCA_044238505.1 Chitinophagaceae bacterium | reverse complement strand
ATAATGCGGCCACCCCCTTTGGGCTGAAGGCTATGGAAAGCTTACAAGAACTCAATCCCAGTAAGACTATCGCCTCCAACGCCCAGGTGATGTTTTTGGCGTTGCACGCTTCGGGACTTACGCTCATTCCTGTTACCATCATTGCGTATCGCTCCGGCATGGGAGCAGCCGACCCGACCGATATTTTTATTCCCTGTATGATCGCTACGTTCACCGCTACAATGGCGGCCTTGTTCATCGTTTCTTTTAAACAGCGGATCAATTTATTTCAGCCTGTTATTTTGGGCTGGGTAGGAGGGATATCCCTGCTGATCGCCCTGCTGGTGCTCTATGTTGTCAAGCTCGACGGACCGGCTGCACAACTTTTTTCCGGTAAACTGAGTAACGGCATCATTTTGGTGCTCTTTGTGTTGATCGTGTTGGGCGGAATCTATAAAAAGATCGATGTTTTTGATGCTTTTGTAGAGGGAGCCCGCGGGGGATTTGAGACCGCAGTTCGTATTATCCCCTACATTGTAGGGATGCTGATTGCTATTAGTCTGCTGCGTACCAGTGGCAGCTTTGATGTACTGATCAATGGAGTAAAGCAGTTATTTGCCGTGCTGGGGGCCGATACGCGCTTTGTGGATGGACTGCCCACGGCTCTCATTAAGCCGCTCAGTGGCAGCGGTGCGCGGGGCATGATGCTCGACACCATGAAGACCTACGGCGTAGATTCTTTTGCCGGTAAACTGGCTTCTGTTTTGCAAGGATCTTCCGATACCACCTTCTACGTGGTAGCCGTTTATTTCGGCTCTGTGAACATCCGTAACACCCGCTATGCCATCGGGTCGATGCTGCTGGCAGACCTGGTAGGAATCCTGACTTCGATCTGGTTAGCCTATCTGTTCTTTTCCTGATGCTTATAGCGCAGGCCTAAAATAGTTGAGCTAGGCGTAGGAAAACGGATGGGTTTGTGTGATACTCCTAAAGGAGGGTAAAGGTGTATTCTCGTCTTGCCTCTTTTTTTGAGGGGCGTTATATGCATAAAAAAACCGCCTCGAAAGAGACGGTTTTAAATAAGTCAGTTGCAATATCAATAATTCACGAATACACTCACGGCACGGGTACTGGTACCGCTGGTGGCGCGGTGCGATCCTCTGTAAACGATCGTATAGCTTCTTTTGGGAACTAACGTCGTTGCGGCGGTGGTTGCTAAAATATTACTGGTGCCCGATTCCCTTACTTGAAAACCTTCACCACTCAGTAAAGAGGGGTGAACAATAAAATCGGTAACATCCGTATAACGCACATTAGTAGCCACGATCTCATTTTTGCCCAGTGAAATAATATCGACTGAAGGAGTATTTGCATTGCCATTGTAGGCAAAGTTGGCAAAACGGATCCGGCAACTATTGTCTACAGGAACGGTGATCGTGTTTCGTACGGTCTTTTGCTTAATAGCCGTGATCGTGTCATAAGCAAATGTGGTATAGTACACCCCGGCTTCCAGGTTTTGGGCAAAGTTCAACTGCTGTTGTGTTGTGGTGCTCAGGGTATCACGCAATAAGAACGCTCTTAGGCCGGAAGGTACGTAGTGACCAACACCCACGGCGGGGAACAGACTGGCAGAATAGCCAGTGGTCGCACTAAAGGTGGTGTTGAGCAACGAGCCGGTAACCAGCTTTCCGTCTACATGCATATAGTTTCTGGAGGCGCCCACGGTGGTAAGAAATACCTGTACCACGCTGCTACCCGAAAAGTCATTATTCAAAACGATCTTTTCATCAAATGTTTTGGTGCAAGAGGAGGCCATCACACCCAGCAGCAGGGCAGAAATCAATTTTGTATTATTTATTAGTCGCTTCATAGTACTGATTTTGGTTGGGGTTGATTAACGTTGAGAGAACCATTGCTCTTTGGTGTGATAATCGAGGGCTCTTCCACCTACCGCATCCAGAGCGGCAATATTGTAAAGGAACTCTGAGTTAAAGCGGGGACGGCAACGATATACCCAGGCGCCGCGGTTATCGGGCCATAGGTCGATACCGGTCGGAGGCGCAAAATCTCTGAAAACTTGCTGTCCGGTTACGGGATCCAGATCGGTGTAGTGATAGCGACGCAGGTCATTCCATGTTTCTATCAATCCCCATCCATACATGGCAATGTATTTCTGAAGCATGATGTGAGAGAGGGTGATAGTGGGTGGCGCTACCACAGGGTTGCTGAGATAAGCAGCCTTTTGAGCTGCGGTGATCTGCAAGTTCGTGGGGATATTGGCCTGGTAGGTAGAGGTCAGGTGATCGAAGCTGAGGTTGATGCCATCCAGATACGACTGGCGGGCAGCTGCCAGGTTGCCCTTACGATAATGGGCCTCTGCTTTGATAAACTGAATTTCAGCAGCGGTGATGATGGGGAAAGGAGCCGCGTTACGGAAAATATAGCGGGCCCCATCGTCTGTTCCGGGAGCGGTAGTGATACCGAAACCGCCTCCCCAGTAGTTCTGGGGCTGTTCAGCCGAAAGCAAGCCATCTGTACCGTAATTAGGACGTACTCCGCGATAGGTGCCATTGGTATTCTCTCGGATCAGGTAGGGAGCGCGGGGATCTGCCACTCCGGCAAAAAGTGAGTTGGTTCCGTTCATCAGATTTGCCATAAAGCGAGTCTGACGAAGGGCGCCCGCATTACTTCTAAAGGGACCCATAAAATTGAAAGTACCGGAGAGACCCGAGGCCAGGAACTTGGCACTGGCATTGTCTTCGTTTGTGTTAATGGCCAGATTGGCATAAAACAGTACGGAGTCCGGATTATAAATGGCCTTGTTTGTAAGGTGGTTGAAGGAACGCGCTAATACAGAGTAAGCAAAGCGCTTCCATTTGTTGACATCTCCATTATAGAAGTAGGCATCGCCTTTGGCCAGATTAGCTGGGCTTACACCATCTCCCGTGCGGTTCAAATACCAGATAGCTTCATGGCAAAGACGACGGGTTTCGATGTACATCTCTTCTTGCGTATCATAATTAAAAACCAGAAGGTCAGTGTTAAAGGCCTGCTTTAAGATGGCCTCACCATAAGTGTTGGTCGTAGTCAGCCAGCTCCAGGCACGGATCGCCTTTCCTACTCCGACATAATCCCATTTCTTCTCCTCTTCGGCCCATTCCATCATTTTGGACAGGTTGCGTCCCATTCCGTAATAATGCATGGCCCAAACGGAGCCCAGCAGGTCACTGCCGCCAGTGGCACCGCCCATGCGATCATACTGATTGTTGGCTGTGTTCGTAGCCCAAAACTGCACATAGCGCCCGATGTAGAGGCCATCGTTGGCCAGTCCATAGGCACTGCCTTGAGCGGAAGAGCTACCTACAAAGTTTCCGATTATACCGGGCAACAGCGTTTCTACGGGTACCCGAACATCGGCATTGGGATTTTTATGTGCATCATCGATCTGCTTGCTGCAGGAGGCGAGCCCCAGCAGGGAGGCCGCGGCCAGTGCAAATGCTGAATGTTTGATCATATTTTTCATAATGCTGGTTGTTTTGGGGTTAGAAGGAGGCTCTGATTCCGAAGTTTAGTTGCATGGGAGAGGGGAGGGTAGCGTAGTCAAAACCAAAGGCACCCACACCCAAACTTCCGGCGGTGTTACCATTGACGGCTGGGTCAGCGCCACTATAATTGGTTAGCAAGATCAGGTCGTTTCCGGTAACAAAGACACTGAGCGCCTTGAAACCTTTAAAAGCACTCTTGGGGAATGTATAGTTAAGTGTTATGTCGCGAAGACGGAACCAATTGACATCTCTTTCTATGAAGGCCTCTTCGGGCATGAATGAAGTGTAGTAATCATTTTGGTAAGCCGGTACCACTACGATCGTATTCTCGGTGGGGTTGGTGTTTTGGAGACCATCATTCAGTACGCCACTGATCACACGAGGCTGATAACGATCGGCTGTTAATTTGCTGCGGCCGATACGGGTCAAGAACATGTTAGTTCCATTGAAAATATCACCGCCCACTTTCAAGTCCCAGAGCATGTTAAGACGGAAGTTGCCCCAGCGGAAGGAGTTGTTCCATCCCAGCGTAAAGGCAGGATTACGATCTCCGCGCACATTAAAAAGTCCATCAAGTACAGGTAATCCGTTAGCCGGATTGATCAGGATGCGTCCGGCTGCGTTGCGAGAATATCCTACGGCTGTGATAGAAGTGGTAGGACCTCCTCTGACCAGACCGCCGCGGGCGTTACCGTAGAGCCAGGTGTCAGAGATATAGTATTCGGCTACGTTGCGGGGCATATCGATTACAGCGTTCCACATTCTGTTAAAGTTGAAACGCATGTTCCAGTTGAGACTTTTTCCGCCACCTTTGATCAGGTCATAGTCGACAGCAACTTCCACTCCCTGGTTACGGGTAGAGGCGGCGTTTTGTGTATTGAGCACAAAGCCGGTACCATAGCTCAGGCGGAAGTTTTGAATGATCTGTCCTTTATTGAGCGTATTGTAATATGTGATATCAAAATTCAGACGGCTTTTAAAGAGTCTGAATTCGGTACCGAGCTCGTAGGTGCTTTGTCTTTCGGGGCGAAGATCTTCGTTATTGTTAAAGAAGCCGTACGAGAAACCACCGCCGCTCGCAAAGTTGTTCACGAATACGGACTGGGTAGAGTAGGGAGTGTTCAAGCGAGCGGTTCCGGCCAGTGAGGTTCTTATTTTCCAGTAGCTGATTAAGCTGTTACGCTTAAGCTCTGGGAAGATATCGCTGAGAATCACGCTCAAACTACCACCGGGGTAGTTATAGTTTCTGTTTTTCTGGGGAAGAGTGGAGGCCTCTTCAAAGCGGTGCGTGTAACTCAAGAAAGCATAGTTCTTGAAGCTGAGGGCCGCCTCGCCAAAATAAGCCTGCTGACGCAGTTGGTTCAGGTTGTATTGCCCTGTAGCGTTTCTTAACAGGCGAAGACGGGTATTGGGGCGCGTTACACTGCTATCCATAAAATTCCCCATTAACGCATTAAGATCTTTATCGGTCACGACCGCTCCGTTCTTGATCATACTGCCACTCGCGGTAACGTTGTCTACGATATTAGTACCGTATACGGCGAACATTCGGGTCTCATAATCTTGATACATGGTTCCTGCCATTACACGGAGGTTGAAGTTCTTGCCCAGTTGTTTACGGGCAGTCGCTGTAATGGTGTGGTTATAACCGGCATACTGGCGCCAGTAATTATCGAGAGTGCCACCGGTTCCGGCCGACAAGAAGAAGGATTGGGGATGATAGAATAAGTATCCGCTCATGTCATAAGTATCATATCCAAAGCGACCGGTGAGGGTCAGCCATTTAAAAGGATTGATGTTGATACCTAAGCTCATGGTCTTACGATCAGTCTCATCGTAAGCGCGGTTCTTTTTTACGTTGAACAGGGGATTATCGTATTCTCCGTTAGCAGTAGTATTGGCAAACAGATCGAGTTTGTCTCCGGTGGTGGGATCTTCAAAATTTTTGATATCGATATCACTGGGCCAGATCATCAGACTCAGCAAATAGCTACCGGCGCTACGTAATACTTTGTTATTCTCCGTCTTGATATAGGCGATAGAGGGCGTGATCTCGATCTTGTCTTTCCACAACTTAGTGGTGTTAGATAAACGCAGGTTGTAGCGACGAAAATCGTTATTGGGAACAACTCCTTGTTGATCGAAGAAGCTGC
Organism: Chitinophagaceae bacterium; assembly: GCA_044238505.1. GTDB lineage: Bacteria > Bacteroidota > Bacteroidia > Chitinophagales > Chitinophagaceae > JJ008. The sequence goes on along the minus strand of JBIIDB010000075.1, from coordinate 3,015 downwards.
CCGATAGACGGAACATTGATTTTCCCACACCAAAATCCATACCCAGGTTGTGCGTCTGTGCGGTACCTGTTTCGAAGAAAGCATCGCGGTTATTGAAGCGCTGTGTATTGGGGGCGTAGGCAGGGCCGAAATATTGGAACGTGTTGGCACCAACTCCATTGATACCGGTGGTGTAATCCTCCATGATCTGGGGCCAGCGGGTTACTTCCTGAATGCGGAAGCTGTTATCGTATTGAACAGCTAGTTTATTTGTTTTGGCCTTACGAGTGGTAATAACGATAGCACCCGAACTGGCTTGACTTCCATAAAGCGCGGTGGCCTCTGGGCCTTTCAGTACAGTAATAGTCTCGATATCACTAGGGTTGATATCAGCAATACGATTCTGATAATCGCTCGATCTGTTGGGTCGGTCAGAGGCCAGACCGATTCCCTGTCCGCCGCTTGACGTTTCATTGATAGTTTGGTTATCGAGGATGACGCCATCTACTACATAGAGCGGCTGATTGCTCAAGGAAAGAGAATTAAATCCGCGGAGTACAACAGACGATGAGGCTCCGGCCACCCCTGATGTCTGGTCGAGCGTCAAACCGGCCACACGACCCGCCAGGCTGTTCAGGAAGTTTTCGCGCTGCGTTTCTTGCACCTCAGCGCCGGACACTTTCTGCACAGAGTAGCCCAACTCCCGGGGGTTTCTTTTGATATCCATGGCTGTTACGACCACTTCTCCCAGCGTGTTATCGGCGGTTTTCAGCGATATGCCTAACGCATCACCACTGCCGATTTTTATGTCGGTGGTTTCGTAGCCGACGCTGGAGACCTGTAAGATCTCACCGCTGTTCACTTTGATGGAGAATTTACCGCTGGCATCAGTTTGGGTAATCCGACGCGTTCCTTTTACGCGGATCGTTACACCCGTCAAGGCAGATTTGCTCTCGTCGGCAACGACGGTACCGGTCACTGTTCTTTCCTGTGCAAGAACGTCTACAGGGAGCGCGAACAGAAAAAGGGTACACGCCAGCAAGACATGGAGAAGGGTTCTCATAGCTGTTTGTTTAGTTATAGTTGGTACAAATATAAAAAATTATAACACCCTAATGCCCATGGCCGCAAAAGGTTGTAGCTGGGGCGATTCGGGAGGTAATTCGGTGATTAAGATATCAATTTTATCGGTATCACAAACTTTAATGGGCTGAATAGTATTCACTTTTTCTGCAATACTGAGGCAAACCACCTTTCGGGAGGCCTCGATCATGGCCTTTTTGAGCTGAACGACCTCCCAGTCATTGTCTGTGATACCCTGTTCCGGGTCTATGGCATTGGTACCCAAAAAGCAGATATCGGGCTTGATCTGTTTGATCTTGGCAATGGCCTCGGACCCCACCGTGATCTTGGAATTCTTAGAGATCTTGTCTCCGACCAAGATGACCTCTATTTGGGGGTGATGCATGTATTCTAATATGGCCGGGATGCTTCCTGAGATAAAGGTAGCTCTCAACTGCGTGGGCAGCATGCGGGCCATTTCTACAATGGTGGTACCCCCGCTGGTCAGCACGAACATTCCGTTCTCTACCAGCGAGATCGCCTTTTGTGCAATGATCTTTTTCTTTTGTTGCGAATAGACAGCGGCCGGAGGTAAAGCGACTTCATAGAAGGACGAGGAGAGGGCTCCCCCATGTACCTTGATCACTTTTCCCTCGTCGGCCAGTTCTTGCAAATCTCTGCGTATCGTGTCTTCCGAGACATTGATCTCTGCACACAGAAGTGAAGACAAGACCTTGTTGTGAAGGTTAACCTTTTGCAGAATGTAAGCCTGCCTCTCTTTCTTGAGCATTCGTTAGTTTCTGGGTTGAAAATAGGCAAAATCCCGCAGTAAAGCGCAAAAAACCGAAAAAACTATGCAGATTCCTTCAAAAAGGGTGGCTTATTCGATGAGCTCGAGTTTTGATTTAGGCCGTCTGCTTTCGAGCCAGCGAAAATTGGGCAGTCTCATTTGTAAGGGATCCTTTTGGCCGATAGGCCAGATGGTGCCCGATACGTCGTTACGCAACACAATTTTGTCCAACTCTTTGTTGAGCAGGTAGATGTCGATGATATCACTTTTTGATTCATTAATGCCGGTATAGGCGCTGTCTTCATCTTGTACATAGTAAATGGTCTTAGCCTCTCCTAACGCGCGAACCGAATCTAATTCGCCTGTTGAAAAATAGCCGTCCATCCGGAAGGAGGCAATCTGGTTGTAGAGCCCCGGTTCCTGTTGTTGTATCAACATGCTGTTCTCGAACACTTTTAAGCGATCTGGTTTTTTGTTCTTGGTAATCAACAACACGGTATCGCCCGTAATCTGGCTTCCGTTAGACCAGATCACCGGATCGGTATACAGCCGGTACGTAGAATCTTTGTAAGAGTAGAAAAGACTATCGCATACAGCTTGTAAAGAATCTGAGAAGATGCGGACATGATGGAACGCCTCCAAAAAACGATCACTGCTGTCCTTACTCTTTACTATGCTGTCGCTTTTGATCTTTTTAGTCGAATCTGAACGTAGTTCGGGTTGCTTTCCGGAGTAGATCGTGTCGGCCGTCACATAGATAGAGTCCCTTTCTTGCTCTATGATCAGCAGCGGTTTTTTAGTGGCCAGGAACCGCTCTTTTTTGTTATCTCTAAAGACCTCTCCAGCCAACAATGTGGTGCCTTGCGCTGTGTCTATGATCACTACATTACCGGCCGCTTGCGAGGTGCCCGAGCTGTCATCAAAGGCCACGCGATCGCCGATAATAGTGGTCGCGCCGTCTTTGATAACGGGCCGCTTTCCAAATTCAGCCTTACCGGTGGAGGTGGAATAAAATCCATCAGTGGTGCGGATACTTCTGCCGGTACTGTCCACTATACGTGTTTGGGCAATAAATCGATTGGTTTGTGTTCGGGTATTGTAAAGCAGAGAGTCTGTTTTGATCTCGTAGGCAGGGTCTTTGAGATATACATCATTTTTAAAATACACTTCTTTCAGGGAGGCAT
>JBIIDB010000074.1:0-8699 GCA_044238505.1 Chitinophagaceae bacterium | reverse complement strand
CCGGCGCATTATTCGTTAAGGTCAATGCATTAAATCGCCCCGGTCCCCACCAGCGATTTTCGGTGGAGATACCAAGGGCCAGACCTTTTAGCATAAACTGCATTCGGCTTTGACCCGGTCTGATCTTATAATAAGGCTGCGCCGAAAACATTTCGGGCATATCGATCTGGTTGAGCCAATTGTAATAGTATTTCCAGATGATAGGATAATGATCGCTGGGAAAGCCCTTGAAATCCGCATTAAAGGCCCACGTATACTCGGGATTGATTCGCAGTAAAAAATGACGGGAGCGCAGCTCGGCCCCGGCTGCGTAATAGAACTGCCAGCCTCTGGCCGGAATCAGGGCTCCATCGCCAAAAGCCAGCGGACGGGTAGCATTGAATTGCGTAAGATGTTGAAACGGAAGCGCCTTTACAGAAAGTCGGCGCGGCGCCACATCTCCGATAGCAGATGCAAAGGACTCATCAGAAGAACGCGCAACAGCATTACTAAAAAAGCGATCGAAGGTTATGGGACGAACAGTAAAAGAAACTGCTGATAGTGAGCCGGATGAGTCCCCACATAACTGCTTTCGGCGCGCGATCTCGTAGAGCGGACCATCGGTAACAGACACAATAGTTTGCGCTTTCAGTGATCCACTGTAGGCGGCTATAAAAAAAGCACATATAAACAACAGCCGTCTCACCAATGATAATTTAATGAAATATTCGCCACTACATTAAACTGCTTTCTGTCTTGTATCCAGGCGTAATTGGCAGACTGTACACCCAAACACTTCCCTTGTACAAAAAAAGAACCGAAGGTCTTTCTGAATCGAAGTCCATAGCCCAGATCGGTCCAGCGCTGTGCAAATACGTTGGGATCGCGCTGTACCCGTTCGAAAACAACTCCCCAAAAATCAAATCCCTTTCTGATAAGGGCCGAGCCCATCTGCGCATTGGCCCCAAAACCTATTCCCGCCCCTAAGATCTGTCCGTAATTAGAATAATTAGAACTGGCCGAATGAATGTACCAATTACCGGCGCTGCGCACCAAAAAATCGGGCGATTGCTCAGTTTGTACAATTTCTCCCGACAGGTCCAGCCAGCGGTTCTTAGACAATCGAAATAATTTTTTATAGCCCGCTAAATAAGAGGCTGAGTGAAATGGAGACATCAGCAGATCGCGCAGGTTATACTTGTGATCGTTCCATCCGTACTCAAAATAAGCCTCGGCATTGGAGCGCTGAAACAAATAACGCATATACACCGAAACCAACTGATTCCATTGGCGCTGGTCTTCGTTGACCAGCTTGGACTTAAAGAAATCAGCAAAGATGGGCAGATAGGCCCTGAACAATCCCTCTTTACTGACCAGCGAATCTGAAACGTTAGTGCCCGAACTGGTAAATGAGCGGGTAGCACCGATGTACAGCCCCTTTAAAAAGGAAGGCTGATAGCTGATGACAAAACTGTTGAGGTATTTCCAGTAAGGTTTGCTCCAGCCATTAACCGATGCATAGTTTCGAAGATGATAGATCTCATCGGCCTGCACGGACTCCTCTTCTAGGCGACCGGACACTATCTGCCATTCAAAATTACCGATAGCCGTTCGAAGCGGTCTTCTGGAATAAAAACGAAGATGATAAAACCCGGGGGCATTATTAGTCATCATCAAACTGGTGAATTGCCCGGGGCCCCACCAGCAGTTTTCGGAAGATAAGGCCAGGGCCACAGGTCCGCCCCCCAGTTCGAGTTTACTTTGCCCGGCAAACAGTCGCTTGTAATGAGGATTAGAAAGCTGGGCGCCAAATTGAGAAGAGCCTTCGTAGCGCGGATTGGCCGCATACAGCCACTCCGGTCGTACCTGCACCGATAAGGGACCCACTCCTGCAAAAAAACCCGTGCTAACTACTGTCTGCGCGCCAGCCGCGGGCAGCATGGCACCATCTGACCAACCATACGGATGATGACTACTCCACTTACCCGCCACTTGCAAGGGCAGCAAGGAAAACGATCCGGCCCTTTTGAAAAAAGTAAAGCGGGTACCTTTTAGTTGAGGTGCTCTCTTGCCATCGATGCGGTTATAAAAACTATCAGTGAAAAAATACTTCTCCGGCATGATAGGACGTACCGTAAGCGAAACATCCGAAGAAAGCTGCTCTCGAAGTTGCAGATACCGAAGATCATCTTCGAACGGTATCGAAGAGATCGGTAACTGCTGAGCAGAAGCACTCATTAAAAAAACAAAGGAGACCCCTAGTGCGATCTCCCTTATAACTTCATTCAATTTCAAGAAAAACTATTTTACATACTTATGAAATCATAGTCGGAGCAAGGCGATCACTACCCCTGCCAAACTGGCCAATGCGCTGGACAAACCCACTACTTCGCCCGTAGTGAGTCGGTTTCTTGCAATTGGCTCCTTAGGCACAATAATCTCAGATCCGGCCAGGACCTTTGGATAACTCTTTACAAAGAGAAACCTTCTTGCCGTAGCCGATTTTCCGTTGGCATAGATCACATAGGCGCTTTTTCTCCAAGCATCTCTGGCATAACCCCCGGCGGAAGAGATATAGTATCTGAAACCAGCGCCTTTGTTAAAGGGTATCTGGGTAGACTGAAGCACCGCCCCGCTTACCCGAACCTGTGCATCAAAGCGAGGAATGATCAACTCATCCCGCGATTGCAAGACCACATCTTCGATAGTACCCGGACGAATGAGTATTTTTTCGAGATTCAACGGAATACGATTATACTCTTTCTCCAGGTCCTTTAAAACGGTAGCCGATGAATCTGCGAACAGCAGCTGCAGGCGCCGGGCATCTTCGGCAATTCGCTTTCTTTCTTCGTCACTTTTAAATCGCTTGATATAAGCAGCCGTAATATTAGCATCGGGTAATGCCCCGCCCGCTCTCTTAAACAGATCACTGACGCGCTCCTGGGAGCTATTGAGGGCGTAGGGACCAGGAAATTGCACCTGGCCGACCACTAAGACCGTTTCAGGTTTTGTGTAGGTAGGCTTCTTTCGAACGGTGATCACATCATACGGTCGCAGGGCAATGTCTAACTGGCTGAAAGAAAGCGTATCAGTAAGCCGTATCCGCTCAATTTCACTGGAGCGGGCATCCGTACCAGCCACTGTGTCACGGATAATCAGGTGAGCGACTTCTATAGTAGCAGAAGAGGCATCGGTAAAACCACCTGCATTTAAGATTAGCGCCTTTAACGTCATACCGGCTATGTAATGATAATCGCCCGGCACATGGACCTCTCCCAGCAGTGTTACTTTTAAGCTATCGGTCATCTCTACTTTAGAGCTGATCAGCAGTTCGTCCTCTTTTTGTAAGAGCAGATCGTGCTGCGGATCTTTTGTAAGGGCTTTAGTCAGATCGATCGAAGTCATTTCGCGTGTCAGATCGTTTCGCTGTCTTATGAGCACGGCACGGTCTAAGAAAGCATCTTCGCGCAAACCATCTGCTTTATTTAAGAGATCTGTAACCTTTAGGCCGGCGACCCACTCATAAATATCCGGTCTGAATACCGCACCGGAAATTTTGACACGGTTGCTGTAACGCTCAAGGATTCGTCCAATAATAAAGATGTCCCCGGTCTGGGGCTGAATGCCCGCAAACTGTTCGGCTGCGATATCTCTTAACAAACGCTCCCGCTCTCCTTTTCTGATCAGTTTAACTGAAGCTGTGTAAGCTGTATCATCAAAGCCGCCCGCGTATGACAGCAGCGTGCTAAATGATTCTCCCGGAAGCGCCTCATACAGCCCGGCCCGCTTTACTTGCCCGCTTAATTCTACCCTGCACTGGTACGATGGAATTCTGATTACATCATTATCGCGTAGACGCAGATTAGAAGATTGATCGCCTTTGACCAATAAATTATAGAGGTCCACCTTAGTCACAATCTTATTATCACGAATCAATTCGATTTGCCGAAAAGATCCCGTAGTCAAGGGTCCACCAGCCACACTTAGAGCGGCATAGACACTTGCGAGTGAAGAGATATTGTAACTACCCGACCGATTGGCACCAACCACGGTGACGCGAACCGTACGGGTTTCTCCCAGAGTAAGGTTAAGTTTTGAAGTACCGGTGCCGAGTGTTGGATACGTGCGAATCATGGCCTGGCGAACCTTTGCCTTACCTGCCTCGATGGTGAGTCCACCGACATTAACCTGCCCTACACCGGGTATGGTAATATTGCCTTCGCGCGAAACAGTAAGATCGCCGCTGTATTCTTGCTTGCCAAAGACCACCACCTTTAATTGATCGCCAGGACCGATCTCATAATTAAGAGGAGTAGCCAAATTGGTGAGGTCGGCTTGAAAACCTTGCTGCTCAGTACCATCCCCAACCGGATTAAATAACTCAGCTCCAAAAACTCGGGGATCAATCAATGGCTTTTGCTTTTCGTAAAGAGAGAAGGTAGTAGCTAATGTGTCGGTAAGCAGCTCTTCGTCGGATCGCAGCAGGGAACGCTGCTTCGGAGGTAAAATCAGCTTTTGTTGCTGCTGCTTTCTGCGCTCGTCTTCTTGCGCATCATAGCGATATCGACCCTTGGTGGTATTGGGACGAGTGGTGGCCGTTTGCAATCGCTGGGTGAGCTTTTCGTATTCACTAGCCGAAAGCCCCTTACTGAGTAACAGTGGTCTTACCTGATCGATAGTCAGTTTATTGGCTACCAACTGTTGCTTTACACGAAGCACATCCTCGTCGGTGAGCAAATCGATACGAAGACGAGAAAGATCTGGCATCCGCAGCAAGTCTTGCTGTGCCTCCGCGAGAAGCGGCAGAATAGCGAGAACTAATATTAAAAACTTTATTCGCATCAGTGATCGACTACTTTAATTCGTTGTGATTGACAAGTGTTAGGTTGACATCAGTTGTCGGTACCAAAGGCGGACGAGTAAAAATAAACTGGTAAGAAACCCGGCCAGAAAACCGCCCGCCAGCAGATACAATAATTTACTTGGTTTAGAGATTGGTAAAGGCAGATAACTTCTGTCGACAATTTGAATAACCGGCGTTTCCTGACTTAGCGAAAATTTAGCCAGCTCCAAGTTCTTTACCACCTCGCCAAAAATAGTAGCCAGCATCATCTTTTGGCGTGTAGAGATCTCTGCATTGACTGGAGCGGTACGAAGGGCCGGGTTTACATCGACCAGCGTTTGCTGCGATGCCGCGGCATTGTATGTAGTACTATTCAGTAAGGCACCGAGACTATCGGCTCTCTTTTGTAGCAGTGCTACATTTTCGGCCTTGACTTTTATTTTAGAAGTTATATAACGCTGGGTAGCGGTACTTACCAGTCTTTCCACAAAAGTTTTACTCCAACGCTCATCCTTAGAAAGAACTTTTACCTCTACAAAACTTGCTTTTTTTTCGACCCTGGTTACGGTTAATGATTGGGCGACTGATGCGACAATGGCTTGTAGCAAACTATCCTCCTTTCTGGGCAAATTATCGGCCGTAAAAGAGTAGAAATTGATCGCACCGATCTTTTCATTTTTCTTCCAGGCCTCCTGATACTCCTCAAATTCAGCAAACTTATCGGCGAGAGTCATTTTTTTGATACTGTCGTAAGGAGTAAGTAGCGTCTCGCGGATGAGACCTCCACTTTTAATAAATAGCAGGAGATTTTCGCCAGCAAAAATGCCAGCTGGGGATGAACCACCTCCTAAATCGAGGCCGAACTGACCTGCCAAAGAAGCCAAAGAACCAGTTGAATTGCCTTCTTCGGCTACAAAAGTAATCTTAGCGGGATAAACAGGCTTTTTAGATGAGGCCGCTATAAAACCAACACCGGCACCCGCAGCGGAGAATAATAAAATCATCATCCACCGGGCCAAAAGATAGCTGCCGATTGCCTCTATTTTTTGCAGAAGCTCTTTAAATGATATTTCATCTTCGTGAAACTGCTCCATATACTAATTTCTTAAAATAGCGAACGCGGTGAGTAAGGTCGTAACGGCTGATATGAGCACCCCCGCCTTAGCACTGTCGAATCTGTTATCTTTTACAGGCTTTTCAGGAACATAGATAGTAGCACCGGAAGTTACTGTCGGATAGTTTCTAAAAAAACCTAACATTGAACCTGTTTTGCGAGATTGACCGTTAGAAAGTACGACGTAGGCCTTATTTTTCTTGGCCCTTGAGGTAAAGCCTCCAGCCGAGGAAATGTAATACCTAAACTTTTTAGAAGAGTTGAATTGCACTGAAACAGGTTTAAGCACGGCCCCTGCAACAGTGACAACATTTTTAACTTGGGGAATCAGTATCTCATCGCCATCTTCGAGCATTATATCATCTATGCTGGCAGGATTTTCCAGCACTTTTTTCAGATTCAATGCGATCTCATTGATAGAAAGTTCATCATCTTCCTCTTGTTTGCCGGCCGTATCACTTAAAAAAAGCTCTTTGGACTTTTGCATCTTGGATATCGCTTTTTTGATGGAAGCGGTATCTTGCAATAGTTTTTTTCGGGTCAACTTAGCACCATTAATATCTGCATACGATAATAAGCCCCCAGCCCGCTTTAAAACGGCAGAGAGACGATCGTTTCGATTTTCTAACACATAGGCACCGGGATAGAGAACCTCGCCGGCAATTTTCACCACAGACTGTGGCTTTTTATAGGGATCGATTTTTATCGAAACTATATCGTTGGGCAAAAGCACCACATCTGATTTTATTTTCAGATCTGCTTCGATAGATACAGGGATTATATTCACTTTTTCTGCATCGGTAAAAGAAGCTCCTCCCGTTGCAAACTGTTTTCTTCCGATCTCAATACCGGCGGGAGTAGCAAAATCGGTAAACCCTCCGGCCAGCAAGATCAATTGCTGCAAGGTCATGGAATCGGAATAAAAATAACTGCCGGGGCTTTTGACTGGCCCATTGATGCTAACCGTAAACTTATTGCGGAGAGAATCGACAGAATAAATTTTTATGGAGTCTTCGTTCAGCAACTGAAAACCTGCCCCTGTCTTACCCTGCTCACTAAGATTGACAGAGAATGCTTCTTTTTTTAAATTTTGATAGGTACGGAGTACGACGGCCCTGTTTAGATAAGCATCTCCTCGAAGACCGGCGGCTTTACCGATCAGGTCCGATATGGTTTGCCCTTGATACCAGGCATAGACTCCTGGCTTAAAGACAGCTCCCTCAATGGTAACTCGATTACTATATTTTTCTACCAGCGAATCAACATGAAGACTATCACCATGGCTGAAAGTGAACTTATCATAAGCCGGGTTCTCAATATCGATGATCTCTTTGACCAGCTCGCCGTTTCGAGATCCCTTGATGCGGCCTCGGTAGGCATTAGCCTTGAAACCGCCCGCAAAGAAAAGAAGATCGTTGAGATTGTCGCTTTCGCTGACCTCGAAAATACCCGTACGATTCAACTGGCCTGTAAGTCGAACCTGGCGCTGAGCAAAAGGCACCCTGATCAGGTCATTGTCTTGCAGAAACAGATTTGCAGACTGATCGCCTTTAAGCAGAAAATTATACAGATCAACTTCGGCAATTTTTTGATTGCCTCTGATCAACTCGATCTTTCGTAAAGAACCATTCTCTAGAGGACCGCCGGTAGCATAGAGTGCATTGAATAAGGTTGCCAAAGAGGGCAAAGTAAGAGTACCTGGTTTTTTTACAGCCCCTGCCACAGACACCGTGATACTTCTGATCGAACCCAAACTAAGTTGCGACCGAGCTCCGCCGCTCGCCAGCGCAGGAATGTATTTAGTTAGCTTGAGTCGAACGATCGCATTTAAATCCTGCATGGTCACGCCATTTGCATTGATGAGCCCGGCATATTTTACATTGATGAAGCCCTCTCGGGAAACTACCATTTTTTGCGTAAAAACATTGGAGCCGTAGACTTCCAGCAGTAGTTCGTCGCCCGGGCCCACTTTGTAATTAGGTGGCGTAGCAATAGAAAGATTGGGTACAAAAAGCGAGGAGGCCTCGGTGAATAATTCAGCTCCAAAAACCAAGGATGTAGCTGCCTCTCTCGGACCCTCGACCTGGTTAGCAGAAGTTTTTCTTCTTCCAATCTGAGAGGCATTAAAAGAAGAACCAGCATCGGCACTAGACTGCTGGCGAGTTAGCTGGGCAACACGGGTAGTTAGCTCGGTAATCTCCGCATCGGGCAAACCACGTGTCTTGAGGTCGCGGAGTAAGTCCTCTTGTGACTGTCCGTTGGCCTCCCCTTTCTTGAGTAAGGTAAGCAGCTGGTCGTTAGAGAGTTGAGAGGATTTTACCGCAGAGAGGTTGGCCGGCAACTGCGCCACCGCAGAAAAACTAAGGCAGCCGAGTACCCACATTACTATCAAAACCCTGAATTTCATACAATTAGGCTGGTAAAAGTGTAAAGTTAGCGGAAATTGGGGAAAGCAAGAAAAATGGATAGGCTCAGCTATCCTTGGGGAAGTGACGCTTTTAGCACAGAAAAAATAGATTTTGGAGCGGCTGACGCGAAGAGCGTGCCTTAAAAGTTGATGATCATTGTAAGTATCCCTAAAAAGCAGACGGTTTAAAACTTGAGTTTTAATCTTAAATTTAAACTGCCATGAAAAAATCACGATTCACAGAGGCGCAGATTGTATCTGCCCTTAAAAAACAAGAAGCCGGTATTCCTACCAGGGAGATCTGCCGGGAACTAGGGGTCACGGAGACCACCTTTTACAACTGGAAGGCCAAATTT
>JBIIDB010000005.1:0-28519 GCA_044238505.1 Chitinophagaceae bacterium | reverse complement strand
AGCCGTTTCGGTGCTTGGCGATACGAACATGTGTCTCTCCTCGGTTATTCTCCCCCATCTCAGTGGTCGTAATGTCGTAGTATTCGGGGCGATACAGAAACATGACCAGATCGGCATCTTGTTCAATGGCACCCGACTCGCGCAGATCACTCAACTGGGGCATCTTAGAGCCGTCTTTACCGGCTCCGCGGGTCTCTACGGCACGGCTTAACTGAGAGAGTGCCACAATGGGAATACTCAACTCCTTGGCCAAGGCTTTTAAGTTTCTGGAGATGTTGCTGATTTCTTGTTCGCGATTACTGTTTCGATTTTCGCCAGTACCACTCATCAGCTGTAAATAGTCAACGATGACCATCCCGATATTATGCTTATTTTTCAAACGCCGACACTTAGCACGAAGCTCAAAAATATTCAGGGCAGGCGTATCATCAATAAAGAGGGGAGCCTGGGCCAATCGTTGGACCCCACGCGCATAGAGCTGCTTCATTTCGTGCTCCTCCATTTTTCCGCGACTGATCTTTTCGAGCCAGATCTCACTTTCGGCCGACAAGATCCGTTGCACCAACTGTGCCGCACTCATCTCTAACGAGAAGAAAGCCACCGGTGTCGATTTGGTGGGATGCATCACGGCATTACGAGCCAGGTTGAGTGCAAAAGCGGTTTTACCCACTGCAGGACGGGCCGCCAAAATAATCAGGTCGGTGCGTTGCCAACCATAGGTAATTCGGTCCAATGAGGCGAACCCGCTGGGGACTCCAGTCAGATCCTCGTTCTTATTGCGCAGGTCCTCTATTCGCTTGATGGTATTGACCAGTACCGAGTCGATAGTCTCAAAGTTTTTGCGCAAGTTATTATTGGTGATCTCGAACAGCTTGGTTTCGGCATCATCCAACAGATCGAATACGTCCGTAGAATCCTCATACGCATCGCCGATAATTTCTCCGCTCACGCGGATCAGTTCGCGCTGAATAAATTTTTGTAAGATGATACGGGCATGCGCTTCGATATTGGCCGCCGATACCACAGCATTAGTAAGTTTAGTCAGCACGTAGGGCCCGCCTACCAGATCGAGCTCTTCCTTAAATCGCAATTCCTCTGTAACGGTCAGAATATCGATGGGCTGGCTCTTGTTAGAAAGCGATTGCATCGCCGCAAAAATGCGCTGGTGCGCCTCGGTATAAAAACAGCCGGGCTTGAGGATCTCGACCACGACATCGAAGGCGCCTCGCTCCAGCATAATGGCACCTAATACCGCTTCTTCGAGCTCGCGTGCCTGAGGAGGTACTTTTCCATATACCATCGTGCCCAGATCAACGGCACTCTTTCGTTTTGTTTTTCGGTCTTTGTTAACATTGGGCACATCCATACACTACATAATTTGGCGTTCGGTAATACAAAAGTGAACAGCGAAATAAACCCCAAAAGAAAAACAGAAAAAATTTTTCTTTCTGCACCTTTTTCGCACGGCAAACAGATAGGTTATCCACAATCAGGAAAGCATTTCACGGGCATTGGCCAGTGCGGCGGCAGACGGTTGGTCGCCCCCCAGCATACGGGCCATCACCTCGATCCGTTCTTCCGGATCGAGCAATTTAATACGGGTGATGGCAGCGGTGCGGTTGTCTTGATGTAACTGCTTGTAAACAAAGAAATGAGATTGCGCCTTGCCGGCAATCTGGGGTTGATGCGTAATGCAGATGACCTGGCGGCTGGCGGCCAGCTCTTGGAGCAGTAGCCCCACCTGCCGGGCAGCTTCGCCTGAAATACCGGTATCAATCTCATCGAAGATGAGCGTGGGCAAGTCCAGCGAAGCGGCCACCAGTGATTTAATACAGAGCATCAGTCTGCTCAACTCTCCTCCGCTGGCCACTTTGCCCAATGGCTGAAACTGGCCGCTGCGATTGGCATCGAAAAGAAAGATCACCTCATCGATACCATGAGCGCCCAATGCTACTGTCTTTAATTGAACTTGAAGTTGTGCCGCAGGCATTCCTACTTGCTTGAGCAAAGCATTGACCTTTTTTTCGAAGGGAGCCATCTGCTTTTTGCGGCCATCCGATAATTGTGTAGCCAGTTGTAAGGCTTTCTTCTCGGTCTCTTGTACAGCCTTTTGCTGAATCCGTAATTCCTGGTCGATATCGATGGCTCCTTGGCATTTACCGCGAAGCGTTTGCTGAAACGCTAAGAGCTCGTCAGTAGTACTCACCTGGTGTTTCTTGCAAAGTCGATAGCCTACGGACAGGCGCTCGTTGAGATGTGCCATACGCTCCGGCTGCACCTGTACTTTTTGACTCAGTCGTTCGAGATCACGGGCCACGTCTTGCATCTCTACATACGCGGATCGTAATCGTTGCTCAAGTGCGGGCAGTTCGGGATGAAATTCTTGTTGTCCCGTTAGTTCGTTAAGCAGCAACTTGAGGGAAGGTAACAGCGCCTCCTCTCCGGTCAGCAGTGAAAACGAAAGATGCTCCAAGGTAGAACGCACCGAGTCGACATGAGAAAGCGATTTTAATTCGGCAGCGGCCGACTCGATCTCTCCGGCTACAAAGGCTGCCGCGTCGAGTTCCTCTAATTGAAAACGATCGTACTCGGCTTGCGCTTCGAACGTACGCTTTTGCTCACTCAGTGAAGTAACCCGTTGCCGCAGTTGCTGAAGCGTGCGGTATTGCTGTTGATATTGTTCGAGCAGCGAGAGCTGTCCGGCCAGTGCATCGAGAACCTCCCGTTGAAAAGCGGACTCTTCGAGATCGAGCGTATCAAATTGCTGGTGCAGGTCTACCAGCAATGAGGAGAGGTGTTGCAATTGTGATAGGGTGACCGGCGTATCATTTACAAAAGCCCTGGACTTACCGGCAGCGGCGATCTCTCTTCTAATGATCAACGCGTCTTCTTGGTCGAGTTCTTCACGACCCAGCCAATCGAGTACGGCTTTTTTTTGGCGGATATCGAATTGGCCCTCAACAATGAGTTTTTTCTCTTTGCTTCCCAGCGCTGATGCATCAGCACGCTCACCTAAAATCAGTCCCAGCGCACCCATCAAAATAGATTTACCGGCACCGGTCTCGCCCGTTATAGCACTGAAATGCGGAGAGAACGCTATCTCGAGTTCGTCTATGATGGCATAATTCTGAACAAAAAGCCGCAGCAGCATGGGCACAAATTAATTGGAATTAGATCCACCACAAAGCCTAAATCGCAAAAAACAACAGGGGCTTTCACAAAAAATCCCGCTTTTTTACGGGTGCTTCAGGAGACAATCGCTCGCATTTGCCATAAATAAAAACATCTTGACAGACTTCGCCTACAACTAAAAATCTCATTTTTTTATATTTTCTATGATATTGGTAGTGGAATACCCTTTTGTATGTGGATAAAAACAAAGTAGCTGTCTTGTGGTGTATCCGCTGTATCCGATAACCACTTTATCTCTGTAATCCTCTCCTACAACAATTATATCTGGGTCTGTTTTAGAAATAATGTTTTTGAGCTCATCATTTGTAGAAAATATGTAGCACTCTTTAACATATTTTAGAGAGGTTAGTATTCTCCATCTAAAAAGTTGTGTATTGATGGGTCTATCACTACCTTTTAGTTCTTTTACTCTACTATCCGAATCAATACCTACATATAACTCGCCTAAAGACGCGGCGTATTCTAATAAATTGAGATGACCTTCGTGCAGAATGTCAAAACACCCATTGACCCAAATGCGCTTCATATGACTATAAATTTTGTGCAGTGCTGATGTAATATCTAAAAGCTAAATCACTATACGATATTGTATAAACAACCAATTTTACTGTAGTGTACCAAAGCATAACAAAATTACATCGTCTATTTTTCTCGTCATACGCTTTCCAAGTGTGCTTTTTATATTTGTCGCCATCGTCATCATATCCACTAAAAACGGGATCACTGTACAGAAGTTAGCGTGGCATCAGCCCAGCTGTACGCTGTTTGCCAGTTCCTCGTCCACTAAGATCCGACCGCAGTTTTCGCAGATCATGATCTTTTTGTGCTGGCGAATCTCGCTTTGCTTTTGTGGAGGGATGGCATTGAAGCAACCCCCGCAGGCATCACGTTCTACCGGCACCACAGCCAGTCCGTTGCGGTAATTGCCACGAATCTTATCGTAGCTGGCCAGCAATCGAGGATCGACCTGTTGTTTAGCCTCGGCGGCAAGTTTATTGAATTGCTTCTCTTCTTTTTCGTTAGCCAAGATGATCTTTTCGAGCTCTTCTTTTTTGGTAGCGAGTACGCCATCCTTCACGGCAATGTTCTTTTTGGCTTTCTCGAGCAAAACAGCTTTTTCGGCAATCTCGTCCGTGGCATCCTTGATGTGTTTCTCAGCCAGCTTTACATCAAGCTGCTGCATTTCGATCTCTTTGTTGATAGCTTCGTACTCACGATTGTTCTTGACATTCTCACTTTGCTTTTCGTACTTGGCGATCTGCGCCTCGGCAGCCTTGATGGCCAATTTGCGCTGCTCAATAAATTCAGTGACCCCGTTGACTTCCTCTTCGATACGGGTAAGGCGGGCATGCAATCCGGTGATCTCGTCTTCGAGATCGGCCACCTCCATCGGAAGCTCCCCTTTTAGGATCTTGATCTCGTCGAGCTTACTGTCGATCTGTTGAAGGGTTACCAAAGACACCAGCTTCTCCTGGATCGAAAAATCTTTTACTTGTGCCATAAATAGTTGACGGGATTAGTGGATATGCTTGTTTTGAGGACGGCAAAGTTAAGAAATTTTTCGGCTAAATGATCGGCCAGCAGCTCGATCGTAAACTGCTCAGATTCAAAGTGACCGATATCGACCAGCACGAGTCGTCCATCGGCCTCAAAAAAATTGTGGTACTTGAGGTCGGCTGTTAAAAAAAGATCGGCGCCAGCCGCTAATGCCTT
The DNA here is from genome assembly GCA_044238505.1 of Chitinophagaceae bacterium. Taxonomy (GTDB): domain Bacteria; phylum Bacteroidota; class Bacteroidia; order Chitinophagales; family Chitinophagaceae; genus JJ008. Next base: position 23,614 of record JBIIDB010000005.1, on the reverse strand, counting down.
GGAAATCAGAAAGCTGCCGGCACCTCCACAAACAGCCACCGTTCTGATGGGCCTTTGCAGAAGCGGGCTGTGGCGCAGCTGACCCACCCCAAAACTGCGAGCCAGGGTCTCTAAAAAGGCCTTCTCCTCGGCGGGTTCGCTAAGCACGCCCACCAGCCCCGACCCCACTTCCTGGTGCAGGTTAGAGAGGGGGACAAATTCGTAGGCTACCTCTTGGTACGGGTGAGCCTTGCGCAAGGCCTCCAGTACGGCCGCTTGCAAGTACCCCGGAACGATCACTTCGAGACGGTGCTCGGGTTCGACATGACGCCTCCCTTGCTCTCCAACAAACGGTTTTGTGCCATCACCGGCCTTGAACGTGCCCTCTCCTGCCACAGAAAAACTACACTCAGCATAGCGCCCGATGTGACCGGCACCGGCCGCGAACAAGGCGTCCCTGACCGAGGCGGTATGCTGCAACGGAACATAGGTGACAAGTTTGCACAAGGTGTTTTCTTTGGGCAGCAGCACGCGCACTTGTTGTAACTGTAACAACGAAGCAATCTTTCCATTGACCCCACTGATCACATTATCCAAATTGGTATGGATGGCATAGATGGCCAGGTCTTTTTTGATCGCCTTGATGAGCGTTCGTTCAAGTCCGGTGCCGCCACTCAGTTTTTTGATGCCCCCAAAGATCAGGGGATGATGAGCCACCACCAGGTTGCAACCTCGCTCCAGCGCTTCGTCGAGGATAGCCTCGGTAACGTCCAGGCAGCAAAGAATCCCGGTACAAGCGTCTGCCCTGTTGCCGGTAAGCAGCCCGCTGTTGTCGTACGATTCCTGCAACACGGGCGGTGCCCACGACTCGAGCACACGAATCACATCAACAATTTTTATCATAGCCCCTAAAATACATCCATTTTATACATCTTTGCAGTCCCACTTTTAATTCTACCCCACTATGAGTATCCAACTTGGACAACCCGCTCCCGATTTTACGTTGTTCGATTCTGACAAGAATCCCGTACAGCTGTCATCGCAGCAAGGCCACAATGTACTGCTGCTGTTCTTTCCGCAATCGTTTACCGGCGTATGCACCAAAGAACTTTGCTCCGTACGCGATAACATTGCCCTCTACAACCAAGCCAATGCCAAGGTGTTCGGCATCTCTGTAGACTCTGTGTTTACCTTAGGTAAATTCAAAGAGGAGCAGCAGCTGAATTTTCCGTTGCTCAGCGACTTCAATAAAACCGTATCTGAGCGCTACGGCAGCATCTACCACGATTGGATCTTGGATATGAAAGGCGTTTCAAAACGTTCGGCCTTTGTGATCGATCGAAAGGGTGTCGTTCAGTATGCCGAGGTGTTGGAAAGTGCTGGCGATATTCCCGATTTTGAGAAGATCAATGCCAAGCTAAGCGAACTGGCCTGAGCCCCGCCACTGCATCAGTTTTTCTTAGAGTGATGATAATGAGCTCCTTAAAGGGAGATTCACCTACCCCGATTTGGAAAAGCTCGACGCATACCCTATATTTGACTACTTGAAATTTGTAGCCATCATATCATTTTTTCTGTTGTGGCAGTTCGCTGCTTTCTCGCAGCAACCCTCCGCTTCGTTGCAGGAACCTGCTGCCAGAATGGTACGGTTATATCCTAACCCCGCCGTCAGCTACATCACTTTCGAGCTGCGCGACAACTTTAAACGCGGGCTGACCCTGCAGGTTTATAGCGGCATCTTGGGTAAAAAAGTCTTTGCCACCGCCCTCACCCAGGAGCGTTTTTTGCTTAACCTCAATGAATTTCCCCGCGGCATTTACATTTATCACCTCACCGATGCGAATGGCAAGATCATAGAATCGGGCAAATTTCAGGTGACTAAGTAATCCGTTTCCATCCCTGTTGCAGGCCTTGGCTTTAGTAGACACCCTGCGCTGTTGCAGCACCTCTTTACTGCACCTGAATGATGAGAAATTTCAGATAGTGCGTATTTTCCATGGCAGGAATAATGGGATGATCGGGTGATTGTGTCTGAAAACAGACCTGTCGAATGGAACGTCTTGCATCCTTGGCCGCCATGTTGATAATCTCTATGAACAGATCGGGTGGCACCAGATTGGTACAAGAAGACGTTACCAAAAACCCGCCAGGTTTGACCAGCTTCATGCCTCGCAAATTGATCTCCTTGTAACCCGTAATGGCTTTTTGCAACGTGGCCCGACTCTTGGTGAAAGCAGGGGGATCTAACATGACCACATCATATTGCTTTTTTTCTTTGGCCCACTGCTTGAGTACATCAAAAGCATTGGCCTCTTGGAACCGACAGCGATCTTGCAAGCCGTTCAAACGGGCGTTTTCGTTGGCCTGTGCCACCGCTTGGGCCGAGATATCGAGCCCGAGCACTGAGCGGGCCCCGTAGTGCGCCGCATGGATCTCAAACGTACCTGTGTATGTAAAAGCACCGAGCACATCGGCATCCTTTACAATAGAGCGAATCGCTTTTCTGTTATCTTGCTGATCCAAAAAGTATCCGGTCTTTTGTCCTTGCGCCAGGTCTACATGAAAATGCAGTCCGTTCTCTTGAATAATGATCCGCGTTTCGAAAGCATCAGACAAAAAACCTTTTTGTTGAGGCAGCCCTTCTAGTTCACGGACCGGTACATCGTTGCGCTCATAAATTCCCTTAGGATTAAAAAGTTGCTGCAGGGCATTTACCAAGGCCGGCTTCCAGCAGTCGATTCCCAACGCCAGTGTTTGCAACACAAAATAATCATTGAACTTATCGATGATCAACTGGGGCAACCCATCGGCCTCGCCAAAAACCAGCCGGCAGTTTTCGGTGTAGCCGATGCGCTTTCGATACTCCCAGCAGGCACGGAGTTTTTCCAGAAAAAAGGACTCGTCTATACGGGTGCTTTCGTCTCTGGTCAATAACCGCACTACGATCTGAGAGCGCGGATTTGCATAGCCCTGCCCCACAAATTTTTGATCGTGGGTATATACAGCTACCACCTCTCCCCCGCTCAGCTCGCCTTCTATCCTTTCAACCTCATTGGCAAAGATCCAGGGATGACCCAGCAGCACCCGGGGTGCGATCTTTCGCTTCAACAGTACTTTAATCATGTGCAGCGAAGATAACCCCAAAAGACAGACATAAAGACCGAAGGCGCTGACAGACAAGGTCATTTTGTCTATAATTGGGGCTAATCAGGCAGCCTGAGCGGGTTGGCAATAAAATTGACCGCCTTACCTTTGCAACCAATTTAGTTGAGCTATGTCAGAACAAGAAAATAAGTCGGCCGAAGTGGATCTACCCATCGATGAGCAGCCCCGCGAACAATCCGACAATACCCCGGAGCAGCCCGTGCTGAGCGAACTCGACAGAACAAAGGCCTCACTGGAAGAGTACAAAGACAAATACCTGAGAACGGTCGCCGAGTTTGACAATTACAAACGACGCAATGCAAAAGAGCGGATCGAACTCATGCAAACGGCCGGCCGAGAAGTGATCGGCGAGTTACTCGAAGTGCTCGATGACTGTGACCGTGCCCAAAAAACGCTCGAAGGAAATCCCGAGGCCGCTCCGCTTGTAGAAGGCGTATTGCTGGTGTTCAATAAACTTCGACACAAACTGCAATCGCGCGGACTCAAAGCGATCGATACCTTGCATCAAGATTTCGATGCCGATCTGCACGAAGCCATCACCGAGATACCGGCACCCAGCGAAGCATTAAAAGGTAAAGTACTCGACGAGGTGGTAAAAGGCTATTCCTTAAATGAGAAAATGATCCGTCATCCCAAAGTGGTGGTCGGCAAATAACCCATGAGCAAAAGAGACTACTACGAAATTCTTGGCGTAAGCAAATCCGCCTCTGCCGATGAGATCAAGAAATCGTACCGCAAGGTGGCCATGCAGTATCACCCCGATCGTAATCCCGGTGACAAGGCTGCCGAAGAGAAATTTAAAGAAGCGGCTGAAGCCTACGAAATACTGAGCGACCCCGACAAGCGCGCCCAGTACGATCGTTTTGGACACGCGGGAGTGGGTGGTGCTGGTGCCCGAGGGGGTGGCATGAACATGGATGATATCTTCAGCCAGTTCGGAGATATTTTCGGCGATGATCTCTTTGGAAGTTTTTTTGGCGGTGGCCAGCGTGGCGGCGGTCGTCAACGCAGCCGAGGCACACGCGGCAGTAATCTACGCATCAAACTAAAATTGAATTACGAAGAGATTGCCAAAGGAGTCTCAAAAAATATCAAGGTAAAAAAATATGTGTCCTGCACCACCTGCAGTGGCAGCGGAGCCAAAGACAAGAACAGTACACAAACCTGTTCTACCTGTGGCGGCAACGGTCAGGTACGACGTGTGCAAAACACATTTTTAGGACAAATGCAAACAGTGGCTTCCTGCCCTGATTGTAACGGAGAGGGATCTACCATCACTGCCAAATGCGGTGCCTGCAAGGGAGACGGTCGTGCCTACGGAGAAGAGACTGTCACTATCGATATTCCCGCCGGTGTGCAAGAAGGAATGCAGCTTAATGTAACCGGCAAGGGTAATGCGGGTGAACGAGGGGGCAGCAACGGCGATCTGATCATATTAGTCGAAGAAGAGGCCCACAAAGAATTATATCGCGAGGGTCTCAACGTAGCCTATGAATTGCATCTTTCCTTTACCGATGCGGTCTTTGGTACCCAGGCCGAAGTGCCTACCATCGATGGCAGAGCCAAGATTAAAATTCCGGCCGGCACGCAAAGCGGAAAAATTTTCAGACTCAAAGGAAAAGGATTTCCTGCCGTCAACTCTTACGAAAAGGGAGATCAGCTCATCCAGGTAAGCGTCTGGACGCCGCAGCAACTTTCTGCAGAAGAAAAAGCGACACTCGAAAAACTCAGCGGCTCTCCCAATTTTGCGCCGCAGCCCGAGAAATCAGAGCGCAATTTCTTTGACCGCATCAAAGACCTGTTTCAGTAATCACTTGCTTTTTTTCGTTCCTTTTTCTTTTTGGGCGCATAGTAAGCAGCCGCCTGCGCAACCAATTGTGCGAACTCGACCTGTAAAGGTTGGGTCGTATCGATCACCTGGGTAGTCAAGTTTTGTAAGGCGGTCCAGGTATAATTTTTTACAGCAGGAGATTCCTTCAACTTCATACCGAACAGAGCCACAGCAGCCGTAAACTGATGGGTGCGTAACTCATCGAGGGTAGCAGCCTGTTTGGTCTGTACATACGATAGCTGCTGTTGCGAGAGGGTGTCGCCCGGATAACGATAACGCAGCGATACGTGGGCCAACGTATCTGCCGAAAGGCCACGCTGCCTCTCCACTAACCTTTCGGTGGGGGTAATCTCGAATAAGGCTGTAAGAGTATGGCCCGAACCCATTTCGCCCCCCTCAATGGAAGAAAGTGAATCGAGCAAAGCGGCTGCCTTATTATCAAAACCGATCAGCCGGTATTGCTTAATCCAGTTCGGAGAAAAACTTACTTGCATATACGCATTATCGGCCACCGTGTAGAGCGTTTGTGCGAACTCCTTCATCATGATCTTCTCCGCTTCGCGCTCTGTATCGATGTAAGCGAAATTCCCATTCCCTTTTTCGGCAAGCAATTGAATTTTCGAATCTTTATAATTGCCCATCCCTACCCCCAAACAGGTCAGATAGATGCCGTTGAGACGCTGTGAACTGATCAGCTCATCCAGTTCTTCTTCGGTGCGGAGGCCTACATTAAAGTCACCATCGGTAGCCAGGATAATGCGGTTATTGCCCTTCTCAATAAAATGATCCTTGGCAAGTTTATAGGCCATGCGGATTCCGGATTCTCCGGGAGTGGCACCCCCGGGGGCCAAGGAGTCGATCACTTTTAAGATGCTGTCTTTTTCGCAACCGCTGACGGCACGCAGCAATACCGCAGAGATACCGCCATAGGCTACGATCGACACCGTATCTTTTTCGCGTAGATTTTGAGTCAACATCCTGAAGGCCGATTGCAATAGGGGAAGCCGGTTGGGCATATCCATCGAAGCCGAAACATCGATCAAAAAAACAAGGTGCGAGGCAGGAAGCGTATCCAGATCGAGTTGACGGGCAGCTATCTGCACCTGCAATAGCTGGTTGTCCCAGTTCCACGGGCAAGGGCCTAGTAACGAACTCACCTTAAACACAGCAGAATCCCGGGGCCCGGCAAGTGCCGCAGCGGGCGCGGGAAAATAATTCAGCATCTCCTCTATCCGCACGGCATCGGCCGGTACAAAAGCCGATCGATTTATAAATCGCCTTACATTGCTGTACGAAGCCCTGTCAACATTCAGCGCAAGGCCGGTGGTGGGATACTGCGCACTGTTGATCCAGGGATTTTCGACCAACGAAGTGTAGGTCTCGTTTCCGACATAAGCCCTGCGTTCTTCTTGCCGACTCATATTACTGGTACGAGACGAAAGACGAGGCCGGTCAGGATTAGATAGTGAGGGAGGCAGTATCCGAAGACGGATCTGCAAAAAAGAATCGGCTCTCCCTACCCACTTTTCGGATTGATAGCCGCCAAAGGAGAAATAAAATGAATCAACGACCGCATTACTCGTAATGCCAAAGCGTCCGCCCATTCCGCTTTTAAATAACAGACCTGTCGATAACTGCCGGATAGAGACCTGTTGTAGCTTATTGCCCGATTCATCACTAACCTCGCCCCGAAAATAGGTTTGCTGCTGCGCCGCGAGCGGACGGCACAACCACACAACCAACAGGGCCAGTAGCAAGATGCGCATAAGTAGGATGATGACTTTTTCGTCAACTCTCTGTTGTCTGTTCCGGAGCCAGTTGATAGACCTGGCCATAATTTCTGCCCAGGCCATCATAGTCAAGCCCATATCCAACGACAAAACGATTAGGTATACTAAAACCTACATAGTCTAACGAAAGCGGATAGAGGGTCGCCTCGGGTTTATGCAAAAAGGTAGCGATAGCAATAGAGGCCGGGTGCTGTTGCTGCAACGTAGGAATAAAATGATGCAGGGTGTTTCCGGTATCCACAATATCTTCCAGCAAAATGATGGCCCGTCCACTTATGTCCTGCTCCATGCCGATGGCGGTAACTACCTTTCCGGATGAACGCATACCCTGGTACGAAGCGATCTTGATAAAACTGATCTCGGCATCAATGGTCAGCAACCGAAACAGGTCGGCCGCAAACATAAACGAACCATTGAGCACTGCCAGCAGAAGCGGACGCTTACCCTGGTAATCGTGGCTGATTTGCGCAGCTAACGCTGCCACCCGATCCCCGATTTGGTCGGCTGTCAAAAAAGGAACAAAGGTTTTATCGTGTACGCGTATACGCTCCATACTAAAATCGTTACCCGAAGTTAACGGCTTGCCCTCATCCCTCGTTATCAACGCGATCTTTTATTACGAAGGGGCCATCGAACAGAAACAGGGGCTCGTCGCTCCAAAAAAATCACCTGGTCTTGCTGCGCTTCGAGAATGGGATCCATGTCGTTGTAGGCAAATAATTTTGAGAGGGGTATCCTATACTGATCGGCCACGGCTAAGAAGGGGGTTCCCGCCCTGACCCAAACAGCCCGGCATCCGTCCTTTTCAAAAATACCAGCGGGATATAGCGCCTCTTTCTGAGGGGCGAGAGACTGACCTGCCTCGTTACTGGCAGCACGAGCAACAGAGGATGTTTTTACTTCTTTTGTAGCCGGGGCGGCTGCAGGAATAGAAGTTGTTACAATAGCGCGGTCAGTGCTGCCCGCAACTGGGCCGCTGGCGCTCGAGGCCACTGCTGGAGAGGCAGTAGAAGTTGCAGCGACGGACACTCCTCCATTGGAAGAGGAATCGCATGAAGATGCGGGCAATGGCTTACCCATCGCCAACAGCGTGTAACGGTTGAGGTCGTATTCTTCGATTAACCGGATGAGTGTTTGCGCATATTGCGGATTCGTAGCATACCCTGCCTTTTTAAGTCCCCAAGCCCACCCCTGGTAATCAGTAGGAGCAAGATCGAATAACGAAAAATAGCGGGGGCTATTCTTTAAAAAATTAGAGTGATCTACATAAGACGCCTCGGGGGTTTCGTATTTACGAAAGCACTCCGCCCGGGCATCATCATCATGACGCACCGAAGGACCGCTCCATCCCGTTTTACATTTAATTCCAAAATGATTATTGGAGCGTTGCACCAACTGACTGGTGCCGGCCTGTGTTTCGTGAATACCCTGGGCCAGCTTGATCGAAGCAGGCACCCCTGTTCTTTTCATCTCGGCAATAGCCAGCGATTCATATTTGCTGATATAATCTTCGATCGCTTCTTGGCGTTGTGCGTTAGCATGAAAGATCGTCAGCAGCAACAATAGAGCAGCTATCGATAGCTGTTTCGGCCTCGCGCTTCTCGTCGTTGTGTCTATACCGCTCTTACTCATTTTCTGTTTATTTCTCCTTTTTTTGAATCACACTGATCCCGTCTCGTATCGGGAGCATCAGCACCTCCACTTCTTGATGCGCCTTGATGTATTCATTGAATACCGCAATAGCCTTTGCACTTTTTCCAGAGGGATCCGGCACAAAGACCTGCCCATGAAAAAAGACATTATCGGCTAAGATAAACCCTCCCGGTCTGACGCCGGGCAAAATCATGTTAAAATAGTCGATATAGGAAACCTTGTCGGCATCCATAAACACCAGGTCCCATGGCAGCGATAGACCAGGTATCACAGTGCGCGCATCGCCCCGGTGCAGATGCAGTTGGTGGGCATAAACAGAACGATCAAAAAATTGACGGGCTACGGTCGCCTCCGGTTCGCGCAGCTCGATAGTATGCAACTGTCCCTCGGCACGCAAGCCCTGGGCCAAACACAGCGCGCTGTAGCCGGTAAATGTACCGACCTCGAGCACGGCAGCGGGGCGCACCAAGCGACTGAACAGCGATAAAAATTGTCCTTGCAGTTGCCCGCTCAGCATGTGGGCCTCCCGATGCTGCTGCTGCGTGTACTGTTCGATCTCCTGCAATAAAGGGTCAGGTTCACTGCTATGCTGCAAGGCATATTGCCACGCCTCAGGAGAGATGATGTCCACGTAAAAAATTTGTACAAAGGTACGCTACCCCTTATTAGCAGCCGAAGAGGAGGACGAAAAAGAGATAAGCCACAACCCGGCAAAAGTGATCAGTCCGTTGAGCAAGATCAACTCGGGCCCGATCTTATAACCTCCGAATAATCGATCCGATAGCTCGGTCAGACCCAGGTCGGTATGCAATAATCCGTTGTAGTAAGCAGGATTGCAGAGCAGATCGAGTGTAAGCGCCAGCAGGGGGCCGGCTATACAGATCGCCCAGATCAACCCGCTGCGCAGCTGGCGCTTGGTCAGAATACCAAAGGCAAACAAACCCAGCAAGGGACCGTAGGTGATTCCCGCAAATTTGATGATGAATTGAATGATGGATTTATCATCGACCAATTTGTACAAGAGTACCATCGCTAAAAAAACCAGGGCAAAGCCAAGGTGAACGGTCAATCTTTTTCGGCGCTTGGTCTTCTCAGAGCCCGACAGTTTATTGAAATCAAGAATATCTATACAAAAACTGGAGGTGAGTGAAGTAATAGCCCCATCCACACTCGGAAACAAGGCCGAGATCAGGGCAATGATAAAGATGACGCCGATGGTACCCGAAAAAGTGTCACTGAGTGCAATGGCCGGAAACAAGTCATCTCCCTTAGCCGTCAGCCCCGTGTTAGCCGCATAGAGATGCAAAACGGCTCCCAGTATCAAGAAGAGCGCATTGACCAGTACCAGGATCGTACTCATAGTCATGATGTTCTTTTGAGAATCATTCAGGGTTCGCACACTGATATTCTTTTGCATCATCTCCTGATCGAGTCCCGTCATAGTGATTGCGATGAACATACCGCCCAGCAGTTGTTTCCAAAAATTGAGCGGACTATGGATGTCCGTATTGAACACCTGCGTGTAGCCCTTGGCTGTTATGAGCTCCCAAGCACCGGACCAACCCACGCCAAGTGCCTTGACCAAGACGACCAAACACACCACCAGACCGATCAACATACCCGAGGTTTGCAGGGTATCGGTAAAAATGATGGTCTTAACGCCTCCCTCCGCCGTGTATAACAAGATCAATAATAAGATCACCAGCGAAGTAGCCAAAAACGGAATACCCAGTCTGTCCAGGATAAATAACTGAAGGATATTGATAACTAAATAAAGGCGGGCTGTGGCCCCTACCGTTCTGGACAAAATAAAAAAGAAGGCGCCCGCCCGGTGTGCATTAACGCCAAAACGACTTTCGAGATACGTGTAGATACTCGTCAGATTCATCCGGTAATACAACGGCAGCAAAACAAAAGAGATCACCAGATACCCCAGCACATACCCTAGTACCAATTGAAAATAGTAGAAGTTAATACTCCCCACATTGCCCGGTACGCTCACAAACGTAACACCCGACAACGTGGTTCCCACCATACCAAACGCCACCAGCATCCAGTTACTGTTTCTGTTACCGATAAAAAAAGAATCATTATCAGCATTCCGTGAAGTATACCAGGCCACGCCCAGCAACAACAAGAAATAACCGATCACGAACGTGAACAAGACAAGTGGTGACATAAGCAACAAGAATTAGGTACGGATGAATTTTGAAGTTAAACAAAAATAAGCTCCCTTTGCGACATGTACCCCGACAACAACTTTAATTCACTTGCGGTTTTTTGCGGCTCTAAGACGGGATCAAATCCTGTATTTGCCACTGATGCTGCAGCCTTGGGCCATTGGTTGGCTGAGCAACAGATAACGCTTATCTATGGAGGAGGCAGCGCGGGGCTCATGGGTGTTGTTGCCGATGCCGCGCTGGAAAAAGGAGGCCGCGTGATAGGCATCATACCTTCGTTGCTGCTGGAATGGGAAGTACAACACCGGGCACTCACCGAGTTGATCATAACAGAAGATATGCACCAGCGCAAAAAAGAATTGTACAGCCGCTGTGATGCAGCCTTGATCCTACCCGGCGGATTCGGCACACTCGATGAACTCTTCGAGATCATTACCTGGAACCAGCTGACTATACACGATAAACCCATCTTTATTCTCAATAGCGACGGATTCTATCATCCGCTCTTGCAGCACATCGAGCAAATGAAAAGAGAAGGATTTCTTTACCAAGAAGCGATCGATAAGATTCAAGTCATCAACACCGTAGCGGAGCTGGACTATTACCGAAAAAATCGTCCACGGCCACTATTCTCCTGAAACAACGGAATCTGCACTCCTCCTCTAAACAGAGGAACAGAACGACCAAAGGCATCCGTATACGGAGAATATAAATTACCAGACACGTCAAAGAGGATCGACAGATAATAAAAGGGCGCTCCTCCTTTACCAAAGCGACCGGTCGTGTATCCCCCTCCTACCAAGACACTTCCGGCATCGATAGTGCGAACTTCGGGAGGGCCCAGCACGGGAATACTCCGTTGACGGATGAAATTATGCTCCAGTTGACCCTGCAAAAAGATACTGCGCATCGGATAGATCCGGACTAAACCCCCACCTCCGTAGGTAGATTGACGCAGCTTGTTATTGAAAATGCCGTTGAAATCACGAATGGAGTTATACGTATAATTAACCACCAGGGCTGCATCGACATAATCGGTAAGGCTGTAGCCGAAGACCGGATTGGCTCCTATCAAAAAGGTGTTGTTAAAAATGCCGAAAGAGACGGATCCTCCTGTAAAAAGATTTCTTTTCCAAGCACCGGGCTCTTTATCGTCTTGCGCCTGCAGCGGCGCGGCCGACATCGCTATGATCGCTACTATCATTGCCATCAGCCAGCCCAACCGAAGGGCCGGCATCCGAAAAGAAAGTATCACACTTGTTTTCATCATATAAGTCGTTTAGAAGATCTTATCCGCATTTAATATTCCATTGGGATCGAACGATCTTTTAATATCGCGCATTAACCGAAGGGACGTTTCTTCGAAAACAATTGGCATAAAACTTTTTTGAATCAACCCGATCCCATGCTCCGCACTGATCGTACCTCCCAGGCTATAGACCAGCTTAAAAAGTTCGGCGATGATGGCTTGCATGGGGCCATGACCGTAACTATTGGGCACGCCTTCTTTGCGAATACGGATATGCAGGTTACCATCCCCCGCATGACCATAACAGATCACATCGAAATCGTATTGCTTGCCCATGGCTTTAACTCCCTTGATAAGGGCCGGCAATTCGGCTCGGGGCACCACGGTATCTTCTTCTATGGTATAGCCTGCCAGCTTGGCTGCCTCGGCGGCACGACGGCGCAGCTTCCACAACTGTTCTTTCTGGCTGGCATCTTCTGCAAAATAGATCTCGCCAATATCGAATTGAGAAAGGAGGGTGCCAATAGCCTCCATCTCTCCCATCAACACCTCCAGGTTGTTTCCATCCACCTCAATAATAAGATGGGCGGCTGTATCATCGGTGATGGGAACAGCAGCGCTTCCTACCAATTCACTCACGATCTTAAGGGCATCTATCTCTACCAACTCAAGTGCGCTGGGCGTAAAGCCGGCCCGAAAGATGGCACTCACCGCTTCACCCGCCTCCTCTAACTTTCTAAAGGGCACTAACATCAGCAGATCCTGCGTAGGCAGAGGAATCAACTTTAAAACGATCTTGGTAACAATGCCAAGCGTACCCTCACTGCCTACGACCAACTGGGTGAGGTTATAGCCGGTCACGTTCTTGAGTACATTAGAACCCGTCCAAATAATTTCACCGGTGGGTAATACAATTTCAAGATTGAGTACATAATCTTTTACTACGCCATACTTGACCGCTTTGGGACCCCCGCTGTTCTCGGCAATATTACCTCCTATAAAACAAGAACCCCGGCTACTTGGATCGGGAGGATAAAATAATTTTTTTTCTTTGACGGCTTGCTGAAGCACTTCGGTAATCACACCAGGCTCGGTGGTCACTTGCAAATTGCGTTCATCGATAGACAAAATACTGTTCATGCGCTCAGTGCTGAGCAGGACGCCACCCAAATGGGCCAGAGCGCCTCCACTCAAACCCGTTCCCGCACCGCGAGGCGTTACGGGAATAAGAGCTGCGTTACAGATGGTAAGAATGGCACTGATCTCCTGTGCCGTTCTGGGTTTGATGACCACTTCGGGTAAAAAATGGAGATTCTCGGTTTCGTCGTGCGCGTAATGATCGAGCGTTTCATGATCAACGTAAACATTTGCTGCGCCCACAATCGTTCGAAATTGATCGAGATGCACAGCTTGCAGGATACCTTTTTTTGACATGCAAAAAGAGTGGTTGAAACTTCAAAAATCGGTATAAATAAGCAACCGAAAAAGTCTAGTAGCGAAAAGAAGGACACATGGATTCTCTGCGATTGCCCCTGTACGCATCAGCCAATCCCTGCTTGACCAGCGAAAATTCAAAGGCCCCTCGTCGGTTGTTGAAATTCTTAAGCGAAGACATAGTAGCATCATAGCTGAATTGCAAGACCAAGTCTTTAATACCCAGACCGACTAGGGGTATCAGCGATTCGTTGTAACGGTAGTAAAGCCCCCCTGTTAAAGTATAATCGCCGTCGCCGGACAGATTGTACTGAGCCTGAATGCCTCCCACCCACTCCGAAGCAGCGGCTTGTACAGAAACATATATATGCGGGCTCACGATCAGTAGGTCATTAAGCTTAAAGCTGGCGTTCAGAAACCCATTGTAGCGTACAGCGATCCGGTTATCGATTCCATTGGTGCTTTCAAAAAAACTCTCTTCGGGCCTGTTCAAATGCATAGCAGAAAATCCGGCATTCACGAAAGTGGAGGGATTAGGGAAGTAGGCATAGTTTAACCCTACCTGCATATCGAAGTAGTTGATAGTATTGGCGGCCAACACCGGAGCCCCGGCGGACTGATGAATATCGAAGAATTGACCATTCCACTGCGATGGAAAGGTCAGCCCGCTTGTATTGATGCTCTTGTTAGCCCATCCGGCATTAAAGCCAAGGCCGAGCAAACTGCCGTTTCCGATCATTTGATGATACGCCACCGATCCATAGACCTTGGTAGATGTTAGTGCGCTGGTACCGGCCACATCGCGCAGCAGTAACCCGCCCACTCCCAGCCAACCGGTCTGCTCCCTATTTTGCAAGAGTTGCACATCGCCGAAAGCACTCATGGTCTTGTACGGAAAGGCACTCACCGAGGCCCATTGATTTCGATAGTTGATTCCGAAGCGATAATCACCATCAGGAATAAATCCGGTATGCGCCGGATTGACCAGCAACGGAGTTTGCATAAACTGAGAAAAGTGCAGGTCTTGTGCCGACAATACCGAAGTAAGGCCGCTGGCCGTCATCCACAAGAAAAACAGGATATCACTTCGCTTTAACATAGTTTACATTCGTCGGTTTACCTGATAAGGGTGATGTCTCCTTTTCTGATCACTTTACTGCCATCGAAAAATTCGACCGACAGCGTATACATATATACATCCATGGGCTGAACAATCCCTTGATAGGTACCATTCCATCCTTGTTGCTGATCAGCCGTCTCAAACAGTTTCTGCCCCCAGCGGTTCCAGATCTCGAATTTCATTTTGCTGATCCCGAACCCTTTTACTTTTAGTACGGCATTCACATCGCCGCTCAACGGCGTAAAGGCATTAGGCAGATCGACCAGTGGCAGTACATTGGCTTGCACGTTTCTGCAAAAGGTACGCGGGCAGTCCAGCGAATTATACGCCGTTAAACAAACGGAGAACGTTCCGCTGGACCGAAATTGATGCACCACCGGCGCACGGGAAGTAGTCAACACGCTGTCACCATCCCCGAACACCCATTTAAAACGTACCGCATCGGCCGAGGCCAAGTTGGTAAATGTGTGGGGGGTATTGGGCTGTACCATAGCAGGTGAGAAGCTAAAATTGGTTAGCGGGGCATCCAACACCTGGATTACAAAGCGAGACGTATCAGTAAGGTTACAGGTATTGGGATTATTGGCGGCCAATGTAACAGTATAGGTGCCGGGTATCGTATAGGTGTACGAAGGAGAAGCTGCGTTGGAGGTATTGCCATCCCCGAAATTCCACCAATAGGTTTGACCTGCTAAGGACGTGTTGGTAAACACCGGCTGATAGGGAATACACCCGCGGGCAGCAGTAGTAAACCCGGCTTTTACATTCTCGGCCACACTCACCGGCAGCACTAGCGAATCGGGTGCATTACAATAGGTGGTATCCTGTAAGAAGAGACGCACGTTATACGTGCCCGGAGCCGCAAAAGCATGATTGACCGGACCCGGACCCGCTACTACCGTAGGAGAACCGTCTCCAAAATTCCACACAAAAGAAGTGGGTTTAAAGGGATAGCCGGGCAAGGTAGTAGACAAATTATCAAACCGATAATTAAAAGCCGTGCAAGGAGGCAACTTTACAGGATTAAAATCAAGATCGGCCTCGATGTTGCCAACCCTGATGCGGATATACGAGGTATCCCTTCCATTGCAGGTGGTGGGGTCCACGGCAATCAAGCGCACGGTATACGTACCCACAGCCGTAAATTGGTGCGTATTGTTAGCGGTTGTTGTCGTCTCGTCGGGCGATCCGTCTCCAAAATTCCAAATATAGGATTGCGCATTACCAATGGTATCGGTAAAAGCAACGGTGAGGGGCACACATCCCAGCGTATCGCCTGCCACGTTATTAATGCTGGAGCGGATAGCACTTTGCACACCCGACAAGTTCATGGCGATCTTTACCATGGTGATACTGCAGCCGGCACCACTCGAATTATTAGACGTGGACCAAGATCCGGCCGTTACCGGAAAATTTGGACGGGGCACCGTACCTACACTGCAGTTTCCGCACATCGCCTGATAGATAGTACCCCGACTATCAAAGCGGCTGGTACCTCCGTCTACATGGTCATTCCCGCCATTCTGGGTATTATCCTCTCCAAAAAAACTTCCGAATAAAATACCGGCCGCATCTTTTCGCAGTACAATAAAATAAAAATCTTTTCCATCGGTCACCGACTTAAAAGCATCAGGAGTTAACGGAAGTCCGGCCGTACCCGCACTGGTAAAACCAGAACCGAATCCGGTACCCCCCCAACCCGACATGTACACATTTTCGCAACGGTCCACCAAAAAAGCAATGGGTGATATATTGGGCACCGAGGCGCCCGAACCAAACGCGGTGGAATAGATGTAGGCAGAGAGATCGGGCTGCAGCTTGGCAATAAACTGTTTACCGGCCGGGTTATTGAAGACCGCATTCGAAATAGGCCAGTTGCCGGTCGTTTGCCCCATTACATAGGGAAATCCATTGATGTCGAACTGCACGCCAAATACCTGATCGATCCCGGTTGTTCCAATGTAGCTGGTCCGAATGCGCTGTGTTCCGTCGGGGCTAATGATCGCTACATATCCATCGATAGTTCCGCCCAACGAGGGACCTACCACCGCACCTGTTTGCGAAGCCGGAATTAAGTTGACACTTTCCGTGCCGCCGGCCACGTAAATATTACCACTACCCGGATGAACGGCAAGTACATAACCGGCATCGTTACCGGTGCCACCGAGAAAACTGGCAAAAATCATATTGCTCAGATCAGCAGACAATTTTAGCAAGACCGCATCTTGCGTGCCTCCTCCAAAACTGGTTTGAAAAACCCCGCTCGTAGTTGGAAATCGTCCGGTACCTGTGGCAGCGGACTGCGTATGAGAGGTGACCAGCACATTGCCTTGCGCGTCGAGAATAATTTCTCCTCTGCCATCATCTCCGTAATTACGTTGTAGCGAGTTGAGGGCACGAGACGTAGCAATGTTGACGGCATCCGGGCCACTGCCACCGATCTTGCGGGATCCCATCAGCACCGTACCCGCAGCATTGATCTTAGATACCACTATATCGAATCCATCTCCGGCCAGTGTACCATTGCCGATCACCGGATATCCATTGGCCCCATTGGGAGAATTGGTACGTCCTGTTACATATAGATTTTGCTGCGCGTCTACCACCAGGCTGTGTGGTTGCTCATCACCGGCTCCGCCCAGATATGTTGCCCAGATACGTCTACTTCCGTCAGCACTCAGCCGGATCAATCCCATGTCCATAGTGCCACCCCTAAAACTCGATTGAAAAGCTCCCGGACTTGCCGGAAAACTTCCTCCTTCGTTAAAAACGATACCTCCGGCATACATACTGCCATCGGGACCATAGGTAGCTGTGAAACCCCAGTTGTCGGCGGTGCTTCCCGAAAAAGAGCAGAACACAAAAGAAGGATCGATAACCAGCGTGTTGGCCGGATCATAAGGTCCCACCTCGAAGCGAAGCAAGTTATCCTTTAATTGATAGCGACAACTTACCTCCTTTCTACCCTGTTCGGCAGGTTGATACGTGTAGGGAGAAGATTCCCGGAACGATCCGATCGACGTGGAGAGCACCAACTCACGATTCTTTATTGAAAGCCCGTCCACTCCTTCGTAACGAAGTGCAATAGTTGCCGGATCACCCCCAGGTCTTACGATCAAATCATACTTGAGTGTGCCGCCATCGCTGTAGTAGCGAAGATCGATATTGGGATAAATATCCTTGACGGTAATGACCTGATAGGCCGAACAGGCCGGCGCCCACCGAGCCGGATCGTTGCCCAAAAAATAATTCTCGTAGGTAGCTAATGGACTTTCGCCAGCGAGCACAGGGGCCGAGGTGACCGATTGTTTTTTGACATCGGTAAAATCTACATTCCAGGCATGCGCACGAATATAGAATCCGGTGGTATCACCATGTTTGACCTTCTGCATGCGCGCTACATCTTCGGGATGCTGCTGCACAATGGTAAACCCCTTTTCGCGAATAAAGAAGTAGCCGTTGTTGACCTGTCCTCGATATTTGACCTGTTTATCCCACTGCCCCTTGTTCTGCACAAACTCAATAGCCCCTTGTGCCGCAAGTAGCAACGATGTACTGATCAACCCTGCTAAAATGACAATTTTTTTCAACCGGCCAATTTGTTTTAAGGTAACAAAATTCTCTCTCGAGGAGTTCGAAAAAACTGTTAAGACTGAGCGGGTAACCCCAATTTGACAACTGTCTGACAATTGGGTTTAATGTATAACGCTTTTGCGCTCAAGATATTTTGCTCCAGGAGAGGGTTCCTTTTCGAATTTTCATGAATTCCCTGAGGGGTCTGTGGCCAGCCTGCTCCAAGCCGGGGTCGATGTCAAGCAATGCGGCGGCTTTTTCGCGGGCCACCTCGAGTAAAGAGCGGTCTGTGACCAGTGAAGCCAACTTAAAGGCCAGGGCCCCGCTTTGCCGTGTTCCCTCGATCTCACCCGGTCCACGCAGACTGAGGTCTTTTTCGGCGATCTCAAAACCATTGCCGGTCTGGGCCATAATGCGCATCCGCTCGCGGGCATCAGCCCCCAACTTAGGTCCGGTCATCAATACACAATAACTTTTTTCGGTACCCCTTCCCACTCTTCCTCTTAGCTGGTGTAATTGCGAAAGCCCAAATTTTTCAGCGCTCTCAATGAGCATTACTGAAGCATTTGGTACATTAACCCCTACTTCAATGACGGTGGTGGCCACCATCAGCTGAGTATCGCCTTCCACAAATCGTCGCATGTTGATCTCTTTTTGATCGGCAGGCTGTCTGCCATGTACCATGCTGATCCAGTAACGGGGCTCCGGAAAAAATGCCTTTACCTCCTCATACCCCTTCATCAGATTTTCGTAATCGAGCTTGGCACTTTCTTCGATCAAAGGGTAGATGATATAGACCTGGCGGCCCAGTTCAATTTCTTGTTTGATGAAGTCCATCACCCTGGCCCGGTCTTTTTCGAAACGATGCACCGTCTTGATAGGCTGCCTGCCGGGAGGCAATTCATCGATGATACTGTAGTCGAGATCACCGTAGGCCGTCATAGCCAACGTACGCGGAATGGGTGTGGCTGTCATGACCAGCATATGCGGAGGAGGCGATGCTTTTTTCCAAAGCTGGGCTCGCTGCGCCACGCCAAAACGATGCTGCTCGTCTATGATCACGAGTCCCAGTTTTTTGAATGCCACCGTGTCTTCGATCAGGGCATGGGTCCCGATTACCAGCGAGAGCGTGCCATCGGCCAATTGAGCAAGCAACTGCTTTCGCTCTTTGGCTTTTGTCGATCCGGTCAGCAACCCCACCGATAGCCCGATCTTTTCTAACAGCGCACGCACAGAGGCATAATGCTGCTGGCATAAGATCTCCGTAGGCGCCATCAAACAGGCCTGGTATCCGTTATCGATGGCCAGCAGCATAGTGAGTACCGCTACGATCGTCTTTCCGCTGCCAACATCCCCTTGCAACAACCGGTTCATTTGTTTCCCTTTAGCAGTATCGGCTCTGATCTCTTTGATGACCCTCTTTTGCGCACCGGTCAGCTCGAACGGAAGATGATGCTTGTATAATTCATTGAAATGAGGCCCCACCTTTTCGAAGATCACCCCTTCGGAGAAGCGATGCCGCTGCCATCGCACTAATTGCATGCGAAGCTGCGACACAAAGAGTTCTTCGAACTTTAAACGTTGCAACGCCTGTTGATAGGTCTTAGCACTTTCGGGAAAATGAATTTGACGAAGGGCCTGGCATCGCTCCATCAATTGTAATGGTTTCAACGCATCGAGCGGTAAAGGTTCCGGCAGATCGCTATCCTTAAGTTGACTCAACAAGGCTTGTGTAAGTCGACCCAGCGCCCTTCCGCCCAGCCCCTTCGACTTTAGTTTCTCGGTAGTGGAATAGATCGGTTCGAGATATTTTTTCTCAAGCGGCTGCTCAGGCTCGATCTTTTCGATCTCGGGATGTACCAGCTGGGGGCGTCCATTAAAAAAACTAAGTCGTCCATACACCAGGTAAGAGTATCCCGGGAGCAGCAATTTCTGTACCCAGTTGATCCCCTGAAACCAAGCCAACTCGATGGTTCCGGTACGATCCTTGAAAGTAACCAGTAGTCGTTTGCCGGCCCGCTGTCCCACCACCTCGCTGCTCACCAAGATCCCCGCCAGCTGCACAAAGTCCATTTCAGGCACCAGCGAATCGATAGTATTGATACGAGTGCGATCGATATGTCGGTACGGATAATACTCCAGCAGATCACCGAATGTAAAAATACCCAGCTCCTTTTTTAGCAACTCGGCACGAAGAGGACCTACTCCTTTGAGGAATTCGACAGGCTGTTGGAGCTTTTGTTCACCGGGCAATGGCATGACGCATTCCTGTTTAGGTAGATGGATGGGGCGCTTTCTCTTTTGACGCAGAGAGGATGAGCGCCGCTTCGAAGGCTAACATCAATCGCAGCAATAACCTTGTTCCTGTAAATCGCTGCCAGCAAAAATAAAAAATTAGTCTTTGCTCTTGCATCGAGTCAATCAGCGTCAGGGTAATGCTTTGCTGAATCCTTGCCGATAAAACTCGGGTCAGCCACCGCAGCAGCGGGGGCGTTAATAAATACACAGCCAGGCCAAAAATAAAAACACGCACCAACGTGGCCATCAACAACGAATAAGGCAGGATAAAGAGGCTGGCTGCAACAGCAACCAGCAGAAAAAAAAGCCAATAGCGAACTCGGGTATAACGGGAAGGTGGCGCTACCGCCAGTGTCCTATGCATTTCTTGTTGATAGGCCAATAGGAGCGCGTCTTTTTTCTTGTTTATTCGATCAGGCCAATATCCAAACCAATAGCCGATCGCCACCCCTACCATAAAATACAGCAGCAAATAGGCCATAACGATACCCCGAAGACCTATGGATAAAAAACCAAACTGTGCGTGCAATTCATTGACCCACGCCGCTACCGTGGCCCAGAAATCGGCTCCAAAAAACAAATACAGCACCAGCACCTTTTGCAGGGCGGTTTCGACCAATGCCAGCACGGAGAACAAGATCGCCGCCAAGCGAAAAGAAGATAACCAACCAAACAGCAGATAAGCAACTACTCCCTGAAACAACATGGCCACATAGGCAGTGAGCGGAGACTGAGGGCTCAAGATCAGTTTCACGGCCATTACAGCCAGGGTAGCCTGGAGCAGATCTGCCGAAAAGGTGCGCACTGGTTTTTTATCCGGATAACCTCTTGTTACTGCAGCGATCGTAGTCAGGCAAGCTGTTGCCGCACCGGCAAGAACAATACCGCGAAGGGGTACTTGTAAAGCATGAAGGATGCCCCCCAAAAAAGATTCTACAAAAGCCCAGAACGCCACCAATCCCCAAATGGCGGGGTTTAGCTGTGACACATATTTTTTTTCTGCTGCAGGGTTCACTACTTTCCGATACAAAACTTACTGAATATAAAATCGAGCTGGTCTTCGTTGGTGATCTCTCCGGTGATCTCTCCGAGATAATGAAGACAACGACGGACCTCAAGTGCCAATAAGTCGCCCGGAAGCGACTGGGCCAAGCCCCGCTGTGCATCCAGCAACGCCTTATGCACTTCTTGCAAGGCCTGAAAATGACGCGCATTAGTTACGATGGTATGTTCGGAATCGAGCGTTCCGGTCAGTACGTTGGCCACCATCGCATCAGTTAACCGATGTAAGTCGTGACGAGTTTTGGCAGCGATCAACACCGCCTTCTCTATATCGGAGTGTTGCAAAATAGAAGGAGACGAATGGGGCAGATCGCTCTTGTTGGCCACCAGTAAAAAATTCAATCCATCAGCAATGGCTTGTTGTTGCCAGGCGAGCACGTCATCGAGGGGTTCGGTACTATCAAACACATAGAGTACCAGATCGGCCGAGCGCATTTTTTCGAGACTACGCTCCATACCGGCCGATTCGATGCGATCACTGGTATGTTCCCGTAATCCAGCCGTATCGATAAGCCTAAATAAAATGCCCTCGATATTAAGTACTTCTTCGATCGTATCGCGAGTAGTACCCGGAATGTCGCTGACCAAGGCTCGGTTCTCGTTAAGCAAACTATTGAGCAACGTAGATTTTCCGGCATTGGGTTTACCGATAATAGCGACCGATACTCCGTTACGAATTGCATTTCCCAATTGAAATGAATGAATCAGCGTGGCCGTCGACCGCTCCAGCTGCGCCAGCAAAGAGATCAGTTGAGCGCGATCGGCAAACTCCACATCTTCTTGCGAAAAATCGAGCTCTAATTCCAGCAATGCAGAAAATTGTAAAAGCTGTTCGCGCAGGAGCGAAAGCTCGGCCGAAAAACCACCTTTAAGTCCTTGCAAGGCCGTTCGCTGGGCGGCGCGCGTACCGGCAGCGATCAGATCAGCAACCGCTTCTGCCTGGGTCAAGTCGAGTTTTCCCTTTAAGAACGCCCGCTGCGTAAACTCACCCGGACGAGCCAGACGGGCTCCCTCAGCTATGCAAGACGCCATGATCTCTTGCAGTACATAAGGAGATCCGTGGCAGCTGAACTCGACCACGTCTTCTCCGGTGTACGAGCGGGGATCTTTGAAGATCGAGACCACCGCTTCGTCCAACGTGCGACCCTGATGCGTCAGCAAGCCCACATGCAAGGTGTGAGAAGGCTGTTCTGAAAGTTTCTTGGAGGCAAATAACCTGTCGGCTATCTGCAGCGCAGCGGAGCCACTCATCCGAATAACGCCGATAGCCCCCACGCCCGGCGGTGTGGCCAGCGCTACGATGGTATCATCCCAACCCTGCAATTTGTTCATAGTGGCAAAAGTAACTTAAAAAAAAAGTCCCCTGTAGGAAGGGGACTTAATAAGATGATAGAGCTGCGGCTTATTCACCCTCCACACGGAATGTGATGGGTTGTTTACGGTAGGCTTTTACCTGACGACCATTTTGAACGGCAGGATTCCATTTGGGACCGCGCTTGATAACACGCATAGCCTCTTCTTCCATGCCGTAACCGTGATTGGTAAGGGCGCGAACATCACTGATGTTACCTTCCTTATCCACCACAAATTGTACGACGGTCGTATACGTTCCCTCGGGCGCACCATTGTCGGTAGCTACTTGTCCGTTGGCATTACGCTCGAGGTACTGACGCCATTTACTGTCTCCACCGGGAAAGCTGGCCTCGATCTCTACCTTGTCGAAGATCTTGTTATCGTCGAACTTCTCTTCAACGATCTGCTTACCCTGGTCGATATCGACAGGTGCTGCCAATCCCTCGTCCTTAATACCTTCCACATTCACCACATCGATCTTGGCTTCTTTCAGCTCTTCTTGTGGTGGTGGCGGCTTTTCTACCTCTTCGTCTTTTTTAATTACGGGAGGCGTAAACTGCTTCATCTCTACCTTGGGCGGCTCCTGCTTGGGCGGAGGCGGCGGAGGTGGTGGCGGCGGTTCTTTTTCTTCTTGCTTAACATCTTGCAAGGTCATTTCATTGATCTTGACCTTGGCATTATCGTTATCGCTGAGGGTCTTGTTCAAAAAAGAGATCAGTAAGATCAAGGCGGCGGTAGAGGCAGTAATGATCAGGGCGCGCTTTACCCGCTGGTTGTACGTCTTACGCAGGTCATACGCTCCGTACTCCTTGTTTCTTCCCTCAAAGACAATATCGAGAATGTCTGCGGTTAATATTTTATTTAATTCCATGCTCTTTGTTTTCGGTTACTACTTGATACCGTTGGATTCTTCTGTCTTTTTGATCA
>JBIIDB010000073.1:0-8948 GCA_044238505.1 Chitinophagaceae bacterium | reverse complement strand
GTACCGGTTCTCTTCTGTGCTGAGCGGCAAACTGAGGCGATGCAAGATCTCTACGTTACGATAACCCAACTTGTGTAATGACTCGTTGATGTAATCCTGACCCAGCCACTCATAGAGTCGGTTGTAAGCATCATTATCGCTGACCAGCAATATTTTCTTGATATAATGTGCAATCGTCGGCCGGCCGTCGATAGTAGTCGGATCGTTATAGACCTCGGTTTGCAGATCGCGATCCCGCCCGGTGATAAAGGTGCTGTTTCGGTCCAGACCCGGAACGGAGAGCTCCCGAAGTCGCTGCAGGGCCAAAATAGCGATCGGAAATTTTACCGTGGAGGCCGGATAAAAATAGCGATCGGAATCGACGTTAAAATAATGGTCCCTGAACTGCGAAGCGCGCTTGCCTTTTTTCTTGACGGTAGTATAAATAATCTGTAAACCCCAGGGGTCCGGTCGGGTTGCCAAGATACGAGACAAAGTATCCGAACTATTTATTAATAAATTATATATCAATTCATTATCCGGTCTATCTCGAATTCTTTTTTCATCCATAGCCACAGGCACAACGGCTCGCTGCCCAAAGGCTGGGTCAGACAAAAGACTTGCCATCAACGGTATAAGCAGTAACAGCCGGCTTTTCATCCTGCCCTCAAAATACAACAGAAAACACAAATGGGTAAGGATTTAAAAATCAGGGATTACCACAGGCTTTTCTTGGGGTGTTTTCTCTAAAAAGCTATCTTTGCCGTCCTTAAAAATTCAGTAAATCACCCAACATATGCAACTCAAAGGTCTGGTTCGTTTTTTCACCGTCCTGCTCATTATTTACTCGCTTTATCAGCTCTCCTTTACATGGCTGGTCCGCAATTTTGAGAAGAATGCCGAAGAGAAAGCCACTCAGTATGTGAAGTCCTCTTATCCCTTGGCCAGCGCCAAGTATCCCGGCAATAAAGATTCGCAGGCCTTGTGGCAGGAGTTTTTGGATAAAAGACTCGTTCAATACCGCGACAGTCTGATCAAAGCGGAGGAGAACAGCACCGTCACCTACGGGATCAATGGTGCCATGAGTTATAAAAAAGCCAAAGAAGAAGAATTAAATCTGGGACTGGACCTGCAGGGGGGTATGAATGTAACCCTCGAGGTAGAAATGTCCGGGTTACTTCGCTCGCTGGCCAACAATACCACCGATCCCAATTTCCTCAAGGCCCTGCAAAATGCAGACTTCCGTAAAGCGAACAGCGATGCTGATTTTATCACCCTGTTCATACAGGAATACAAGAAACTGGAACCTAACCGAATGCTCGCTACCCTATTTTCGGGTGGCAGCTCCAATGCCATCAATATCGGCTCTACCGACCAAGAGGTAGAGACCTATATTCGTCAACAGGCCCGTTCTGCTTTTGACCTCACTTTTGACCGACTCACCACGCGTATCGACCAGTTCGGCGTGGCTCAACCTTCCATAAATCCCATTCCTAACAGAGGATTGATCAATGTAGAGTTGCCCGGCATCAAAGACAAAGACCGTGTTAGAAAATTATTGCAAAGCACGGCCAACTTGCAATTCTGGGAGGTATATACACTCAAGAACAACTCGTATGCAAGCAGCTGGCAGCGAACTGTCAATGCTTTCAATGCGAAATACGGCGGGAAAGTAGATTCTGCCGCTGCTACAAAAGACAGTACTGGCACCATCGATACGGCTACTGCCGCTGCCAAAAGCAAAGACACTGGCAAAACAAAAACACTTTCTGCCGCCATTGGCAATACCACAGCTGATACCAGCAAGGCCAAGACGCTGTCTGCTGCCAATCAAGGAACCACTATCGATAAATATTTGATGTTCGCGCAGCCTTTTCAAGATGAAAAGGGAGGCATTGCCTACCCGGCTGCCATTGGGATGGTGAACGTACGCGATACAGCTCAACTGCGCATCTACCTCGATGAGTTCAAAGCCAATTTTCCTTCTGATGTGGTATGGGCCTATGGCGTAGCCGAAAAAGACAAGAACGGTGTTTCTGCCACTGCCGTTCCCTTGTATGGCCTTAAAACCTATAATCGCACGCAAGCCAAATTAGAAGGAGATGCCATCTCTGACGCGCGTCAGGACTTTGATCAATATGGTAAAGTTCAAATTGAGATGACCATGCGTCCGGCCGGCGCTGCCATCTGGAAAAGAATGACTGAGGAAAATGTAGGCAATCCCATTGCCATTGTGCTTGACAATATCGTTTTTTCTGCCCCCAATGTTATCAACGCTATTCCTAACGGGGTATCGTCGATCACGGGCAGTTACTCGCAACAAGAAGCGGCCGACCTGGCTAATATTCTTAAGATCGGTAAACTCCCCGCCCCTGCCAAGATTGTACAAGAGCAACAGGTGGGACCAACGCTCGGAGAAGAAGCCGTTCAGGGAGGTTCGCTCAGCTTCATCATTTCGTTCGTGGTCATCTTTATGCTGATGCTGTTGTATTACAACACCAGCGGCTGGATCGCTAACATTGCCCTCATTTTGAACTTACTGTTTACCGTAGGTATACTGGCAGGTCTTGGCGCCACCCTTACGGCGCCTGGTATTGCCGGTCTGGTGCTAACCATCGGTATGGCGGTTGATACTAACGTAGTTATTTACGAGCGGATCAAGGAAGAATTGAAAAAAGGAAAAGGCTATTTGACAGCGATTAATGATGGCTATAGCCGCTCGCTTCCGCCGGTATTGGACGGACACGTTACCACCTTGCTCACTGCCATTATCCTTTTCTATTTCGGACTGGGTCCGGTAAAAGGATTTGCCACTACCCAGATCTTAGGTCTGTTGCTGTCGTTGTTCTGCGGAATACTGGTAAGCCGCTGGGTCAGCGATATGTTCACCAACAAGAAAAAGCACGTTGAATACTTTACCGGCATCTCTCGGAAAATATTCCAGCATGCCCAGTATAAATTTATCGAGTACCGAAAGATCGCCTATGTTATCTCGGTTGTAGTACTGATCGGTGGTATCGGATCTTTTTTCAACGGCTTTAACTATGGCGTGGAGTTTAACGGAGGAAGAAGCTACACGGTACAGTTTCCCCAGCCGGTTGATGTAGAAAAAATTCGAACTGAACTCAATCAGGTTTTCGAGGGAGAGAATACCATTATCAAAACCATTGGCGATAACGCCAAGCTTGATATTACGACCTCGTACCTGATTAAAGATACACGCGGGCCGATCGCTGATTCGATCGTTGAATACAGGCTATATGAGGGACTCAAGAACTATATGCCTGCTGGTATCAGTTTCCAGGAGTTCAAATCGGATCGCTATATTCCGCAGACTAAAAAAGTGTTGCCCACCATCTCCGACGACCTTAAATCCGGAGCTGTCAAGGCCACCCTTTTTGCACTACTGGTTATTTTCTTATACATCTTCTTGCGCTTTAGGGACTGGCGCTACTCGCTGGGTACGATCGTGGCACTCTTACACGATGTATTCGTGACCCTGATCGTCTTCTCGTTTGCTAAAGACATTGTTCCCTTTCCCCTCGAGATCGACCAGCACTTTATTGCAGCGGTGCTGACCGTGATCGGTTTTTCGATGAACGATACGGTGATCGTATTTGACCGTATTCGTGAGGATAGCCGATTGATGCCCTCAGCTTCCCGTGCCGAGATCATCAACCGCGCCATCAACGAAACCCTCAGCCGTACCATCATGACCTCATTAACGGTGTTTTTGACCATCCTTATCTTATTCTTAGTGGGTGGTGAAGTAACCCGCGGCTTTGCTTTCGCCATGTTGATCGGGGTATTGACCGGAGTCTACTCCTCTATCTTTGTAGCGGCCCCTATTTTAGTTGACCTGGAAGGGAAAAAAGCCGGCAAATCTAAAAGTTGATCATGTTCGATCAGTGCATAAAAAAAACCCGCTTGTTAACAAGCGGGTTTTTTTATACCTCTCTTTATAAGGATCAAACGGAAAAGCTGGTGCCACAGCCGCACGTCTTACTGGCATTGGGATTACGAAAGGTAAATCCCCTGTTATCAAGTCCGTCATGCCAATCGACCTCCATCCCCAGCAAGTATATCTCATGGGCCTTTTCCATAATACAGGGTATACCCTCAATCTCGAACAATTGATCTCTTTCGTTCTGCGCATCAAAGCCCAGCACATAGGTCATGCCGGAACAGCCTCCCCCTTTAACTCCGACACGAAGCCGTTGGGTCTTGTCAAAGTCAGGCGCCTCCATCAGCTTGGTGATCGCTTTAACAGCTCCGGGGGTAAGGGTCACTGGTAAGGTATTTGTGATTTCCATACTGCAAAATTATAAAAACCTGCGATTTCGCTATACTTTTACAGCATCGCTCCTGATTTTAACATGAATATAGATCTTACCACGCTGCTGTTACTGGCCTTACTGGCGCTTGCCATTGGAGGGCTGGTTTTACTCAAAAGCCGATCGCCTTTACCCGCTACCGGTGATTTTCAGACCTTGCAACTTCGTTTGCAAGCGTATGAGAGGCTGGTATTGCTGGCTGAGCGGATTGCCCTGCCCCACCTGATCAGCAGACTCAACTCTCCATCGGCCACTGCCGACGAAATGAAGGCGCTGCTGATCGAGACCATCAAACAAGAGTTTGACTATAACAGTACGCAGCAACTATATGTGAGCGCCAGCGCGTGGGAAGCTATTCGCAATCTTAAGGAACAAAACATATTGCTCATCAATCAGGTAGCGGCCACATTGAGCGGAGAGGCTACAGGCGCCATGCTTAATAAGAAGCTGTTAGAACTTCGGCTGGCACAGCAAGACAAACCGCTGGATGATGTTGTCAAATCCGTATTGAACGAAGAAGCCAAACGCCTCATGCGTTAAGCGCAACTTGTACACTATGAACGAACAGGAACGCCATACCGACTCGTCGATCCCCGTTAAAAAAATTTACACCGGGCAAGACCTTCCTGCCGAAGATCCTGGCATGCCGGGTGCCTTTCCCTTTACGCGCGGCGTACAACCCGATATGTATCGGGGGAAGTTATGGACCATGCGGCAATACGCCGGATTTTCGACAGCGGCAGAGAGCAATAAACGCTATCACTACCTGCTCTCGCAAGGAGTAAGCGGATTAAGTGTTGCTTTCGATTTGCCTACCCAGATCGGCTACGACAGCGATCATGAACTGGCCGATGGAGAAGTAGGTAAAGTGGGTGTTGCCATCGACTCCATAGAAGATATGCAGGTGTTGTTCGATAAGATCCGGCTCGAAGAGGTCAGCACCTCTATGACTATCAATGCCACCGGTTTTATCTTGTTGGGACTCTACGCAGCGGTAGCCAAACAACAGGGAGCTGATCTCAAAAAGATCAATGGCACCATTCAAAATGATATTTTGAAAGAGTATGCGGCACGCGGCACCTACATTTATCCTCCCAAGCCCTCTATGCGGATCATCACCGATCTGTTCGAGTGGTGCAGTCACGAAGTTCCCAAATGGAATACCATCTCTATCTCGGGGTATCACATTCGCGAGGCCGGCAGCACCGCCGTGCAAGAGATCGCGTTCACGCTCAGTAATGGCAAAGCCTATGTGCAGGCGGCCTTAGAAAAAGGACTCGACATCAATGTTTTTGGAAAACGACTTTCATTTTTCTTTAATGCACACAATAACCTGTTCGAAGAGGTAGCCAAATTCAGGGCTGCTCGGCGGATGTGGGCGCAGATCATGAAAGACCTGGGAGCCACCGATCCCAAAGCAATGATGCTTCGGTTTCATGCGCAGACAGGAGGCAGCACCCTTACGGCACAACAGCCGCTGAACAATATTGCGCGCGTCACAGTCCAAACATTGGCAGCCGTTCTGGGAGGTACTCAATCGCTGCATACCAACGGGTATGACGAGGCCCTGAGTCTTCCTACCGAAGAGGCAGCCGCCATCGCCCTACGGACCCAGCAGATCGTAGCATTCGAAAGTGGCGTTGCCGATACCGTCGATCCGTTGGCCGGGGCTTATTTTATAGAATCTCTCACCGCCTCTGTGGAACAAGAGGCGTGGAAATTGATCGAAGCCATCGATACCATGGGCGGGAGCGTAACCGCCATCGAAAAGGGCTTTATGCAAGAAGAGATTGCCCGCAGTGCTTACCGCTACCAGCAACAAACCGAGCAAGGCCAAAAAATTATAGTCGGTGTCAATAAATTTCAGACAACCGAGCAGAACAATACACCCGTATTTCGAATTGATGACAGCATTCGCCTAGAACAATGTGAAAAATTAAAACAACTCAGAAGTAGCCGCAACAGTACGGCATGCGAATCGCTACTCACTCTGCTGCGGCAACATGCGGTGGATGGCAGCAACATGATGCCGACAGTCATCAGCGCGCTGGAAGCCAAGTGTACATTGGGGGAGATCGCAGATACCCTTCGCGGGGTGTTCGGAGAATATCGCCAGTGACGAATGCAGAAGATACAATGAGGCTAGAACAGGCGTCCCAATCAACAAAGCGCGTTATTTCTTCGAGGCGGCCGAGGCCCAGGTGTCCTTTAACCCTACCGTACGATTAAACACCAGATGACCGGAGCGGCTGTCACGATCCAAAACAAAGTACCCTTTACGAATGAACTGAAAGCGCTCAGCCTCGTTTGCCTCTGACAAAGACGGCTCAGCATATACAGTCGGCAGCGTAGTCAACGACTGCGGGTTAAGAAACTGCATAAAATCAGCCGACTCGTCGGTGGGATCTTCGACACTAAAGAGTCGATCGTATAAACGTACTTCTATCGGAAGTGCCTGCTGTACGCTCACCCAGTGAAGAGTTCCTTTTACGGTAACGCCGCTGGTATCAGAACCACTTTTACTGTTGGGCAAATGACTACATCTGATTTCTTGTACGATCCCTTGCGCATCTTTGATCACTTCGTCGCAGCGAATAATGTAAGCACTCTTGAGACGCACCATTTGTCCGGGAGCTAATCGAAAATATTTTTTGGGAGGCTGCTCCATAAAATCATCCCGCTCAATGTAGAGCGTATTACTGAAGGGGATCAGCCGGTTTCCGGCAGCGGGATCTTCGGGATTATTCTCAGTACTCAACCATTCCTCACCCTGGTAATCGGTAATGACCAGTTTTACCGGGTCGAACACTACCATACGACGAAGGGCGATTTGGTTAAGATGTTCCCGCACGCAAAACTCCAGCAGACCTACATCGACCATATTATCCCGTTTGGCAATACCGATGCGGTCACAAAATTCGCGAATACTGTGTGGTGTATACCCCCTTCTTCTGAGTCCGCTGATCGTAGGCATGCGAGGGTCGTCCCAACCCGTTACTTTCTTCTCGTTGACGAGTTGCAACAGCTTTCGCTTGCTGGTGACCGTATAGTTGATATTTCTGCGCGCAAACTCATATTGGCGAGAAGCATAGATTTCGAGTTGCTTGATAAGCCAATCGTATAGTTCCCGGTGCGGCACAAACTCCAGGGTGCAGATAGAATGGGTAACCTGCTCGATGGCATCGCTTTGTCCGTGTGCAAAATCGTACATAGGATAGATGCACCACTTAGTACCGGTACGGTGATGGTGCGCATGCTTAATACGATACAAGATTGGGTCTCGCATCAGCATATTGATATGTTGCATATCGATACGAGCCCGCAGCGTACGGGCACCATCGGGAAATTCACCATTACGCATGCAGGTAAAGAGATCGAGATTTTCTTCGACGGAACGATTGCGAAACGGGCTATCAGTTCCGGGCAAGGTGGGTGTTCCTTTTTGTAAGGCGATCTCTTCCGGGGTACTGTCATCCACATACGCTAAGCCCTTTTGGATCAGCTGTACGGCAAAAGCATACAGTTGATCGAAATAATCACTGGCATACCGCTCGTTTTTCCATTCAAAACCCAACCAACGGACATCCTCCTTAATACTCTCCACGTAAGCAGTTTCTTCGGTGGTCGGATTAGTATCGTCAAAACGAAGGTTGGTGTATCCCGGATACTTTTGAGTGAGTCCGAAATTAAGACAGATACTGGAGGCGTGGCCCAGATGCAGGTAGCCGTTGGGCTCGGGGGGAAATCGGGTGACGATCGAAGCGTGCTTGCCCGATTGCAGATCTTTCTCAATGATCTCCTCAATAAAATTTAAACTTTTGTCTTCGGACATAGCCTTAAAAAATGGTGACGAAGATAACTCAATTAAGGCAAGCGACAACGGGCACTGATCAGATCTTGACAGGCAGGATAAGTCGCTGCCAGGCGGGCTGCACTGGCCATTTCGAAATCGGCAAAATCAAATCCGGGCGAAACGGTGCAACCCACAAACGAGTAGGCAGAACCCGAGGCCGGCTCACTGGCAAACCACGTACCTGCGGGGACTACCAGCTGGCAATGTTGATCCGCTTCATCACCGGCTCCCACGGTAAATCGATGATACGCCCCTTCCGGATAGAGGCAATGGATCCAGAGCGGATCCCCCTTATAGAAATGCCAGCACTCGTCACTTTTAATTCGGTGAAAGGCAGAGAAATCACCCGCTTCCAGTAAAAAATAGATCGCAGTGGAAACAGGTCTTTCTCCACCGAATGTGGAAGGTAAAGAAGAGGCCGGCAACACCAATTCAGCGCGGTAGGTAGAGCGGTAATACCCTCCTTCGGGGTGCGCTATCAACTGATATTTCTCGATGAGAGAACGACCGGCTCTCATCAAAATCCTTTTTTAGTACTGGTGGCAGCCCCGCCCACACTTACCGAAGAACTTCCCAATACTTTGATCTCTGACAAAATAAAATCCTCGGCCTTTGCCTTGTAAATATTTTCCACGAACTGCTGCGGATTACGATCGATGTACGGAAACCAGGTACTGTGCACCTGGATCATAACTCGATGCCCCTTTTTAAAAGTGTGTAAAATATCCTGCAGGGGAATTTGAACATCAGTGGGCTCACCAGGCACAAAAGGCTCAGGCTTT
>JBIIDB010000072.1:0-9089 GCA_044238505.1 Chitinophagaceae bacterium | reverse complement strand
TGCCTGGCAGTAGAAATGGAGTCGTTTGCCCTTTTTGCCAACGCCAAACACTGTGGCAAAAACGCAGCTTGTTTGCTGACTGTATCGGACCTGATCGCCGCCAAACAAAAGATCAGCCCCGAGCAACGCGAAAAAGCGCTGCTCCCGATGATGCAATTGGCGCTGGAAACCGCCCACCAAAGAATAAGCGAGTAACTGAAATCGATTCACATTCAGAGTCCGAACTGCTCGTAACCCTGGTTGAGGGGCCGTCCGACGGTATTGGCAAATTGACTAACCCTTTCTACAAACTGAAAGGAACGGAGCAAAGCAGCCACGCGTTCAACATCCAACGAAAAAATGCGATCTTCTTCTGCGAAACTTACATGATCACGTACATACGCGTGTGCGAATTCTAAGATAGGTGAGCTCTTCAACGGCCTTCTAAACTCAATGGCCTGTGCCGCCGATAACAATTCGATAGCCAGGATATACTCCAAATTGTCGATAATCTGGCCCAGCTTTCGGCCGCTGATACTTCCCATCGACACATGGTCTTCCTGCCCCAGCGATGTGGGAATGCTATCGGCACTAGCCGGAAAACAAAGGGTCTTATTTTCGGTAACAAGGGCTGCTGTGGTATACTGCGGGATCATAAATCCGCTATTGAGGCCCACATTATTCATTAAAAGTACAGGCAGTCCCCATTTTCCTTCGAGCAATAAATAGCAACGACGATCGCTGATATTACCCAGCTCAGCGGCCGCCACACTGGCGTAATCGAGGGGAATGGCCAGGGGCTGTCCATGAAAATTACCACCGCTGATCGACTCTCCGCCCTCCAGCAACACCGGGTTATCGGTTACCGAATTCAACTCGATCTGTGTTAACTCGGCCAGGTGCAACCAGCTGTTACGAGACGCGCCGTGCACCTGAGGCATGCAACGCAATGAATATGGATCTTGCACGCGACCGCAATCCACATGACTCTCCATAATGGCCGAATCTTGCAACAATAACCGCAATCGTTGTGCAACCAACTGGTTGCCGGCGTAAGGTCGAAGCGCATGCAGCCGGGCATCAAATGGAGCGTTGGTGCCGGTAAGCGCCTCCAAGCTCATGGAGCCTATGATATCGGCTGCCTCCAGAC
This sequence comes from Chitinophagaceae bacterium, assembly GCA_044238505.1. GTDB lineage: Bacteria > Bacteroidota > Bacteroidia > Chitinophagales > Chitinophagaceae > JJ008. Next base: position 7,960 of record JBIIDB010000072.1, on the reverse strand, counting down.
AATTATGTAACCGTTGCACGGCTTTGATAGCAAATGATAAAATAAATTGCGTTCCGTTGATGAGTGCCAACCCCTCTTTGGGCCCTAGCGTAAGTGGATCGACACCTTTGGCCGCGAGGTAATCTGTCGCCGAAACCCGGTCATAACTACCCTCCTTTGCGCCAGGCACCCACAGCTCACCGAGTCCGATGAGCGGCAAAAAAAGATGCGATAGCGGAGACAGATCACCGGAGGCTCCCACACTCCCTTTTTCAGGCACGACCGGAATTACATTGTGATCGATATGCCAGACAATGCGCTCCAGCGTGGACAACCGAATTCCACTATACCCCTTGGCCAGCGCGTGCGCTTTAGTGATCAGCATCAACTTGGCAACTTCCGTTGGTAACGATTCACCCACTCCCACACTGTGACTTTGCAATATTTTATGCTGTAAAGTGGCCGTATCGGACGCAGAAATAGCCGTATTAGCCAGAATGCCAAAGCCCGTATTGATACCGTAGACAGTTCTTCCCGAGGAAACAATATGCTCCACATCAGATTGAGAACGCTTGACCCGTATGGCTGTATCTTGGCTGATTAACCCCTTGCAAGTGCCATTGGCAATGGCAAGAGCTGAGGCCACCGTAAGTGAATCAGCTCCATAATAAAATACAGCAGACATGATAGCAGTTTGTTCCGCAAGTTAAAGAAATGTAACTTTGCGCAACCTTGCAAACCAAAGAATAGGGTCCGGTAGCTCAGTTGAATAGAGCAGCTGCCTTCTAAGCAGCAGGTCATTGGTTTGAATCCAATCCGGATCACGTGGAAGCCTCGCCGAATTTGGCGGGGCTTTTTTGCTTATTAGCGAAAGCCCTGATAAAACTGTTGAACTCATGCCCATCCGACAACCCCAGCTTTTTCTTGATTCGCTGTTTATGGGTAGAGAGCGTTGAGGCAGACAACTTCAATTGACGAGCCGCCTCTTTCATACTTGTACCATCCGCGATCTTTTCCAGTACCATTATCTCCCGCTTACTAAGCATATTAAAGCGGTAATCAAATCCCGTATATACAAACCCTTCATACAAAATATTCATGATAATACTTTGGGGGACGTGCACTTTGCCCTCCAGCACACTCGACAGAGCGGTCAAGACAATATCAGCCTTGTCGCTTTTCAGGAAGCAACCGTCTAACCCGCTTCGATAAGCCCTCAACACAGCATTATCCAGTTTATTGCAAACAAAAATGACTTTCTTGGAAGGACTTTTTTTCTTGATGGCCGGAAGTAAGGAATTTACATCATACTCGGCAGCATCAGCGTCTAGCAATAGCAGATCGAAATCGGAGGAAATCAGCTGTTCGGGCGTCAGTGTGGCGGGTGGAGCCAACTTGTATTGCAAATCGTCCGACAATTGCAGCAGTAGTTTTAAAATGCCTTCTGCCAACAAATGCGTATCGAATGACAACAGGACCTTCATTTTGATAATGAGTATTTAAAACAGTCGTCATCAAAAAAAGACGAACGAATCAATTGAAGTTATCAGTTTAGCCACTTAAAATCCAGTCAATGAACACTTTATTTACAGCTAATTAAGTTCTATAATTTAGCTATATAATTATTCAAATTTTACTAGTTTTTATTACTTAATAATTTCTTTGAAAAAGGAAGAGATAGGCAACACAGCACATAATACCCTGTACTTGAGACCCAAAAAAGCAGGCGAGCAAGACGCTTATCTTTGCTAAAACTAGTGGATGAAAGTAGCGATCGAACCCTCTTGGCAGGCCGTCCTAAAAGAGGACTTTACAAAGCCTTATTTTAAACAACTGGTGCTTCATCTGAGAACCGAAAAGCAACTAGGAAAGATCATATATCCCGCAGGTAAACTCATTTTCAATGCGTTCGAAAAGACTCCTTTTAAAAAAGTTAAAGTAGTGATACTGGGGCAAGACCCCTACCATGGTCCGGGGCAGGCCCATGGACTCAGTTTCTCTGTACCAGCCGCAGTAGCACAGCCACCATCGTTACAGAACATCTTTAAGGAACTCCACAGCGACATCGGTCTTCCCATACCGGCACAAGGAGACCTGACGAGCTGGGCACTCCAGGGAGTGTTTCTGCTAAATGCCTCTCTGACCGTTCGGCAGGGGGAGCCCATGAGTCATGCCCAGATCGGATGGGCCACATTCACCGATAAAGTGATCAGCTTGCTCAGCGAAAAAAGAGAAAAGCTGGTGTTTATGCTGTGGGGAAAATTTGCCAAAGAAAAAAGCGCTTTGATCGATGAAAAAAAACATCTGGTGCTAAAAGCCGCGCACCCGTCACCGCTGTCTGCTCATCAGGGATTTTTGGGCTGCGGGCATTTTTCGGCAACCAATCAATACCTTGTAAAGAACGGCATCGATCCCATAGATTGGCAGCTGTAACCACTTGATCCGCAGAGCGGGCAGAAAAGCGACTCAACCGCTAGAAACCGCTAAAGAAACGAGTGCGGTTTATGCGCAGGTCTTGCAGCAAAGAGGCTTTGGGAGAGATGGTGAAATTAAAAGAGCGGGTAAACCCTACCGGAATAACATTGATGGCCAGTTGCCAGCAATGCAGATCCCGGTTGATGGACATTGTCAGGTATTGCACATCTCCCCTGGTCATATCGATACTGGCCGAGCCGGATAATTTCCACTTTGGCGTTAAATTAAAACTTCCGGCCAGATTGACTCCACTTTGGAATTCTTTATCGTAGCCGCTAAAATCAGGACGAAGCTGACTAAAGAAAGAAAGAGAATAACTGAGGTTAAGCTGCCACTGGATATTAAAATCGACAAACTCGTTCGGGTTTTGCTGCATATACTCGAGCAACCGCTGTTGGTCTCCTTGCAAAAGGGGATCGTTGAGTCGTTCTTCCAGCTGCTTTTTTCGAGCCTCCTCCTTTTTCGGATCCTTGGGCTTACTCTGAAAATTGGTACCGATGGCTATATTACCCGACGTGATCCGACCCAGGCGGAAACGCCCCCCCTGCCAGGCGTATCGGTTGATCTCAAACCCATTCTTATCGGTTTGATAGGGATTCAAACTAGTAGAGGCATTAATATTGATCTTATCGAAAAGTGTGGTGCGCAGATAAAAGGGAATCTCGCGCGAAAGCTTCATTGAATCGCGCAGCAGGTCGTAGGTAGCACTAAACCCAAAACCATCGATCAGCACCACTTTTTTGATAGCCGCCTTTCCGGTATCCTTTTTTGAGCGATACTTCATCTCGAGGTTGTTATCGACACCGAATTGGATGGAACCCGAGCGACGCGTAGCGGTGTTGTACAGGAATTGCCCCCCCATATCGTTGTAATAAAGGATCCTTCCTGTTGTATCTACCTGCGTGCTGAGAATACGGTTTTTATTCAGGTCGGGCGTATAGCTAAACGCCAACTGGGGTCGCATAATATGGCGAAGAGCGATGACCCGAGAGCGCTTAAACTGATACATGCCGTAAAGGGCTGTATTGAATCCCAACGAAACACTGGCCCGCTGGTCTATAAACAATCCTTTCTGCGTGATCGTATCAACTCGCTTTCTGTTGCCGTTCCATCTGTAGCGGGTTACTTGTTGAAACCAACTCTGATTATAACTGATGCCCGGAGAGACAATGACCCTTCCGCCTAAAATAGGCGGCAAGGCCAGCACAATAGGCAGCGAGTGGTTCGCCATCCACTGAGCCGTATCGAGCAGGTATTGCAAAAAGGGCTTATTGCCATTTCGACCATAGGTGATGGTATCGTAAAAACTGAACGAATTAGAGAACGTGGCATTGTATCCAATGGCCAGCTTTTCGTACCAGCGCGCCACTCCGGCTGCATTTTTTCGCTCGAACGGATAAATATTATTTAACGTAAAGGCCCCGTTCGGAAGTGAGATATTGATAAGACCGATATTATTATTCTGGTTATGGTTGGCACTGAGTGAAAGATTATAGGGCTTATTCTTCCAACTTTTCGAAAACGTAATCGAAGACCCCAGCATATTCTGAAACGGGAGCACTGCGTTTCCCGGAATGCTTCTGTTGTATTTGGTAGAACCCGCATTGACATTGGCACTGAAGGTGACCCCCGGACGAGCTCTTCCATCCACGGCATGAGTCCACGAAATATTGAATACTCGCGTTTTATTGAAATCAGGATCGCCTTTAAAATTTTGCTTCGAGGAGCGGAAGTCGAGCCCGAATCCGCCATTGTAGCGATAACGCCTTCTATACGTAGTGCGTGCACTGGCCGCCCATTCACCGTACGAAAATATATCAGTCGTCAGCTGCGCATCCCAATAATCATTGATCACCTTGTAATAGCCGATACCCTGTAAACCGAGCCCCCTCAACTCATCGTTCATAAAATTGGGGCGCATGAGTCCTGAATGCCGGCCCTGATTCATCGGATAAAAACCAAAGGGAACATAGATAGGCACCGGCACCCCTTCGAACTCAGGATGAGCAGGGCCAGAGACGGCCAATTGCTGGTTGATCATCTTCATTTTGCCAGCAACAAAAGCAAAGTGCGGTTCATCGAGCAAACAGGTCGTAAAGCGTGCCTCCTTAATAAAAGTGGTGGTCGGACTTACTTTCTTGGCCTGCTCTCCAATCACAAGCATCTCTCCTTGCTTGGTGTATGTTTTTTTGGTGACCCCTACCTGGGAGCGAAAATTATAGAAGATCGTATCGTTGGTCATTTCAGTATCGCCTGTCTTAAAGACAGCGGCATCGAGTGTGGCGCCTGTACTGTCCACCGTGCGAACGGCCGTAACCACCTGGGAAGACTGATCCAACTCTACTTTAGGGGCCGTAAGCGTCATATCGGTGTAGGTCGTGCTGGTCTTTCCGTAGAGGATCACTTTTTTGCGACGCACGAGTACCACTGCGGAGTCGGCCGCTTCATACTTAAGGGGTGCCTCAAGTGTATCACGCGATTTTTTTAAACTAAAGGTATCGGTGCGTATGCGCTGCTGCGTGTCAGTGATCACTTGCTGACTATCGGCAACTACTTGCTGCGCAGCTACAGGCTGCTCCACGGGTACAGGCTCCGCAGCCCGTCTGTTGGGGGGGATAGGTTTGCCGCCGGGGACCGTATCTGTTGCTGTTAACGAATAGCCAAAACCAATCATGGATGCTGCCCGCACAGTGGTTATACACGGCTGGGTATAAATTAAACCCAACAGCAGCGTCCCCAATAAGCAGCAATTTGGCTTAAATTTGTATGCTAGGTTCATGCAGCGGGGCAAATGTAAATCTTTATGCCCTGGGAAGTAGCTGCCGGAACCCAACAATTTGTGAATATTGCCTTTTTCTACCCTTATGACCAACAGACTTCTTTTCCTCTTCATATTGGCCGCCGGTTGTATCAGCGTCTCTTCGTTTGTGCGAGAAACCCCCAATGACAAAAAAAGAAAAGTCATCAATACCGTGGTGATCGATCCCGGCCATGGGGGATCTGATGCAGGCGCCAAAGGACAATACTCGACAGAGAAAGAGATCTGTCTGGCCGTTTCGTTGAAACTGGGCGCCATGATCAAAAACGAATTTCCAGACCTTAACATACTCTACACACGCGAAACGGATACGTATCCTGAGTTGCACGACCGCGCCAAATTTGCCAACGAGAATAAAGGAGATCTGTACCTCTGTATCCACGTCAATGCCGCCGGTGCTCGTAGAAAAGCAGAGCTGATCGGCTATAAGACCGTCACCTATTACACCGGAAAGGGGGCTAGCCGAAAAAAAAGAACCAAACGTGTACCTCAATACAAGTATACTAATTTGCCGAGCGAGGCCAAGGGAACCGAAACATACATATGGGGAGCTCACCGCAGTGAAGACAAAGAGCTGGCCATCATCGAGAACGCGCCCATGCTACGCGAAGAGAACTTTGAAAAAAATTATGGAAATATAGACGTGAACTCTCCGGAGTTCATTGCCATTTCGCTGCTCAAAACCAAGCAGTACTTTAAACGCAGCGCCACCCTTGCAGGGTTTATTCAAGACGAATTTGTAAAAGTCGGTCGTGTGGATCGGGATGTCAGGCAACGGGGGATTGGAATTTGGGTACTGCAGGCCACGGCCATGCCCAGCGTACTAGTCGAAACCGGCTTTATCTCTAACCCCGACGAAGAGCAATACCTGAACAGCGCCGAAGGACAAGAAGAATTATCGGCTTGCATTGTAAAAGCCCTCAAAAACTATATCGCCTGGCTGGAGCAACGTCAAAATGGTACAGGACAAGAATCTCCTGCACAGGGCTACGGCAGTAATTTATCGTTCTTGCAACAAGTTGAGGCCGCAGAAAAAAATCGCCACCCATGAAGATCAGCAACGAAACAAAAGTAGGCGCACTTACCGTACTGGCACTGGCTTTGCTTTTTATCGGTTTCAATTATTTGAAAGGAAGAGACGTATTTAGTCATTCAAAAAAAATATATGCGGTATTTACCGACCTGGGAAGTCTCGAGAAATCGAACGAAGTAAAGATAAACGGGCTGCCCGTCGGTACCGTCTATGAAAAGCGGGAGAAAGACAAGGATGTAAGCGCTATTGTGGTCACGATCCAGCTGACCCGGGATATCAACATACCCAAAAATTCAGTGGCCTATATCTCTTCCAGTCTGGTAGGATCTTCCTACATAGTCATAGAAAGAGGAAACAGCCCCGAGCTGTTGCAAGATGAAGACACGATCAGCACTCGACTTGAAACAGGTATTCTGGGTGATGTAAAAGCACAACTGGATCCCACCATCACCAGTGTCAGAAACATATTAGACTCCCTCAAAAAAACACTCAGCGGCATCAATCAGCTGCTCGATACCGAAAATCGAAACAACCTAAAGCAAACCATGGCCAACTTAAATGCGGCCAGTGGCAGCTTGAATACCCTACTTAATAGTGAAAGCGGATCGTTGGCCCGCACCTTGCACAATGCCGAAAACTTTACTGCCACGCTGAAGGAAAGCAACCAAGACATCAGAAGCACCCTCCAAAATACCAAGAAGCTCAGTGAGCAATTGGCCGAAATGCCGTTAAAGGCAACAGTGGATTCGCTCCAGCAGCTGATCACATCACTCAAGACCACCCTGCAAGCCATCAATAGTAAAGAAGGCACCCTGGGCGCCCTGGTGCAAGATCGTGGCCTCTACGAACAGCTGCAGCAAACGGTGTTGAGTGCCGAAATACTTATGGATGATCTGCGCACGCATCCCAAGCGTTATGTGCAAGTGTCGGTTTTCGGTAAAAAAGATAAATCCGGTCCGCTAACGGTGCCTTCGAAAAAGACGACGATCCCCGACTCAATCCATGAAAAACACTAGGGCATCAAAACGCCTTGGCAGCCTCTCGCTGCTACTCTTATTGTCGGTCCTGTTACGAGCGCAAGCTCCGGTAACCGCTACTGGTAATGCCTCCTCCTTACCGGCAGACACCGGCCGTGTTCAAATTCTGGGAGCCGAAAGACTCACCCTGCTTAAAACAGACGACAGCACCACCCTACAGATACTGGCTGGCAGCGTGCGATTACAACAAGACAAGACCCTGTTTTTTTGCGACAGCTGTGTACTCAACAACAGCGGTCAGCTGTTCGAAGCCTGGGGCAACGTGCAGATCAGAGATAACGACAGCATCCAAGTATTTGCACGACACTTACGCTATTTGATCGATAAAAAATTAGCGTATCTGGATGGGGGCGTACGACTCAGTGATGGCAAGGCGCAACTCACTACCCCAGATCTGGAATACGACCTTAACACCGATATCGGCATCTACAAAAAAGGCGGAAAACTCATCAATAAGAAAACTACGCTAACCAGTAAAGAGGGCTATTACTATGCCTCCCTGAAAGAAGTGTATTTTAAAAATGATGTATATCTCAAAGACCCTGCCTACGAGATCAAAACAGACTCTCTGCTTTACAATACCCGAACACAAACCAATCGATTTATTGCCCAAACACT
>JBIIDB010000193.1:0-2502 GCA_044238505.1 Chitinophagaceae bacterium | reverse complement strand
TGTTCTGTCTCCGAAGATGGGAGTGGGATTTCCAACAGAGGGGTTGGTATTATAAATGGCGACTCTTACATCCGTAAAGGGAGAGGTAGTACCTGCAAAACCTGTAGAGTACGCAAAGAAACTGATCTTGGTCACACCCCAAGAAGGACCGGCAGGAACCGTGAAATCATCCGCTACAGAATTACCGGTGATATTAGCAGTGAAACCGGCGACAGTGTTGGCTCCTTGTACCTCACTCCAAGTGAAACCTGCAGGAGCAGCGGTACCATTGCTGGTGGTTGCACCGGTAGACAACGGCCCATTGGTGTATTGCTGGGCAACGGCTGAAGAACCGATCAAGATCAAAAGACAAAAAGCAAGCAGGGGCTTCAGAAATAAAACCTCAACTTGCTTAAGCGTAAAGTTTGGTTGCATAGTTACAGTTTTAAAAATTGTTAGTGCACTACTAATCAAGCGTATGCACAATTCAAGTCGAAAGATAAAAGAAATTTTTGATTATCATTAACAAAAGGATAAAATCCTCAAAAAAATGAGGATTTTATATTGATAATCAATTAGTTAAAATTACCACTTATCGACCTCCTCGCCCGGCTGGTCGGTGCTGTTATTGAAACTACTGTCCTCGGGCTGAGAGGAGTGGCTGACAGGCGTTTCCGTACTACCGTTGTTGAAGCGATGGCCCCCCTCTTCTTCGCTCAACTCATCGTGATTGAAGGCGTCGAAATCAAAGTCAGGCATCAGATCGGTCTTTACATAGTCCACCGCCTCGCCCAATGCTTTTACAAACTTGTTAAAATCTTCTTTGTATAAAAAGATCTTGTGCCGGTCATAGCCATTGTCGTCAAAACGTTTACGACTCTCCGTGATGGTCAGGTAATAATCGTTCCCTTTAGTGGATCGCACATCAAAAAAATAGGTTCTGCGCTTGCCGGCCCGGATCCGTTTACTGTAGATACTGTCCTGTTTTCGTTCGTTGTTCTCGTAAGACACAAAAATAATTTTTAAGCAGTTAGTTAATAACAGATTGACTCTCTACAAATAAAAAAAATGTTTGTGAAATGACCAAATCAGCCGGCACTACATGCCTGCTTGCTCTTGCTGCTGCCTTTTATACATATCGGCATAGTAGCCGCCAGCCCTGCGCAAATCGGCGGGCGCGCCCGACTCTACCAGCCTACCCTCTTCAAGTACCAGCACCCTGTCGAACTCAAGTGAACTAAAGATGCGATGGGTGATAATAATAGCCGTCTTATTTTTAAGATAGATTTGTAACCCCTCGGTGATCTGTTGCTCTGTTCGGGCATCGACCGCACTCAGCGAATCATCCAACAACAGAATAGAGGGATGGCGCAATAACGCCCTTGCCAGTGTGATTCGTTGCTTTTGGCCGCCACTCAGCATGACGCCCCTTTCTCCGACCATCGTATCGAACCCAGCCGAGAGTTGATGAATCTCTTCTTCTATACAAGCGAGATGAGCAGCGGCGGTAATTTTTTCGTGATCGACGGTGTCGCTTCCAAAACTGATATTGGCACGCACCGTGTCACTGAATAAAAAGACGTCTTGCGGCACATACCCGATTTGGCTGCGCAGCGAGTGCAAGCTGACTTTCTCAAGTGGAATATCATCTATTGTTATGCGGCCCGAGGAGGCATTGAACTGTCGGAGCAGTAACTGTACCAACGTTGATTTGCCACTGCCGGTTCGCCCCACAATAGCCACCTTTTCGCCCAGAGAAATCGTAAAGCTAACATCCTGCAGGGCTTGAATACCCGTATCGGAATACGTAAAACTCACGTGATCGAATGTAATACCCCCCTGTAAGGAGTAAGACCCTGCATCAGGGGCATCGGTGACAGCCGGTTGCACTAACAAGAACTCATTGATGCGTTGCTGCGAGGCGGCTGCACGCTGAATCATACTAGCTGTAAGACCAATCGCACTGACCGGAAACGTGAGCATGTTGATGTACATCACAAACTCCACTATGGTGCTAAGAGTGATATGGTGGGAACCCTCTATATAATATAACCCGCCGATCATGATGGTAAGCAAGGTGCTTAGACCGATCAATAAACTGATAGATGGAAAATAGAGAGACTCCACTTTGACCAGCCCCAAGACTTCGTTTTTGTAGCGCCCCGCGATCTGTCGAAAAAAACCCGACAAGGCCTGCTCTTGAGCAAAGGCCTTGACCACCCGAATACCCGAATAAGTCTCCTGCGCGTGCGTAGTAAGATCCGATAACGTTTCTTGTATACGCTCGCTGCGCCGGTGAATCAGGTTGTTGATATAGTAGATAGCAATAGCCAGAATGGGCAATGGCATGAGTACATAAAGAGTCAGCTCCACATTTCTTCTACACATAAAATACAAACTCAGCGAAATGACAGAGACCAGGTTTGCGATGTACATGACCGCAGGCCCGGTAAACATCCTTACCCGACTAACATCTTCGGTAATACGGTTCATCAGATCACCCGTTCGTTGCTCGCGAAAAAA
>JBIIDB010000071.1:0-9143 GCA_044238505.1 Chitinophagaceae bacterium | reverse complement strand
TGGGCGAGTATCGAAGCGATCTGATCAGAAATATCTACGTTTCGATCCTCAATAACCGGTTTAGAGAGTTAACGCAAAAAGCAGACCCGCCCTTTGTGTTTGCCGGAGCCGACTTTAACAGTTATGCAAAATTTCATGAGTCGTTCAGTATAAGTGGTTCTACCGGTACGCAAGACGTCAGCAAAGGAATCAATGCTGCCTTAGTCGAGGTTGAGCGGGTTAAACGATTCGGCTTTACCGAGGCAGAGCTGGAGCGGGCTAAAAAAAATACCCTTTCTTTTTATGAGCGTCTTTGGAATAACCGCGACAAGACCGAATCGGCCAACTATGCCGATGAGTACATCCGCCATTTTACCGATCAGGAATGCGTGCCTGGTATAGAGACAGAATACGAGTATGTAAAATCGATGCTACCCGGTATCAAACTAAGCGAGGTGAATGCGCTTACCGATCTGTATCGAAACAGTCAACACCTGTTTTCGTATGTAACCGGGCCGGACAAAGATGATAAACAATTGCTTCCTGCCGAGTCGGCCTTATTGTCGATGGTCACCGTCTCTCGTGCTAACGACGCAACCATTAAACCCTACGAAGAAAAGGCTATCGCTGCCAATTTACTGAGCACGGCTCCCCGCTCCGGTAAAGTAACCAGCAGTAAGAAAAATACTACGCTGGGCACTACCGAACTGGTGCTGTCGAATGGAGTAACCGTAACGCTGAAGCCTACTGATTTTAAGGATGATCAGATCTTACTGTCGGCCACTCGCTATGGAGGACTCAGTAACTACGATGTAAAGGATAAGTTCAGTGCCGAGAACGCTGCTATGATGGTGGGGGCGATGGGCTATGGGGAATTTAGCCCTACTGATATGCGTAAAGCCATGGCTGGAAAGTCGGTCACGCTCAATCCCGCTATCTCGCAGTTCAATTCAGGTTTTTCGGGAAGCAGCAGTAAGAAAGATCTGGAGACGATGTTTCAGTTGTTGCATTTGGCGGTGTTGGAACCTCGCAAAGACAGCACACTTTATCGTTCCGTTATAACCAGAAATAAGGCACAGGTGGCTATGCTGAGTGCTAATCCGCAGATCGCTTTTATAGACACGCTGTATAAAGTTTTATACGAGAATAATCCGTTGGCGCCAACTGCTGTTCCCAAAGCCGAGAACTTTGACAAGATCGATCTGGATCGTTCACTGGCTATTTATCGTGAACGATTGGGGAACGTAGCTGGCCTGCACATGGTGCTTGTCGGCAGCTTTGATGAAAAAGAGATGATTGCGCTGCTCGAAAAATATGTAGCCGGTCTGCCGGCTTCAGGTAAGGCTTCCTTTACTGATAATAAGGTTCGTCCCTTTAGCGGGGTCAATAATTTCAGGTACAAAAAAGGCAAGGACGATAAAAGTTTGATCTTGGGGGTCTATCATGGCGAGGTTCCTTACTCCGAGGCAACGGCATTACAACTGGCGGGACTCAGCGAGGTTATGAACATTACGATTATCGAAGAAATGAGAGAGAAGATACAAGGCATCTATGGCGGGGGAACCAATATCGAAGTCAGTAAAATTCCTGTGGGCAGTTATCAATTTGTGTTACAACTGCCCTGCGGTCCCGCTAAGGTCGATACCTTGCTGAGCACCTTTACATCTCAACTGCAGTCGCTTGTTACAAATGGCGTTGATACCAGCTATATTTTTAAGGTCAAAAAAGCCTGGATCGAAAAACACCGGGAGGATATCAAGAAAAATGAATTCTGGTTAGGGGCTCTCCAAGACATACACCTGGGGGAGCGATCTGCGGAGTATGTGGTCAATGCCGAAAAGTATTACAATGCCTTTTCCGTTGCGGATGTAAAAAAGGCAGCTTCTATTCTGCAACAATCAAAAGGTCGTATGCTGGCAATTCAAATGCCGGAGGCTCCCAAGACAACGAGTCCCGAAAAATCGGATAAAAAGGGATTTTAGTTGTAATATAGTTGCATGAATGGCACAACCTCCTCTAAAGGACTGGTGGGCATCATTGCAGCTTCTTCTGTAGGTACGCTCATCGAGTGGTATGACTTCTACATTTTTGGAAGTTTAGCTGTGGTGATCGCTACTAAGTTTTTTCCCCAGGGAGACCCTACGGTGGCGTTGCTTTCCACCTTGGCGACTTTCGGTGCCGGCTTTGTGGTCCGTCCCTTTGGAGCCATCGTCTTTGGCCGATTGGGTGATCTGGCCGGCCGCAAGTTTACTTTTTTACTGACGCTGGTGCTGATGGGTCTGTCGACTTTTGCCATTGGTTGTGTGCCGGGGTATGAGACTATTGGATATTGGGCGCCTGTGCTCGTATTACTGTTGCGTTTATTGCAGGGACTCGCCTTGGGAGGAGAGTACGGCGGAGCCGCCACCTATGTGGCAGAGCATGCTCCTGCTACGGCAAGAGGATTTTGGACTTCGTGGATACAAACTACCGCTACTGTCGGGCTATTTCTTTCACTCGCCGTTATCATTACCGTCAAACAGTCCATGTCACCAGAGGATTTTACGCAGTGGGGTTGGCGTATTCCTTTTTGGATCTCGATAGTAATGGTGGGCGTCTCTATTATTATTCGACTGCGTATGCAGGAATCTCCTTTGTTTACGCGTCTTAAGGAGTCGGGTCAACTTTCTGTCAATCCGCTACGGGAAAGTTTTGGCAAACGACTTAATCTAAAATTTGTATTACTGGCTTTATTCGGCGCCACCATGGGGCAGGGAGTGGTATGGTATACCGGGCAGTTCTATGCCCTTAGTTTTATTCAAAACACCTTGCATGTAGAATTGGCGCAGGCTAGTCAGCTTATAATGTGGGCTCTTTTATTGGGAACGCCATTCTTTATTTTCTTTGGATGGCTCTCCGATAAGATCGGCAGAAAATGGATCATGCTTTCGGGGATGCTTATGGCCGTTATTCTCTACCGACCTCTTTACACGGCTATGTACGAGATAGGAACTTCGGGGGAACATACCGTAGTGTCGGTAAACGGAGCTGTTGAAACTATTTTGCTCTCTGACAACGGCTTTTGGCAATTGGTGGGACTAGTCTTTATACAGGTGGTGCTGGTAACCATGGTGTATGGTCCTATCGCTGCTTTTTTGGTCGAACTTTTTCCGACAAGGATCCGCTACACCTCTATGTCGCTTCCCTATCATGTGGGGAACGGTATTTTTGGTGGTATGCTTCCGCTGGTGGCTACCTATTTGACCAGCCGGGCTGCCCGTGCCAACGAACTAGCCGTACAAGCCGGCCTTCCGCTTCCCTATGAAAAACCTTATCTCGAAGGACTTTGGTATCCTATGGCCGTAGCTGCTGTTTGTTTTGTGATAGGCGCTTTGTTCATTGATGGAAAAGATAATCGGATCGATGATTAGACGGATCTGAACCGGGATATCTTTTCTGCCGTAGCTAAGTTATAAGCACTTCTTTTGCGCTGGCTGTTTTAATTGCTATAGTTTTGTAGCTATGAATCAATGGATCGAACGATATCTGCAAGTGCTCGAACGAGTGGGTAGTCGGTACTTTATAATTGCAGGGCTGGCGTTTCTGCTTTTTTATGTGATCCTTCGTTCTCGCATGGCCCCCAAAAAAATTCAGCGGGCTTTCCCAACTGTTAGTGATTATCGGCGTGAGATCTTGTACTCGGTGGTTACCATTCTGCTCTTTGGATGTATTCCCCTGCTGCTCATCTTTAATCCAGCGGTTCGGCCGTACACTACGTTGTATAATACGATTGCAGAGAGAGGCTGGTGGTACTATGTCGGTATCTTTCCGATCATGTTTTTGATGCATGACACTTATTTTTATTGGACGCATCGACTTATGCATCATCCTCGTTTATTTCGTTATTTTCATCTGGTACACCACCAGTCCACTAACCCCTCTCCGTGGGCGGCCTATGCGTTTCATCCGTTAGAAGCCATTATCGAGGTCGGGATATTTGCCGTTTTTCTTTTCACGATTCCGGTGCATACCACTCATATCATACTCTTTTTTCTTTTATCGATCCTGTATAATGTATACGGACATCTGGGTTGGGAGCTGTACCCTAAGGGGTTTAATACCAGTTTGATCGGACGCTGGATAAATACATCTGTCAGCCACAATCAACACCATAAATATTTTAAGGGCAACTACGGGCTTTATTTTTTATTTTGGGATCGCTGGATGAATACGCTTCGGGTGGATTATGATAAAGCTTACGATGAGACTGTACTAAAATAGGCTTCCGTTTTTAAGTTGCTTTTTTGTTGTATTCTTGTTAGCCTATAAGAATACAATATGATCACTGATCAACTTACATCGCAGTTCTTACTTCGCCCGGATATTACTTTTTTGAATTTCGGCTCCTTTGGCGCTTGTCCTCGTCCTGTCTTTGAACGGTACCAGCAATTTCAATTGGAGTTGGAGCAAGAGCCGGTGCAGTTTATGACAAATACCGGTTGGCAGTATGTGGCAACAGCCCGAAAAGCCTTAGGCGAATACCTGGATGCCGATGCTGACGATCTTGTGTTCGTAACAAATCCTTCGTATGCGGTAAATATTATAGCCAAAAGTTTTGCACTAAGCGCCGGAGATGAAGTACTGACTACCGAATGGGAGTATGGTGCCTGCGATCGCACCTGGCAGTATTATTGTGATAAGGCGGGAGCGCGGTATGTAAAGCAGCCCATCCGCTTACCGTTGCAAAGTCAGGAAGATTTTGTAGATCAATTAATGGCCGGGGTCACCAAGAGGACCAAACTTATTTTTCTCAGCCACATCACCAGTTCTACCGCTATTCGGTTTCCGGTAGAGAAAGTAGTCGCTGCGGCCAAGCAACGCGGCATCATGACATTCGTAGATGGCGCCCATGCTCCGGCACAGGTCCCGCTTAGTTTACGCACGCTGGATGCTGACATTTATACCGGCGCTTGTCACAAGTGGATGATGACGCCTAAGGGAAGCAGTTTTCTCTATGTGCGTAGAGCGTATCAGCATTTATTCGATCCATTGATCATTAGCTGGGGGTACAAGGCCGATAAACCTTCTCATTCGTTGTTTTTAGATTACCACCAGCAGCAAGGCACCCGCGATTTTTCTGCCTTTTGCTGTATTCCGGCCGCCATTGAGTTTATGAAAGTTCATAACTGGGAAGATGTTTCTTCCCGATGCCGAGAACTGGTGTTGCGTAACGCCATGCGATTCTGTAAGCTGTTAGATACGGAGCCTCTGTTACCACTCGATGATTTTTTTGTGCGACAACTATTCAGCATACCCATTCGAACAAACGAGCCTGAACAACTGAAAGCACGCCTTTTTAATGAGTACAAAATAGAGATACCCATTATGCGGCATGGAGACCGGGTATTTATGCGCTATTCGGTGCAGGCCTTTAATACGCAACAGGACCTCGATCGTCTGGCCGAAGTGGTGGAGGAGCTGGCATTGCGATGAACGCACAAAAACAGGGAATGTCATTCATTATTGAGTAAGTGAGCCAGGCTTTCTCTCTAAAGCGTGTTGAGTAGTTCACAAAACTCAACACAGGTATTTGTAACCCCTCCTGCGCTATGACTCCATATAGTGCACTCCACTTTGTCGTACCCCACCAGCATTTCGGGGTGGTGGTCGATCTCTTCGGCAATGGCGGCCACTATATTGACGAATTCAATGGTTTTAGCATAGCTGTCGAATCGAAATAACCTTACGAATTTGCCTTCTTTCAGTTGCCAGTGCAGCGGAGCAGGTATTGACATTGTCTTAACATTTCGGCGAAGATAACTGTCGTGTCGTCTTCATATATAATGGTTTTATTATACGGAAGTGTACGAAAAAACTAGTATTAAATGTAAGCAATTGAAAATCAATTATTTAAGAATTTTATTATCAAAATGTTAATGAAATATGAAAATCCTGTCTTATATTTATTTTCTGAAATCACACCAACTTTAACCCTTTTACAATGAGCAAGAATCTATCGTTGCTTTTCATCTGCCTTTTTATGGGTGGCTTGTTGTCTGCACAGCAAGTTATTTCCGGTAAGGTTACTGATGAAAAGGGAGCACCTGTTTCCGGTGTCTCCATTGTACAGAAAAACAATCGGAAGAATGGTACCTCAACGGACGCGCAGGGTAACTACTCGCTGTCTGTTCCCAATGCAGGTACTGTACTGGTCTTTTCTAGTGTAGGCTATGCCGCACAAGAATTAACGGCCGGTAATGCCGCCAAGGTAACTCTGGCTGCTTCTGCCGAAACCATCTCCGAAGTAGTCGTAACCTCGCTGGGTATCAAGCGTGAGAAAAAAGCGCTTGGTTATTCGGTAGCCACTGTCGACAAAAAGCAGCTGGAGCTTCGCCCCGAAGGCGACCCCATGCGTTTGTTGCAGGGTAAGGCCCCCGGGGTAAACATTCTAAATAGTAGTGGTATCTCCGGATCGGGAACCAACATCACCATCCGCGGTGTGTCTACCATCAGTGGTAATTCACAGCCGCTGTTCGTTGTAGATGGAGTTCCTTTCGACGGATCGACCAACTCACAAGGAAGCTTCTTATATGGTAACCAAACCGGAAGCCGCTTCTTTGATATCGACCCTAACAATATTGAGAGCATCAACGTATTGAAAGGATTGAGTGCAACAACCCAGTATGGTTCTTTGGGCCGTAACGGGGTGGTACTGATCACTACCAAGAACGGCGGTGTTCAGAGAACCGGTCGCAAGAAAACCGAGATCACGGTTAACCAATCTGTATTTACCAACGAGGTGGCAAACATTCCAGAGTATACCACTAAGTATGGTAACGGATTTAACAACGCTATCGGAAACTTCTTCAGTAACTGGGCTTCTATCCCCTTCAGCAATCCTCCCATGCAGCTGCCTCACCCTTACGACAGACCTGCATTGCGCGGAGCTTTCCCTGAATTGGTAGGTGCTAAATATGATTTCAAATTCTATCCTTCTGTAAGAGATTTCTTCAGAACCGGTATTATCAGCAACACGGGTATCAACATCAATGGTGGTGGTCCCGGTGCGGCTTTCAATGCTAACTTCTCTACTCTTAATGATAAAGGATTCACTCCCGGTAACGATGTAGTGAGAAATACATTCGGGGTGGGTGGTACAGCCAAGTTGACCAACAACTTTACGCTGACCTCTTCTATCAACTTTGTAACTACCGATTTTAAAACGCCTCCTACCGCCAGTAGTACAGGTAGCGGTTCCGATAACGGTGTATCCGTATTCGGAGACCTTATCTATACTCCTACTTCAGTAGACCTGATGAACTGGCCTTATCAAAATCCTGCCGATGGTTCTTCTGTGTACTATCGTGCCGGTAATGATATCACCAACCCTCGTTGGACTGTAGCCAATTCTCGCGTTAAGCAAATCACCAACCGTGCCTACGGTAATATTGCACTTCGCTACGACCTGGCTAAGAATTTCAATCTGAGCTATAAGGTCGGATTCGATAATTATGCCGAGCAACACGTTCACGAACACAACAAAGGTGCTGCTGAGTTCCCACTCGGCTTCTACCGCACTACCTCTGTGAATCGTGCTATTTGGGACCACTCTTTACTGGCCAGCTACAATCGTCGTTTGAATGACGATTGGACGTTGAATGTTGAAGGAGGTGCCAATGCTTATATCAATAACTACAAGCAATTCGGTCAGTTCAGCTCTCAACAGCTGGTGTTTGACCTCTTTGACCACTCAAACTTTATTGTACAGAACAAAGTGGGTGACTCCGGTAGCGACCTCGACTACATTGTTGAGCAAATGCTGCTGGGTGCCTTCGGATTTGCTTCTGTGGGCTATAAAGATTATCTCTACCTGAACGTAGGTGCCAGAAATGACTGGTCTTCTAAGTTCGAGTCAGAGAACAGAAGCAAGCTGTACCCCAACGTAACAGCTTCATTCATCCCCAGCCAGGCTATCGATGCCTTGCGCAACAGCAAAGTGGTAAACTACCTGAAAGTACGTGCCGGTTATTCTACCAGTGCCTCTTTCGGAGATGCTTATCAGACACGTGCTGTACTGGGTATTCAGGCTAACCGCTTTGTTACCCAGCAGGGAACTGTGGTTAACTCCAACACCCTCGGTGGTCGTCGTCCAAATCCGACACTTCTCCCTGAGTTGTCTAAGGAACTCGAGGTGGGTATCGAGGGACGCCTGATCAACAACCGCGTTAACGTAGATCTTACTTTATATCGCCGTGTTAATCCTAACCAGATCCTCGATAAGGACCTCGATCCTGCTTCTGGTTACACAGTACAAAGTATCAATGCCGCTACCGTAGAGAACAAGGGTATTGAACTCGGACTGGGCGTAACCCTGGTGCGTAAGAAAGATCTGGTGTGGGATGTAAACACCAACTTTACCATGAACCGCAACCGTGCCTACGATTTCCCTGCTGAGATTCAGCAGATCGGTCTGGCCGGATACAGCGACCTGGGTGTATTTGCCTTCCCCAACAGACCACTTGGTTTGTTATATGGATCTAAAGTTCTTCGCGACCCCAACAAAGGCAATCTGCCTGTTGTAGGTCCTGATGGAAACTATATCGTAGACCCCACACTGGGTGTTATCGGTGACGTCAATCCCGATTTCCAGATGAGCGGTATCACTAACTTCTCTTACAAAGGCTTTAGCCTGCGTGCTCAGGTTGATTACTCTCGTGGTGGTGACATCTTTGCCATGACGCCGCTGATCCTCTTGTCTCGTGGTGTAACCAAAGACACAGAGATCGATCGTCAGCAAATGTGGGTGATCCCCGGAGTAAACCAGCAAGGCGAACCCAACAACGTTCAGATCTCTGTATCTGACGTGTTCTTCAACAACCGTCTGGTTTCTGCCGATGAGTTCGGTGTATGGGATGCTACCGTGATCCGTCTTCGTGAGCTTTCACTCTCTTATTCTATACCTGCTTCTTTGTTGAATAAGACGCCATTTGGTGCCGCATCACTGACTGTAAGTGGTCAGAACCTGTGGTATCATGCGCCCAGCTTCCCCAAGTACACCAACTTCGATCCTGAGACTTCTACGCTGGGTGTAAACAGTTTTGCCCGTGGGTTTGAACTGATGACGGCTCCTTCTTCAAAAAGATTGGGTGTAAGCCTTCGCGTAACCTTCTAAAACAATAGCTATG
>JBIIDB010000070.1:0-9206 GCA_044238505.1 Chitinophagaceae bacterium | reverse complement strand
GTGTAGGCGTAGCGTTGCAATCTGTCGATCAGAAGATCGATGGGCCTGATACCCGTGTTACCCTTCCAAAACGAAGGGGGGATCTTTCGGGTGAAGTTCCAATAATTGCGGGTGCGTTGCCGAACGCCCTCACGCTCGTACACGATGCGAATAAATTCTCTCCATCCCATAATCTGTCGGCCAAACCCCTCCAAAGAGGCGATAGGGATATCCTGCTTTTGCGCATAGCGGGTTGCTTTGTCTAACACCTCGTCGGGCGTCAGCAGCCCGATATTCAGTGCCGGGGAGAGTACAGAGTGATGCAGCCATACTTCTTTTTCTTGCATGGCGTCCTCGTATGCGCCGAATTCATCAAATCGCTGTGCTAAGAAAAGGTCCAGTTGATGGAGGGCCTCTTGCCGGGTAACCGGGTAGCAGAATTGATCGGTAGCGCCCGGGTGCGTGGCAAACTGTTGGCGGGCATAGAGTACGGCCTCTTTTACAAAGCTGTTAGGGGTTGTTGGATAAGCGGCAGGAGCTTTTTTCCCCTTTTGATACGGCTTTCTGTTTTCGGTATCAAACGTCCATTTATCTCCAACCGGTTCCTTATCGTTTTTCAGCAGCCATTTTCGCTGTTTACGTTGCTGAATGTAAAAATCGGTCTGAAAATATGTCTTTCGGTTATCGAAGTATGTCTTTACCTCTTGCAGTTGATTCAGGAATGCAGGAGAGGGGTAGTTGATAAGCCGCAAGCCGGTTAAAGCGGCCGTTTGGTGCAAGCGCTTTTCGAGCCAGTGATCGACCGTATCGACGTAGTGGATGGTCTTGACCTTGTTGGCCGCCAGTGATCGTATCAGGGCTCTGAGCTCAGCTGTTTTTTGCCGCGCCTCTACATAGTGCACCGAATATCCTTTTTGCTCCAATGCTTGCGCATAGGCCTTCATCGATGCCCGGTGCAATACGATCTTTTGAAGGTGAAAGGGGAATTGGATAAAGAATAACGACTCTTCGACCAACCATACCGGCCTTTCTTTTTGCAGCGCAGGACTCGATTCAAAAAGTTGATGGGGGAAAACGAGGGTGATGGCATCCATACCAAGTTTGAGTAAACAATTGATCGGGGTAATTGTTCTTGTTGAAATCTTTCTATGGAAACCATCAAGGGCAAACAGATCTTATTGACCGGTGCAACTGGCGGTATTGGGGCACATACAGCGCGGCTGCTGGTGGCAGGCGGTGCCCGCCTTTTTATAACGGGCCGCGACGCGGGCAAACTGGGTGCGCTGGCAGCCGAATTGCAGCTGCCCCCTTCGCAGTACTGTTGTGCTGAGCTGTCCGATGAAGCTCAGGTGCGCGCACTCCACCAACAGTATTTTTCGGTTTTCACTGGTATCGATATATTGATCAATGCATCGGGAATTGGTATTATCCGTCCCATCGATCAGTTAACGGAGTCCGACCTGCTGCAAAGTCTGCAGTCGAATCTGATCGCTCCTTTCTTGCTCGTCAAAGCTTTTTTACCCGCCATGAAAGAGGTGAAGAAGGGGCTTGTGATCAACATACCCGGCGTACTTGGAAAAGTGCCCATGGCCGGTGCCGCCGCTTATTGTGCCTCTAAATACGGGTTGGTAGGAATGATGCAAAGCATTCGCGAAGAGATCAAGCGTACTGAGATCCGGTTTACCAATATTTACCTGGGTGGAGTAGACTCTGCTTTTTGGGATACCATCGATCTGCGCGTGCAACGAGATAAGATGATACAGGCCGAAGAGGCTGCCCGGGCTATCTGGTTTCTTTGCCAGCAGCCCGCCAGCGGGGTGGTTAGCGAAATGGTACTCCAACCCTTTAATCACCAGGCTATCTGATTTTTTTGACCACTAATCCGGCTTGCATCATTTATTTTTGCGCAGTCAAAAAGAGGGTTCTCGACTCGTTCGACACAAACTGCTTGCCATGGCTTTACCTGATCCCGCTATTTCTTTCGATAATACCGAATACGCTTTCGAATACAAGTCTGATCGCTCTCTTCGTAAGGCCCGATTTCTTTTTTCGGTGATGTCCTACCCGTGGCTGGTGGCACTGGGCACGCGCGTAACTCCTTGGGCCATTAGAGCGGGGCTTCCCATCAAGGGGCTTTTACGAAAAACATTGTTCGCTCAGTTCGTAGGGGGAGAAACCCTGGAAAGTACCAAGGCGGTGGCAGCATCACTCAGCAAATATGGCGTACAAGTTATTTTGGACTATGGGGTAGAGGGAAAGGAAGGCGAAGATAATTTTGACCGGGCGGTGCAGGAGTTTAGCCGTGTAATCGATTATGCTGCGACTGTCTCTTCCATCCCGTTTATGAGTATCAAAGTAACAGGCTTTGCCCGTTTTGGATTGTTGGAACAGCTACATCAATCGATGGCGTGTCAGTCGGGCAACCTATTGGATCGCTACCAAAGCATGCTTGCCCAGCTGGACCCTTCTCTTCGCGCAGAGTGGCAAAAAGTATACGACCGCGTTCAGCATCTTTGCACCCGTGCGGCCCAGCAGCAGGTGGGAATCGCCATAGATGCGGAGGAAAGTTGGATCCAGGATCCTGTCGACGCGTTGTCTATGCACATGATGGAGCAGCTCAATAAAAGTCGTCCTGTCGTGTATAATACGATACAGCTTTACCG
Source organism: Chitinophagaceae bacterium (assembly GCA_044238505.1). Taxonomy (GTDB): domain Bacteria; phylum Bacteroidota; class Bacteroidia; order Chitinophagales; family Chitinophagaceae; genus JJ008. Next base: position 6,564 of record JBIIDB010000070.1, on the reverse strand, counting down.
GCACGACCGTTACCGATTCTTGCAAGATTGCGCCGTCGTTGCTGCTGACAAGTACATACTGGCCGTAAAACTGGTGCGTGGTGCCTATATGGAAAAGGAACGTAAAAGAGCCCTCGAAAAAGGGTATGCTTCTCCTATCCATGCCAATAAGCAGGCAGTAGACCAGGATTATGACCAAGCGCTGCGTTATTGTATTGACCGGATTGAGCGCACGGCCCTGATCGTGGCTTCTCACAACGAACATAGCAACCTATTGGCCACACAGCTGATGCAACGCAAGGGTCTGCCCCTGCATCATCCCCATATTCACTGGAGCCAGCTCTACGGCATGAGCGATAACATTACGTTCAATCTCTCAAAGGCTGGCGCCAGTGTCAGCAAGTATCTTCCCTTTGGTCCTATCGAGGATGTAATACCCTATCTGATGCGCCGGGCACAAGAAAACACCTCGGTAAAAGGACAGACCGGACGGGAGCTGGGGCTTATTCAAAAAGAGTTGGACAGAAGAAGGCATTCCGCTTAATTTGCGGTATGCAACAGTATCACCAGCTGCTTCGACATATTCTAGAGAACGGCGTACAAAAGACCGATCGGACCGGTACAGGAACGCAAAGTGTGTTTGGTTATCAGTTTCGATTTAACCTCGAAGAAGGGTTCCCCCTGGTGACCACCAAAAAATTGCATCTCAAAAGTATTATCTACGAGCTGTTGTGGTTCTTGAAAGGAGAGACTACTATCGCTTACCTCAAAGAGAACGGCGTTAGCATTTGGGATGAATGGGCTAATGAACAAGGAGAGTTGGGCCCTGTATACGGAAAACAGTGGCGCAGCTGGGAAGGAAAGGATGGAAAGGTGGTAGACCAGATCAAGGACCTCATTGCTCAAATTAAAAGCAATCCCGATAGTCGTCGGTTGATCGTAAGCGCTTGGAACGTGGCCGATCTGCCGAAGATGGCCTTAATGCCCTGTCATGCCTTATTCCAATTCTATGTGGCCAATGGCAAACTCAGTTGTCAGCTTTACCAGCGTAGTGCAGATGTTTTTCTAGGGGTTCCTTTCAATATTGCTTCGTATGCCTTGCTCACCCATATGATCGCCCAAGTTTGTGGGCTGGGTGTTGGCGATTTTGTACACACGTTCGGCGACGTGCATATCTACAATAATCATAGGGAGCAGGTGCTATTGCAATTGAGCCGAGATCCCTATCCCTTACCCACGCTGCAGCTTAATACGGCGGTGACCGATATTTTTTCTTTTCGCTACGAAGATTTTACGTTGCTTAATTATCAGCACCATCCGGCCATTAAAGCGCCTGTCGCCGTCTGAGTCTGGAATAAGTTACTTTTGTACCTAATCGTAATCGCATGCTCATTTCGCTGGTAGTAGCCGCCGCCTCTAATCATGCCATTGGCAAGCGAGGAGCACTTCCCTGGCACCTGCCCGCCGATCTTCGTCATTTTAAGAACGTCACATGGGGTTTGCCCATCATTATGGGGCGAAAGACCTATGCTTCTCTTTCAGGGCCCTTACCTGGTCGTACCAACATTGTGCTGACCCGTAGCAACGACTGGTCGCCGGCGAATGAAGAAGTGGGTGTGGTAGCCACTCCCGAAGAGGCCTTGCAGAAGGCCAGGTCGGTCCATGCAAAGGAGGTGATGATAATAGGGGGAGGGGAGATCTATTCAATTTTTTTGCCCCTGGCCCACCGTATCTACATGACCCGTGTGGAGGCGGAGCCTGCGGCGGATACCTTTTTTCCTGCACTCGATCCCGGCCAATGGACACTCCGTCAACAGCTTCGACAAGAAGCGGATGCCAAGAATGCGTACAATTATTCTTTTGAAATCTGGGAGCGCATTTAATACCCCTTATGCATTCTATAGCAAGAACTTGTGCTAATTATTTACAATTTTACATAAGTGCAGATCCTGTCAGCGGTCACGGCATTCACTCGCCTTTTGTATATCGCTTTGCCCGCGAGGTACTCGGAGATCGCTCTCATTACCCAGCCTATCAAACCTGGCATAACTGGCGTAAAGAGCTTTTGGCTGACCACTCGTTGTTGCCCATTATGGAGTTGGGGGCCGGCTCTGTAACTGCCCCCGGACGTTCTGCACGCGCTGTTTCAAATTTGGTCAGGCGGGTGGCCAAGCCCATGCGCACCGCCAAGCTTTTATACCGGTTGGCCCGCTATTATGCGCCGAGTTATGTGGTGGAGCTGGGCACCTCGCTGGGTATGAGTACTGCTTTTTTTTCGTTGGCTTGTCCGGATGCTGTTGTATATACCATCGAGGGCAATCCCGCCGTGGCCAACAAGGCACAGTCCAATTTTGATCGGTGGGAGTGCAGTAACATCCAGCTTACGATTCAGCATTTTGACAAGGCGCTGCCTTCATTACTTGAGGGGCTTCCGCGTGTAGACTTGGCTTTTTTGGACGGGCATCATCAAGAGGAACCTACGCTCCGCTATTTTGAGCTGCTGCTGACAAAAAAACAACCCGATTCTATCTTTATTGTAGATGATATTTACTGGAGCCCGGGTATGAAGGCGGCTTGGCAAGCTATCAAGCAGCATCCCGAGGTGCGCTGCACCATCGATCTGTTTCAGTTCGGGCTGGTCTTCTTTAAAGAAGAATTTAAGGAGAAGCGCCATTTCTCTATCCGTTTTTAATCGCTACCTTAGTTCCTACTTATTTTTCAACTTACTATTATGGTCATTGGCGTTTTGCGAGAATCCATGCCCGAGACTCGGGTCTCTCTTACCGACGAAGGGGTAGCGGCTCTCCTAAAAAAAGGAGTCGAGGTAGTGGTAGAGCAAGGTGCGGGACTGCAGGCATTCTGCGATGATGAGGCTTATCGAAAAGCCGGTGCAAAGGTTGTATCGGCAGCAGAAGTGATCGCTCAATCTTCCGTCCTTCTTTGTATTCATCCGCCATCTGTGGAGCAGTTGCCTGCGCTACAGCAAAAAGTGATCATAGGAGCCTACCAGCCCCTTTTTCAAAAAGAGTGGTCTGTTGCGGTGGCCCGGCACAACATCACTTGTTTTTCGCTGGACATGTTGCCTCGCACCACGCGGGCACAGGCTATGGATATTCTTAGTTCTCAGGCTAACATTGCCGGCTACAAAGCAGTACTGCTGGCAGCCACCACGTACAGTCGCTATTTTCCTATGTTCATGACAGCGGCGGGTAGTATTGCACCTGCCAAGGTATTGATCTTGGGAGCAGGGGTGGCGGGTCTGCAAGCCATTGCCACGGCGAAAAGATTGGGGGCTGTGATCGAGGTTTTCGATACAAGACCTGCCGTAAAAGAAGAGGTCATGAGCTTAGGTGCCAAGTTCATTGAAGTAGAGGGTGCGGCTGATGCCAGCAAGGCCGGGGGCTATGCGGTTGAGCAATCTGCCGACTACCTTCAACGACAAAGCGAGCGGATTGCGGCGGCTGCAGCCAAGGCCGATATCATCATCACTACGGCTCAAATACCCGGAAAGAGAGCACCGATCCTTATTACGGAATCGATGATCACCAGTATGCGGGCCGGAGCCGTGATCGTAGACCTGGCCGCTGCTACCGGGGGGAACACGCCTTTTACAGAGAACAATAAGACCATACAGAAAAACGGAGTTACCATCATTGGAAATTCTTCGCTGTTTTGCAGCATGCCCGCCGATGCCAGCAAGCTCTACGGAAAGAACGTCATCAATTTTTTACAATTACTGTTAAGCAAAGAAGGCCAGCTACAGCTGAACTGGAGCGATGAGCTGGTAAAAGGATGTTGTATTACTCACGAAGGACAAATTGTGCACGAACGTTTAAAATAATCAGATATGTCTTCTGTATTCAATTGGATCCACGAACATCAGGCCATCATCTACATTGTAGTGTTGATGATCTTTGTGGGCATAGAAGTGATCGGTAGTGTGCCCAGTGTACTGCACACCCCGCTGATGAGTGGCGCCAACGCTATTCACGGGGTGGTTATTATCGGGGCTATCATCGTTATGGGAAAGGCCGAGGCCGATAATTATCTGGCATTGGCATTAGGCTTTATGGCGGTGGTGTTGGGCACGCTGAATGTGGTGGGAGGATTCGTGGTTACCGACCGTATGTTGGAGATGTTCAGCAAAAAGAAAAAACCCTCCTAAGAATTTAAACTACTTATCTGTGGAATTTAATATCCTTTCCTTCCTCTACCTGCTGGCCTCGGTCACTTTTATTGTCGGGCTCAAGATGCTCTCTCATCCCACTACCGCCCGAAAAGGAAATGCGGTGGCCGCTGCGGGGATGACGCTCGCGATCGCTGGCACTATTTTTTTGTATAACGAAGGAGGAGAGAGGCTGGGGAATTACGGATGGATCTTTGCCGGTCTCGCCCTGGGCGCTGTAGTAGGTACGCTGGCGGCCCGTCGTGTTAAAATGACCGCCATGCCCGAGATGGTAAGCTTATTCAACGGAATGGGCGGTGCTTGTGCGGCCTTGATCAGTATCGTGGAGTTCGATCATCTAAGGCATTTACTCGAAGGCCCCGGCGTATTGATTCTTATGCTGGCAGATGGACCCGGTGCTGTTCGTGGACTTTTGATCATTATTTTATTGGGCCTCATCATTGGCTCCGTTTCGTTTGCAGGCAGCATGGTGGCTTGGGGAAAATTAAACGGGTCACTCCGTGATTTTTCTTTTCGCGGCCAACAAGCCTTTAATATCGGTTTGCTCTTGCTCATTGTGGGACTGGCCACTTATCTGATCGTGGAAGTTCCTGCTAATGCCGGACTGCTCTTCTATGTGATTTTTGCCTTATCGATCTTGTACGGATTATTTTTTGTTTTTCCGATCGGAGGAGCCGATATGCCGGTGGTGATCTCGCTGCTCAATTCCTTTACGGGTGTGGCAGCAGCCTGTGGAGGATTTCTCTATGACAATAAGGTGATGTTGACCGGAGGTATTTTGGTGGGCGCAGCCGGAACACTGCTTACTATCTTAATGTGTAAGGCCATGAATCGCTCTCTTACCAATGTGCTGATCGGAGCCTTTGGTGGAAACACAGCTTCGACTGCTGCCGGTCAGGCGCAAGGCGCTTATAAAGAGATCTCGCTATCTGATGCGGCCGTCGTGATGAGCTATGCCAACAAAGTGATGATCGTACCCGGGTATGGTCTGGCCGTAGCACAGGCACAACATGCCTGTCATGAGCTCGAAAAATTACTCAGCTCAAAGGGGGTTTCGGTAAGCTATGCTATTCATCCGGTGGCTGGTCGTATGCCCGGTCATATGAACGTGCTGTTGGCGGAGGCCGATGTCTCGTACGAAAAATTACTCGAAATGGAGCAGGCCAATGAGGAGTTTCCTACTACGGATGTCGTTTTGATCTTAGGGGCCAACGATGTGGTCAATCCCGCCGCCAAATCCGATCCTGCCTCTCCGATCTACGGCATGCCTATTTTGGATGTGGAGTTGGCTAAGCACGTAATCGTTAACAAGCGCAGTATGAAACCCGGTTACGCCGGTATCGAGAACGATCTTTTCTTTCGACCAAAGACCTCGATGTTATTCGGGGATGCCAAAAAGGTATTACAAGACCTCATTACCGAAGTAAAGAATAGTTAGTGTTGCTTCCTGCATCATTGCTCGATCAGTTGTCTTCGGTCTCCGGTTTTGACCGTGCCGGTTTTTTACAATCCCATCTCGATGCGCATCCGCCCACTTCTATTCGGTTAAATCCATCCAAGCGACCCCCGATCAGTGATTCCTGGCCGCCCATCGGTTGGTCTCGTTATGGATACTATCTGCCAGAGCGTCCTTCCTTTACGTTCGATCCGTTGTTTCATGCCGGCTGCTATTATGTGCAAGAGGCCAGTAGCATGTTACTCGAGCAAGCCTTTACACAATTGATGCCACAAGACCAACCACTGCGTGTGCTGGACCTTTGTGCTGCACCGGGAGGTAAGAGCACGCATCTGTATTCGCTGCTGCCGCCCAAGAGTTTTTTGATCGCCAACGAAGTGATCCGTTCCAGAGCCTTCGTGCTGCGCGATAATCTAATCAGGTGGGGAACCAGTAATGCGATGGTCACCAACAATGATCCGGAGCAGTTTAGGACGCTCGAAAATTATTTTGACTGGATTACGGTAGATGCACCCTGTAGTGGAAGCGGTCTTTTTAGAAAAGATCCCGATGCCATTGAGCAGTGGAGCGCCGCTGCCGTGCAACACTGTGCCGGCAGACAGCAACGTATCTTGTCGGCTGCCTGGCAGGCCCTTCGTCCCGGGGGGATCCTTTTTTATTCCACTTGTTCTTATTCGGTCGAAGAGAACGAAGCGATCGCCGATTGGATGATCCACACAGTAAAGGCGGAGCCTCAAGCGATACGGTTACAAGCCGAGTGGGGTATAACGCCTACTGACCCCGGATATCGCTGCTGGCCCGATAAAACAAGGGGCGAGGGGTTCTATTGTTGTTGCTTTCGAAAACCGGTCGAACATGCACCGACAATATTACCCCGGGTGCCAAAGGAGCTGCGTGCAGTGAGCAAAAGCGAAATGAGTGTCGTTCGTTCCTGGATCAACAC
>JBIIDB010000192.1:0-2531 GCA_044238505.1 Chitinophagaceae bacterium | reverse complement strand
TTTTTGTCGCGACGGATCTTATTCCAGTAGACCTTATGCACATAGAGCATACCGAAACTCTCGCCATCCTCTTTTTGGAGGTGCTTGTGATGCATCTTGTGAGCCCAGCGAATAGCACGTACATAGGTACTATTGCTGCGCGTAAACCATTTGAAGCGTTGGTGGATAATCACATCATGCACTAAAAAATAGGCGAAGCCATAAGCCATAATTCCGAATCCGATCGATTGCATCCACCAGATCTGGTCATAGGTACCGAAGCCTATCAGCAGCATACTGGGCACGGCAAAGATGACAAAGAAGGCATCGTTCTTTTCAAAAAAGCCCGGCTCTACCTGGTGATGATCCTTGTGGAGGTACCACAAAAATCCATGCATCACATATTTATGGGTGCACCAGGTAATTCCCTCCATTACGATAAAGGTGCCTAAAAGCACGGCCAGATATTGAACAACTTGCATCATCATACTTACTATCTAGATCACGATAATTTTTCTGCGGTCACCGGTTGGAACTGTTGCTGGCGATACCACTCATTGACCCTGGGAAAAGCGATCCGAAACCAAGGGGTATAACGGGTGGGAAAAAGAGCAATATTCTCTTCGATCTCCTGCATCGACTTGTAACAATAATCCATAGCCTCTTCGCGATTGATGCTGACAGGACCCTCGTAGATACCCACAAATACATGATCGAATTCATGCTCGGTAAGACCATTATCAAAATCAGCGCGGTAACAAAAATCGAACACCTTTACGAGCGGGGTGGTAAAACCCATCTCTTCTTGTAGGCGGCGTAGTGCTGCTTCGCGGTTCTCCTCGGTCGGAAAAGGATGACTGCAACAGGCATTGGTCCAGCATCCGCCGCTATGGTATTTTCCCAGTGCGCGCTGTTGTAGCAGCATCTGTCCTTGGCGATTAAAAATAAAAATACTAAAGGCACGGTGCAACAACCCCTTTTGATGGGCCTCCATTTTTTCGCAAGTGCCAACGGGCCGATCCTGCTCATCCACCAAAATAAGTTGGGCTGCTATGGCCGAGACCGCTTTCATCAGATAAGACGCAATTGATTTTTGACCCCGGCGCGCACCACGATCATCGCCTTGCGGTAATTGGGAATACGAATGCGGCTCTCGAGCACTCGTTTAGGCTCCAGACTACGGATCTTTTTGAACAGCGATAAATAATACTTATAGGCCACATAGACTCCAAAACGAGCCTTGAACGGCAATTGTTGAATGCCAACGTAGGCTGCCCGAAAATCCTGCAAAATATCTGCTTCGATCTTTCGCTTATCCGCGGTCGTAAAATTAGCAAAGTCACAACCCGGAAAATAAACTCGGGATAGTCCATTAAAATCGGCCTTGATATCGCGTAAGAAATTAACTTTCTGAAAAGCCGCTCCCAGCGACCGGGCAGCACTCTCCAGCGATGCGTAGCGCTCCCGATCTCCCTCACAGAAAACATACAGGCACATTAAGCCCACCACTTCGGCCGATCCATAGATATATTCCTGGTAACCCCGGGTATCGTATTTTTTTTGGGAGAGATCCATCTCCATACTGCGAAAAAAGGCTTCGATTAAGTGGTGATCGATGCCGTACTGATTGACCGTTCGCTGAAAGCTGTGTAAGATCGGGTTCAAGCTAATGCCTTGCGCTATGGCGGCATAGGTATCCGATTTAAAATCGGCGAGCAGCGACGCTTTATCATGCTCATGAAAGGTATCGACGATTTCATCGGCCAGCCGAACAAAGCCATAGATATTACAGATCGGGGCCCGCAAGTCGCGATGCAGCATATGGATCGCCGAGGCAAACGAGGTGCTGTAACGGCGTGTCACCACCTGGCTGCACTCTTCGCTCGAGCTATGAAAAAGTCCGATCATTCTGTTAAGATAACAATTTTATTTAAAAGCATCGATGCAGACCGTCGCTACCACCTCGCCACTGATCAGCGAGGGAGGCACGCCCGGGCCCGGCACGGTTAGCTGTCCGGTATAAAACAGATTATCTACTTTTTTACTCCGGCAAGCCGGCCTGAACACCGCCGTTTGCAGCAGTGTGTTGGCTAGTCCGTACGCATTGCCTTTAAAAGAGTTATAATCATCTTTAAAGTCAGCTACCGAATACATCTTTTTATAAACGATCGAATCCATGATCGGTTCGCCCAATTGTTTTTCGAAACGGGCTACGATCTTTTTAAAATAATACTCTCGCAGTGCCTCATCATCACCGCTAAGTCCAGAGGCCACCGGAATCAGAAATACAATATTCTCGCAACCCGGCGGCGCCACCGAAGGATCTGTTGCCGATGAAACACTTACATAAAACTGTGGATCCGTAGGCCATGTAGGGTTCTTATAGATCTCATGGCCATGCGTGGCAAAAGACACATCAAAAAATAGTGAGTGATGAACGGGATTTTTTAATTTTTTATTCAACCCCACGTAATACATGAGACAAGATGGAGCCATGACTCTCTTTTGCCAATACGATTCGCTGTACATCCGGTATGCAGCGGGCAGTAACT
>JBIIDB010000069.1:0-9246 GCA_044238505.1 Chitinophagaceae bacterium | reverse complement strand
TCAAACCAATTTGTTCGACCAGGTATATGTAGTAACCGATAGTGATCTGATAGAAGAAGAGATCAAAAAAAACGGGGGGCTGGTATGCAGAAGCAAACAGGCACACGAGAGTGGCACTGACCGTATTACAGAGATCGCACGTGATATGGAATTCGATATTATCGTCAACGTGCAAGGGGACAGTCCCTTCATCAAAAAAGAACCCCTACGGCAAGTCATCGAGCAATTCAACGATCCGGCCGTACAAGTTGGCTCCATGATGCGACCCATCCTCCAAGCGGAAGAGGTACAAAACCCCAACATGGTTAAGGTGGTGGTGGATCTTCAGAATAATTCGATCTTCTTTAGTCGCAGTGTGATTCCTTTTCCTCGTGATCCCCAGGCACAAGCCCCCTACTACGAACATATCGGCGTCTATGCGTTTCGAAAAGAAATGTTGCTGAACTTCACTGCATGGCCACTGACTCCGCTCGAAAGAACAGAAAAAATAGAGTGTTTGCGTCTTTTAGAGCATGGTGTTCCCCTTCGCATGGTGCTGACTCCCGAAAAAGGAGTGGAGATTGACACGCCCGACGATCTCGAAAAAGCACGTGTCTTGCTGGGGCTATAATTGGATAAACAACTCTTGGTAGTCGACAACCAGCGTTACTTCGCCTCCCCGACCAGCGTCATTTCTCTTCACCGACAAACAAAGCTGTGCTTGCATTAATTGATCCTGACATCGCGCATTTCACGCTGCATAAAGCGTGGCATACCCGGCATACCCTGGGGCTGCGTGGCGTTCTTGCCTCCCATCCGATTCAGATTAAACAAGAAGCTGACTAAGAAATAGCGACGCAGTACCATACTACGGGTATCCTGCAAAAAGTTGTCGCCGGCATTACGCGTTATACTCTCATTTTGATTAAGTAAATCATTGACAGAAAATTTCAACTCACCATTCTTTTTCTTGAACATGAGTTTGCTCAGGCTCGCATTCCACAACGGGATACTCTGGTTAAACCCTTCGGCACGCCCCGTGTTGATGAGATAATCGAAATTGGTCGAGAGTAAGATCCCCTTAGGAAAAGTAAACGTCACATCGGCATTATAGGTCTGCGTCCAGAAATCTTCATTAAGCTGTTTATTGATGCTGTAATTAAGATTCGTGTACGTTAGATTCGCGCGCAAGCCAAAATCAATCTTTTCTTTATTGATACTGATACCCGCACCTTGTGTAAGGGCAAGTGTCTTGGTCACATTCTCCAACTTATTAACCAAGCTGATATCGCGCAGATATAACATCGTGTTGGTCAAACTTATGTTTGAACCTTTGAGCTTGGGATTCTTAAACGGAAGTCCCAGTGTAAAGAACGAAAAGGCACGCAGGTATCCGTCTACGTTAGCATACGTGGTGGTTTGCACGGGCCCCCTTACCGAGATACTGTTCACGATACGGTTTTGTGTAGTGGCAATATTGAAGTTGGCTGCCACAAACCGGAACGTGGCCAGATTAAATGTGTTGTAGCCGATATTAAGGCTATGGTTGAATTCCTGCTTTAGATTCGGGTTACCGATCCGAACATTGAGCGTATCGGTTACATCGGGAACATTTTGCAACTGTGCCACCGATGGTTGATTCGTGCGGCCGTTGTAGGCTACGCGCAGATTCTTGCTACGCGATGGCGTAAAATTAAAGTTGGCAGTAGGAAATAGGTTGGTAAAGGTTTGCCGACTAACCGAATCTTTATTGGTGAGCGCTTGGTAACTGTGATTTTCGAGTTCGGCCTGCTGGACCCCGATCCCGAACTGGTAATTATATTTTTTTTCCTGAAGTCGGTAATTGACGCCTACCCGATGCGCCGTAAATATGTTTTTAAACTCGTTGGTCTGCAACAGATTCGGGTTATCATATTTACCGTTACTGTTATTGTAGTTAAAGGTTTCCTTTTCGCTACGATTAAAGTTGTTGGTGTAAGCGTAATTGAATTCCAGCAGCTTGTTCAATCCAAGGGGCTCTGTATAAGAAGTGCTGACGACATTGTTTCGAGTCTTGGTTTGCTGGTTGTACTGCTGATTTTGTGAAAAGTTCAACCCGACAGTGCCATTGGGCCTAAAGAAGATATTGTTAGCTATGGTCTTTCCGTCGGCTTCGCTGCCTCCGATCGTGTTGTTCAATCCGATCGTCAAGGTTCTGCCGATCTTCAAAAATTTTCTTCGCAGCAACACATTATTGTTGATGTTGTAACCGTCACGCACATTGCTGTTTTCGGATCGGGTCTGGATGGCTAAAAAAGACGCGAGGGGCGTTTTAGACAAGGTGCTGCTGCTATCTATGTTGAAGTTGTCGGAATGCTGCAGCGTAACGGAGGGGGTATACAAGATCGACGTAAGCGAATCAAACTGGTGTTCGAAACGGATATTGATCCTGTGATTTTGGTTGATATTGTCCGATCGCGTACTGCGACTTTGATTGGCCGAAGAGTCGTTCACAAAAAAAGTTTGGCGAAGTATGGTTTGCTCTTGCAAGGGTCTGTTATCCGAGAAAAAGTAACTGCCGGTCAGTTTAGTCTTACCACCCCGCCATTCATTAGAAAAATTGGTACCCGTTGCCAGCGATCGGATAATACCGGTGTTTCCGCCACCGCCAAAACCGCCACCGCCACGGCCTCCCGTCATGGTGATAGTCGTCATCCCACCACCACCGCCTCCTCCACCGCCACCACCAAAACCGCCGCCACCGCCGCTGCCCATGGTGATAGTCGTCATCCCGCCACCACCGCCTCCGCCGCCAAAACCACTAAATCCTCCCATCGAGCTAATAATATCACTAAAAGAGAAGCCCTGCTTATTGATATTGTTCGCATTAAATAGCACGGAGATTCTGTTATTGCCATCAAATTTGTTGAAACTCAAGTTACCCTCATAGCGCTCTTTGCTTCCATATCCGGCCAGGGCTCTTCCAAAAAATCCTTTATTGCGATCTTTTTTAAGTTTTATGTTGATGGTTTTGCTGCGGCTACCGTCATCTATCTTAGTAAACTTGGCTTGCTCACTCATATCATCAAAAACCTGTACGCTCTCTACCATATCAGCCGTCAGATTCTTAGTAGCCAGCTTAGGATCGTTTCCAAAAAATTCTTTCCCATCCACCAAAATGCGCTGTACTTGTTCGCCCTGGGCTTTTACCCCTCCCTCCTTATCGACTTCCATACCCGGAATCTTTTTGAGCAAATCTTCGACCGTAGCATTGGGGATCGTCTTAAAACCACTGGCATTAAATTGTACGGTATCGTTTTTAACCACAATAGGGGATTCGCTGGTAATGGTGACGCCTTCGAGCATCTTATAATCTTTATTCAGCGTAAGCGTGCCCAGATCGATCGATTTATTATCGGCCGTAATTGAAAAGGATTGACGAATTTCCTGTAGTCCTTTACTGCTGATCACTAACTTATAGTCACCGGGCAGCAAATTTTTTATCTCGAAAGTGCCCAGCTTGGAAGAAAGTGAAAAGCTGGCCAGCGAAGAATCGCGGGCACTGATCACCGAAACAGTAGCATCGGCCACCGGTTGTTTAGCGGTTGAGTCTATCAATTTTCCCTTGATGCTGCCATCAGCGCGCTGGGCAAAAACGGGTTGGAGACTAAAGGCGGCGAATAGCAAAAACAGAAGGGATATTCTCATAGCTGTACAAATGGTGCGCAAAGATAGACGCAAATCAGATGGAGTACTTGCTGAATAAGCGTTAAATAGGACGATTTAATTGATAACCAAGGCTAAAAGGCCTTTTGGCGGGATAAACGGCAGCTCGACTGATGATTAGCTAAAGAGATATTCTACATCCTCGCGCGTGAGGGTTTTTACAAATCCCTGATCATCGGCAATAATGTCTTTGGCCAGATTGCGCTTGCGTTCTTGAAGTTGGAGAATTTTATCTTCGATGGTGTCTTTACAGATCATCCGGTAGGCAAAAATATTTTTAGTTTGCCCTATGCGATGGGTACGGTCGATCGCCTGCTGTTCTACCGCAGGATTCCACCAGGGATCCATAATGTATACATAATCGGCGGCCGTCAGATTCAAGCCTACCCCACCTGCTTTTAGCGAGATCAAAAACACGCGTACCGCATCGTCTTGCTGAAAACGCTGGATCGCTTTTTCTCTGTCGGGCGCAGACGTGCTTCCGTCAAAGTAGACATAAGGGATCCCAAGCTCATCAAGCTTTTCGCGGATCAGCGCCAGCATACCCAAAAACTGCGAAAACACCAGGGCTTTATGGGTGCTGATGCCCTCACTCAACTCTCTGGACAGTTCGTCTAGTTTAATGGAATGATTGGGAAACTTCTCGGCCTCATTCAAAATAGCCGGTGAATCGCAGATCTGGCGAAGTTTCATCAACCCCTGCAGGATGGTCAGCTGTGAGCGCTGTATACCCTGTGATTCGATAGAGCCAAGTATTTGATTTCTAAAATCATTACGATAGGCGTCGTAAATACTTCGCTGCTCTTCTTCCATATCGCAGAAAAGGACCATTTCTTGTTTTTCGGGAAGATCTTTTGCCACTTGCTCTTTAGTGCGGCGAAGTATAAAAGGATACAGCAGCTTGCGAAGATGCTCCTTTCTGTCTTGCTCTCCCAGCTTATCGATGGGGATCGCGAACTCTTGTCGAAAGAACTCCACCGATCCCAACATGCCGGGATTTAAAAAATTCATCTGCGCGTAAATATCAAACGTATTGTTCTGCAAAGGAGTTCCGCTCATGCAAAGCCGGTGTCGGGCCTGCAGCAAAGCAGCCGCTTTGGTTACTTTACTGGATGGATTTTTTATAGCCTGCGACTCGTCTAATATGGCATAATCGAGGGCGACCGTGCTTAGCAACTTTATATCACTTCGTAAGGTGCCGTAGGTAGTGATGGTAATATCGTGGTCTTCTAGTTGTTCTTTTTTGCGCGTCCGAGCCGCACCATGATGAATCTTGAAACTTAACGAAGGAGTAAACTTCTTGATCTCATTCTCCCAGTTATAGATAAGTGTAGTCGGACAAACCACCAACGCCTTCAGTTTTCCTTCGGTGCGTTTGTAATATTCCAGAAAAGAAAGTGCTTGAACAGTTTTACCAAGTCCCATATCATCGGCCAAAATACCTCCCCAGTTGATTCCCCGCAGGTAATTGAGCCATTGATAGCCGGCCACCTGGTAGGGCCGCAAGATCTTATGCAAGGACCCCTTTAGTTCGATCGATTCGATCTTGTCGAAGCGCCGCAATTGCTCATACTTTTCTTCGAGTTGTAACTCAAGATCTTCCTCTTGTCGATTGGCATAGAGTTCGTCCACGACCCCCAGGTGATAACGGGAGAGTTTTAGCGTATCGGTCTTTCCCTCACCAACGCGAAATAAAAGGGCGTATTTTTTTAACCACTCTTCGGGTAGTACCCCCAACGAACCGTCTCCGAGTTGTACATATGGCTGCTTACTGGCCAATGCCTTTTTTACATCAGCCACCGTTACTTGCTGATCGCCGAAAACAATATTGACCTTGGCGTCGAACCAATCGGTATGACTGCTGATAAAGATACGCGTCTGGGGTTTTGCCGTATTAAAACGATAGTGCTTCAGCAGTTCAAAACCAAAGACCGGCGTTTTTGCCTCCTTCATGGCATCAATAAACAGAAAGAACCAATTATTACGAAGTACATCGGGTCCTTTTAGCGCCAACGTACCATCTTCCTTGTTATACACAAAACCAGAGTGCAGGCTTTGCAGCTTTTGCAAAAAAGCGTTTTCTTTTTCTACTTGTCGCTGAATAATAAGCACCCCGTCTCCCTGTGGAACCAGTACGCGTTGCCCATCCTTGAAGCCCGCCTCATAACTTTGGTACAAGAACCGGGGTGTAAAGACCAAGTAATCGCCCTTTTCGCTCAGCACTACACGAGGCTCCGGAGTTGTATTACTGATCTCTGTGGTCAGCGACTTATCGAACTGCAAGGCATATTCCCGCGATAAGGGTAAGATTTCTTCTAAGAGCGTTTGCTTCCATTGGCCTGCTTGAATAACGCGCTTGCCGGTAGGTCTAAATTGCTCGATTAATAAAATAGTCTCTTTGTTTTTCCAGCAAAAAGCCTGATGATTATAGAAAAAAAGCAGCGGCGTCGGCGCCTCATTATCCGTCAGATCCAATTCGGCGATACCGGCTTTTACTCTACATGACAACGTATAGTGGCTGTTCTTTTTCACGAAAAAAAGCGGACGAGCCTCGTCTGGTTGCAAGTGGAGCGGCTCCAGGTTCGCGGTCTTAAAGACCTTGCCGGCGGCCAAGGTATAAACTAATGCCTGCGAACCAAACTCCTGAAACAAGCGATGTAGTTTGGGTTGCAGATACTCAGTAATCAGATCTTTGGTCTCTTCGGGCAAATCATCTTCCTCATGATGTAAAATATTCTCCCATATACCGGAAAACGGAGAGTTCCGGTTTACATATTTATTGACCTCGCCGTCTTGTAGTTTTCGCACCAGTTGCAAAAGCGCGGCGTCGGTGGTGCTGAACGTATCAGTATTCACAAAGCGGGCAATATCGAGTTTCTCCACCGTACCGACCAATCCGTCATTCGCCTCATTGGGTTCTCCCACCACCGCATCTACCGAGAAACGGGGAAATGATTTTTTATTGAAATTAAAAACCAAGCCCAGTCGTTGCTGGGGCAAAACAGCTGCCGAAGCAACAGGTTCTTCGCGAATAACAGGGACCGGTTCGGGAAAAGAACGCAGGGCCGGACGAGCGATCGGCGCAGTAACCGTTGTTCGTTTTATGGAGGTATCCAGAACACGTAAAAAGGGCTTGCCCTCTTGATAGGTGAATTCGAATTTACCCTTGAGATCGTCTTTTAGCGAATAGCCATAAGCCTCCAGGAGTTTGTTCTTTTCTTTATCCCAATTGCGAATACTGTCAAAGTAGTTGGCTCCATAGGTATTGAGCAGTTGTAAAAAAACAATCACCTTGGGGAGACAAAGCGGATGCTCGGCATCTTCGTAGGTACAACTGGTATCAAAATTGCGCTCTTCGTTCTTTTTGATCAACACTTCGTAGGTCTGCCCCTCAAGTGTCACCTGCGCCTTGACTGTTTCGTTCTCGGCATATTCGATCACCGCCTTTTTGGTACGCAAAAAGGTCTCAGCCGACACAAGCGTTTCGGCAGCGCAAAGCAACCTAAGATGTTTAAGGTCGATCGACTTCATCTTGACCACCGTATGACGCTGGTCATAGCGAATATGTCCTGTTTGTAAATGCCCCCTGTCTAACAGTTCTTGTAATTGGAAAAGGGCCGCTGCCTCGTGACGGCAAATATCCCCCAGATTGTATGGACAACCACACCGTAGCGAGGTGGCCTTGGGATCTCTGAAATGATGGATGTAGACCTTATAGAAGGTGCTGTAACTATCGTCCTTTACCCGGAAGGTGGCTGTACCGAACAACTCATCGTATTCGACTAACTCCACATAGCCGATCGCATGGATCTTCTTTCCCCTTTTGATCACCTCGTCGGTGCCGTGCGTATAAACATGTTTAACTAGATGCGGTAAGGCCAACGTTCGAAAGTGTTAAAAAGAAAACCCGTTTAAAAAAAGGATAACCTACAAATCTAAAGGAATGTGATTCGTATTTCCATCAATTTGGAAAGAAAAAAACGATTCGGTGCCTTTCGGTAAAACAGTCAAAAAATTCCGTATCTTGACTGGTTTTATTTTTTGATGATGAGTTTGCCATCCTTGTAGTAGGGAAGCACATTGGCAGCATCGGGCGTCAGACAAAACGTGATGTCCTCGATCAGGCCAAATCGTTGGACCAGCCGGTGATAATGCGTCAATCGGGGCGCGAAGGCTAAGAGATCATCCTTATGTTGACGGTATAACGAAACCGCCATCAGCGAACTGTCACAGTGTATACTAAACTGCTCCTGGAGTCGGTCGATCACCGCACCGGCAAAGAGCGTGTCTTCCAGATTAAAACGGTCTTTCCAGCCGGCACACCCCAGCACTACATTTTTCTTTTGCGATTGCAGATAATCACAGACTGCACTCAGGTTCGGAAAACTTCCGGCCACAATGGTAGAGGCGTTCCGATCGAGTGCCATTTGTAATAGCCGCGTACCATTGGTAGTAGTCAGCACCAGCGTGCGACCGCCGATAAATTCACGCGAGTACTCTAACGGAGAGTTACCGTGCTGTAACCCCTCTGCGATCATACCATCGCGCTCCCCGGCCGCTACTCCATCGATATTTTTACTCATTTCGATGGCTTTGGGCACAGAGTCGACCGGAATAACAGCGCGGGCCCCGTTATGAAGTGCAGAAGCGATAGTAGAAGTAGCCCTAAAAACGTCGATGATCACCACCACACTGTCAGAAAGATCATATAAATGAAGCAAAGCCGGAGATAGAGAAGTAAAAAGCGAGGGTTGGGTTTTCATGCAATAGATATTCGCAACTATTTAATAAGTATTTTTTTCCAACGGTCCGATTCAGCAAATCGCTTGAGCGTATCGTTGCGCCGGTGGAGCAGTGACTCCATATACCTGGTAAAGTACAGAGAGTTAAACCAGCGTCCAAGCTGCCCATAAGGCATTTCAAAATCGAGCAGGTCAATCAGCAGCATGCCGTTATCGATCGACTTAAAATGGTGGTCATGTCGAAAGCTGGTGAGGTCACCTTGCATCTGCACCTCGGTGATCACATCGGCACGTTTAACCTCTACATATTTTATGCGTTGTAGTCGTTCCTTAAAAAGTTGATGCGATCGCCAGGTGACCGTATCGCCTTTTTCGATCAGGCCGAAACGAGTGCCGGCAACGGCCTCGAGCTTATAGGGAGCCATGGACTCCTTGTACACCGTAATATGACGGCTGAGGTCAAACACAACCTCGGCAGAGGCCGCAATAAATGTAGTAAGGTGAATGGTGGGCATGACAGTGACTATACAAATGGAAATTTTACAACCTGCGCTTTCAATTGTTTATCGCGCACCTGAATAAAAATATGTTGGTCAAGACGGGCCTGTTCTGTTTGTACATACCCCATCCCGATCGCCTTGCCCAATGTCGGCGACTGGGTGCCCGAGGTCACGACCCCAATTACGGCACCCCTCTCATCTTTTATCTCATAACCATGACGCGGAATACCTTTATCGATCATTTCAAATCCAACCAGTTTTTTAGAAAGTCCTTCGGCTTTTTGGCGGGCAAACAGAGCCGACGAGGTAAAGTCCTTGGT
>JBIIDB010000004.1:0-29973 GCA_044238505.1 Chitinophagaceae bacterium | reverse complement strand
TGGAAATAAAAATCAAAGAGGTGGTGACTACGGCGGATGCGGGAAAGATCATTAGCGAAAACACGGCGCGGAGTCAAATGCTGGGGGGTGTTGTTGGAGGAATCGGTATGGCATTAAAAGAGGAGCTTAAATTCGATCATAGCACCGGCCAGATCATTAACGCGAATTTTGCAGGATACCGCGTTCCCTTACACACCGATATTCCTAAGACTACTGTATGGTTTGTTAACAAACCCGATCCGATTATCAATCCGATTGGCGCCAAGGGATTAGGAGAGATTGCGCTCATTGGGCTGGCAGCTGCCATAGCTAATGCTATCTATAATGCTACCGGTAAACGAGTACGTGATCTACCGATAACCCCCGAAAAACTGGGCTATAAGGGCAAATGATTTTAATTAAAAAAGTATGAAGCAACTACCACTACTGTTTATCTTGACGGCAGGCTCGATCACAACCCTTTCGGCACAGACCGAGAACAAGCCGGGAGCCGACATATATATGAACTATTGCAGCGCCTGCCATGGTAAAAAACTTGAGGGAGGACAAGCCCCTTCGCTACTCACTACTAAGTGGAAACAGGGAGACTCCAAAAAAGCGATTATTCAAACGATCAAAAAAGGAGTACCCAACACATCGATGATGGCCTGGGAAAATATGCTGAACGATAAGCAGATCGAGCAGGTCACCGACTATATGTTATCCTTGAAAAAGAACAAGAAAGAAAAATCCTGATGGGAAAATGCTGAAGGCTGCTTACTCATAATGAAGGCCTGCGACAGGATCGTCGATCATTTAACGAAAAGCAGATAGCACACTTAATCTTCTCTGATACTGGGATCTGTTACTTTTCGAGCATCAGCCTTTTTAAAAAGTTCTATATAATAGCCCAGTACCCAAAAATCGCGACCGATCTCATCATTGATCCGATAATCGAACTGATGGAGGTACCCTATCTGCAAGGTGGTATGACGGGCCGGCTTATAATTAAAAGCAAACTGTAATCTGTTTCTCTCAAAGTAGGGTTCTCGATCAGTAAAAAACAACTCATTACTCACACTTAGTTGATAGGGTTTATATCCTTTTCGTTCTTTACCAAAAGGGTAAAAAGTCCCCAAGCGGTAGCGAAAACGATTTCTATACCCGTTACTGGTCCAACGCATCTCTGCCCGATAGCGTTGTTCGATCTTAAGCCCAAGCAGTTGTTGGTACAAAACTACCTGCGGCCAAAGCCTGAACTCGTTATTATTTTTAGGAAGAATAAAGTTTCCCCCTTCTCGATACGTTTGATAACTGCCCATACCAAGACTGAGCTGAAGACCCTTATTGACTTTGAAATTAGCACCCCCCTTGTATTCATAATAGTGGAAATGATCGTAAAACCGCAAAGAACGCAATTGGGCTTCTCCGAAAAAACTCAGCCGATCATTAGATGCGTATCGGATATTTAAAATATTCCAACTGCCAAGGTCTTTATATTGAGCCGATGCACCCGATACAAAAGCCATGGCGACCGCAACTAAAATGATGCGTTGCACTAAAAGGGATACGCGTCTGATGAATACAACCACGGGGTTTATTAAAAAGTAGATTTATCTTCAAAATTACTTGAATTTTATCGTATACTTTTACACAGTGAATTTTCGTACTATGAAAAAAGAGTTGTTGATTAAACTGCTGAATATCGCTGCTTTTATTGCAGCCCTTTATGTAAACTATTTGTCCGTCGTCACTCAATTGGGCGGAAGATCTATTCGGGAGCTTTCCGATAAATATGCCAATCTTTTTACACCCGCTAATCAAACTTTTGCTATTTGGAGCCTGATCTACACCTTGGTCTTTCTCTTTTTGATCGCGCAATTTTTGCCTGCCTATAAGAGCACTCGTTTCTGCAACAGCTCTCTTTTTTCCATCAGTTGTCTTTTGAATGCAGCGTGGATCGTAGCCTGGCAGTTAGAATACATCGGTCTGTCGCTCCTGGTCATGTTCGCACTACTGGCAACACTGGCACTTATCAACCAACAGGCAGATGCAGAAAAGCTGCTATTGCTAAAAATTGTATTTGGGGTATACCTTGGTTGGATCTGTATTGCAACCATTGCTAATATTACCACGTGGTTGGTATCATTCAATATCGCTATGCCCTTTTCGATTCAGGTCTTTATTACACTGGCTATATTGATCGCAGCTGCGATTATTGTCGCCTGGGTCATGAAAAAGCTGGCCAATCCGTTTCTCGCAATAGCTGTTACCTGGGCTTTTTACGGTGTATATGTAAAGCGGATCACAGATGTGGAGGAGATTGCCTATACCGCACTGGGAATGGCTGCGTTGGTGGTGCTGTCGATCGGCATCTTTTCGATCCGCCCCGGCGGGCAAAAATGGCAAGCCTAAAAAAGATCGAAACGTGAAAAAACCGATCAAAAAAGAAAACTTGCCACAAAAGATCTGTTCAGTATGCCAGCGACCATTTACCTGGCGAAAAAAATGGGAAAAGAATTGGGAAGAGGTAAGATATTGCAGTGACCGCTGTAGAATGAACAGATATAAAAAGACGCAGGCTTAAACAAGCATCAAAGAATACACCGATCGCTTTGGGGCTTAGATGGATGTAATAAAGAACAACACTAAAAATACGCACGGCATATGATCAAAGTTTTTATGATAGGATGGATCATCTTACTAACCGCTATTTTGTTGAATGGCCTCATCGCTAAATGGGGGTTGATCGGGTGGTACGATTTTATCAATCTACTCATTCAAAAAGGTTCACAAGCGCTTAGCACACTACGGGTGGCCGATTATGTTTGGTTGTTTTTTGCCTATCCGATGCTGCTGGGTATTTCCTATAAAGCCGGTGAGTGGCTGTATGGGTGGCTGGTAGAAAGTACCAGGTAACCCCTGTAACGGATCAATTATATAATAATACAGGAGCCATTTTTTCGCTCCAGGTGGCCGACGTGGCACAACGATTCATTAGTTGGGCTGTAAATGCATCGATAGAAAGGTCGAACCACCGTTGACTATTTGCAACGCCCGTTAAGCGATCGAGGTGGTCTTGACCGGTTGGATTTACGATGGTGGGATAAACATCCCACGCAAAAGAGGAAAACAGATCTTTGAGGCACTTGATCAGTAAAAATCCAAACAAAACCGCATCGAACACTTTCGGATCGCGTACGGAAAAAGCAAGCGCATTACACAGCTCACCGGGATAGCGGACCGTAGTGGACAAAAATTGAGACTCCTCGTAGTGTAAGCCGACAACACCACAGAGGTCTAACCGCTCGCGCAACAGTGTTGTATTTAACCACGGCGCGGCGACTAAAGCAAAAGCTCGATCGGTGCCACGACCTTCATGAAGATTCGTAGCCTCTAGCAAGCAAGTACCCGGATAAAGAAGCATGTTGTTGAACTGCTGCAAGGCGGGAGAAGGAGCGATAAACTTCCATTGTGTTTCGGGATAAAACTGGTGGCGCTCCCAGCCCTCACAGCAAATGACCTGAAGGGAGCAGCCGATCTTTTTCTCTATATTAAAATACAAGGCTAGTTCGCCCAGTGTGCAACTATGTCGCATGGGAATGCTCCACCGACCAATAAATGAACTACAAGGGGTCTCTTCTAAAAAGGGACCGCTTGCCAATGATAATAATCCCGAGAGGGGGTTGGGCCGGTCAAGGACAATCAGCGTTGTTCGGGTCGATGCACAAACCTCCAGACAATACGAAAGTGTCCACAAATACGTATAGAAACGGGTGCCTGCATCGGGAATATCAAAAAGCAAGAGATCCAAATCGAACAGATCGGTAGCGGCCGGGGCCAGCTTTTCTCCATATAAACTAATGACCGGTAAAGCAGTAAGGGGGTCTCGTTGATCTGGCATGAGGACTCCGTCGGCTCCGGTGGCAGAAAGACCATGCTCGGGAGAAAAGATCTTGACCAGGTTAAACCCATTGTCTAGTAGGGCCTTTCGGGAAGAAAGCGCTTGACACGTAAATGCGGCATCATTGGTGACTAGCCCGATGCGCTGCTGCTTCCACTTCGGGGCTTGCTGTAAAACAATATCAATACCGGCTTTGACCATACTACATAATACGCATAATAGACATTACATTTGAATATAGACAAGATAAACACGATGAAAAAATTTTTAATCTTCGGTACCCTCTGTGCTATAGCATTTACAACTGCTGCGCAACAAACACAGAAGCCGCCCCTTCATGCCAAAAATTGGATGGCCATCACCGGAAAACCGCTGGCTGCCACTGCAGGGGCTGCTCTTTTTCAGCAAGGCGGAAACGCGGTAGATGCGGCCTGTGCTATGCTGGCGGCTACCTGTACCATGTGGGATGTGCTCAGCTGGGGGGGCGAAACGCAGGCACTCCTTTATAATCCGAAAACAAAAAAAGTAATCGCCCTGAATGCCATGGGCGTGGCACCCTCCGGAGCCACTGCCGAATTTTTTAAAACAAAAGGTTACGAATTCCCACCCGAGTATGGACCCTTGGCCGCAACAACGCCCGGTACTCCCGGCGGCATCTGTTATCTGCTGGCCGAATTTGGTACTAAAAGTTTGAAAGAGGTATTAACCCCCGCTATACAACTGGCAGCCGGCTACCCTATCGATGCGCAAACGGCCAACAGTATGGAAAGAAATAAACAGCGTATCAAAGAATGGCCATACAGTAAACAGGTGTTACTGCCCCATTTGGGTGAGTCGCGAGAAGCTCCGCGCGCAGGAGAAATCTTTATTCAGCAAGATCTGTTAAAGACGCTTACCAAACTGGTAGAAAGCGAACAGACAGCACTTAAAAAAGGCGCTACAAGAAAAGAGGCTATTATGGCCGCTTACGATCGCTTTTACAAAGGCGATATTGCCGATGAGTTTGTAAGAGGGTGTCAAGAACAGGGTGGATTAATTACCAAGAGCGATCTGGCCAATTGGAAACCCCGATGGGAGGAGCCGCTCATGGTCAACTACAAGGGGATTGAGGTGTATAAATTACAACAGTGGACACAAGGACCTGCGCTGCTGCAAGCGCTCAATATTTTAGAAAATTTTGAGCTGAAAAAAATGGGCTATAACAGTGCTGACTATATCCACACGGTCTACCAAGCCATGAGTATGGCTTTTGCGGATCGAGACTTTTACTACGGCGATCCGCTCGTTTCGCCTGACGAACCGATGCGCGGATTGCTGAGCAAAGAATATGCCAAACAGCGAGCCGCTCAGCTAAACAGCACCCGTAATAACGAATCGATAGAGCCCGGAGACCCTTATCCTTTTCAGCAAGAACAAAATCCGTTTTCAGAATTACTTAAAAAAAGAGCCTTTGATCTTAGTGACAGCGGGAGTCGCCATTTTGTGCCCGCACATGATAGCGGAGCTGTTGCAATGGCAAGTGCCGAGTATCAGGATCGATTATGGCGAGGTACCACTTCGGTAGAAGCAGCCGACAAAGAAGGGTGGGTTGTATCAATTACCCCCAGTGGCGGATGGATTCCGGCTACTATCGCGGGCAGCACCGGCGTGGGAATGAGCCAGCGATTGCAAAGTTTTGTACTCGACTCACTCATCAATCCTTTCAATGTAATTGCGCCCGGTAAAAGACCGCGTGTTACACTTACGCCTTCGTTGGCGCTTAAAGACGGAAAACCCTTTCTTTCGTTTGCCGTACAAGGGGGCGATACACAAGACCAGAATCTGTTGCAGTTTTTTTTAAATATGGTCGAGTTTAATATGACTGTACAGCAAGCTTGCGAAGCAGCCAATATCAACAGTAATCAACTTTGGTTATCGCTGGGTGGCAATAAGATCAAGGACAGAAAACCCAAACCCGGCAATATTTTATTGCATGGCACTACCCCGACATCGGTGCGCAACGCCCTTATTAAAATGGGATATACGCTCAGTTTTGACGACCGCACCTCGGGTCCGATCAACGCGATCTTCTTTGATTGGAAAAATGGTTCGCTTTGGGGCGGCTCCAGCAACCATGGAGAAGATTATGGGATTGGCTGGTAAGCGTGGGGCTAACCGCTGAACCGCTCACGGGGCCATTGCTACAGAAACAACAGAAACATTAGCTGGTTACGCCAGATTAGCTGAATTTTGCGCCAGCCATGAAGCATTTCTTGTATGTTCTTTTGTTAGTAGGATCGGCAGGTGTGTGTGCGCAGGCACCCGCTGTATCGGTGCTAAAAAATGTATCGGCTGTACGGACCTCGATAACACCTAAAATAGACGGGCTGCTTAAAGATAGTGCTTGGCTACTAGCAACCCCTGCTTCGGGTTTTATTGTCAACTCACCCGACTTCGGAAAACCAGCCACGCTTCGTACGGAGGTTTGGTTATTGTACGACGACGAAGCCCTTTATGTGGCGGCCAAAAACTATGATGACCCTAAGGCTGTTCGTAAACAACTGACGGCCCGTGATGGAGAGCAGCGACAAGATGTAGACTACTTTTCTATTTTTCTCGATACTTACAATGACGACCAGAATGGGTTTCAATTTGTGGTAACCAGCCGCAATGTGCAATCGGACGCCCGGATCTCGCCGGCCATTCAGTCGATGTTTGGATTACCCAGCGATTATAGCTGGGATGCGGTCTGGGAAAGTAATGTGGCCTTTACCCCGGATGGCTGGACGGTTGAAATGCGAATACCCTATATCTCGCTTCGTTTCTCAAAAAGCGAGCAGCAACTATGGGGCATCAATTTTCAACGCTTTAGCAGAAGGCTGAACGAAAGTAGTTTTTGGAATCCCGTAGACCCGAATGTGGCTGGATTCGTGAATCAGTTTGGCGACCTGTTGGGCGTACGTAACATAGAGCCGGCACTGCGGCTTTCGTTTTTGCCTTACGTAACAACCGGGTTCAGAAACACGCCCACTAACCGCGGCGTCGTAAAAGAGTGGCTTCGCAACGGGGGCATGGATGTAAAATGGGGAGTTAACGAGAGTTTTACTTTCGATGCTACTCTCGTGCCCGACTTTGGACAAGTGATATCAGATAATGTGATCTTGAATCTTTCTCCCTTCGAAGTTCGTTTTCAGGAGAACCGCCCTTTTTTTACAGAAGGTACCGAACTCTTTAATAAAGCGGGCCTGTTTTATAGCCGCAGGATCGGCCTGACACCCGCGGGCTACTGGCAAGTAAAAAATCGGGTGGCCAACGATCCGAACCTGGAGATCATCAAGAATCCGGGTGTTACACAATTGATCAACGCATCAAAATTCTCCGGAAGAAATAAAAAAAATCTGGGTATCGGCGTTTTTAACGCTATAAGCGCTCCCATGATGGCCGCTATCCTGAATAAGACCACCCGCGCAACAGAGTCGATTGAAACAGAGCCCCTCACTAACTATAGCTTATTGGTGGTTGATCAAGCGCTAAAGGGAAGGTCCTCTGTTACCTTTACGAATACGAACGTAACACGAAGCGGTCTTGCACGTGATGCGAATGTTTCGGCGCTCGATTTTGCCCTCTATGACAAGAAAAATAATTATGGGATTGTAGGAACCGGTCGCTACAGTAAGATCATGGGAACAAATCCCTACGATGGCTTCAATACCACGCTGAGCCTTCGAAAGGTAAGCGGAAAGATTCAATTCGATGTTAGCAACAATATCGAATCCGATCGATACGATCCCAACGACCTTGGCTTTTTACAGGCACCCAATGAGGTAACTACGGCAGCCAGGATAAGCTATAACCAGTTTACCCCTACTAAGAACTTCCTAAGCTATCGTTATTCCCTTCGGTTTACCAACCGACAACTCTATAAACCCAACGTCTGGCAAGAAATACAAATGGGTGCCTCTGTGTTTCATTTTTTCAAGAACTTTTGGGACCTCACGCTTACCTACGAATCAAAGCCGGTGTGGCAACACGATTATTTTGAGTTGCGAACGCCGGGGCGTATGATCAGAATGATGCCTTGGCACTATGTGGGGTTTGGCGGGAGCACCGATAGCAGAAAGCGGTTATATGTAAGTGTCGAGGCTGGATTAGGACAAACGCCCTCGTTTAAAGATGCCGAGTATATCAACTACGAGCTTGCGCTTCGTTTTCGCTTTAATGACAGGCTGAGCATCGAGTGGTCGGGTTCTGGCAGCAACGATAACGGGAATGTGGGCTATGCCTTTAGAAGGGAAACCAACGGAGATCCGATCGTGGGTTGGCGTGATGTTAAGCAGTTTACAACGCTGGTATCGGGGCTGTATAATTTTACACCCCGCATGTTCTTAACGCTCCGGGCCAGACACTACTGGAGTAGTGTACGATACGAA
Source organism: Chitinophagaceae bacterium (assembly GCA_044238505.1). GTDB lineage: Bacteria > Bacteroidota > Bacteroidia > Chitinophagales > Chitinophagaceae > JJ008. The sequence goes on along the minus strand of JBIIDB010000004.1, from coordinate 21,681 downwards.
AAGTATTTTAACGTGGATGCCAAGGGGTATTGGATCGATCGGGCGTTTATTACCGGCAATGACAATAATTACAACGCCTATAACCTCGACCTTTTCTATACCTGGGATTTTATGTATGGCAGTCGGCTGATTGTTGGCTGGAAAAACTGGATGCCCCTCGACCGTAGCATCAACGGTCTTAGCTTTTCTAAATACGGTCAAAATCTGATAGAGGTCTTTCGGATCCCCCAGGGCAAAGAGTTGACGGCACGGCTGATTTATTTTCTCGACTACCAAAAGCTCAAGCGGCACAGGGGCTAAGGAATTTCGTACCTTTACAAGAGCTCTTTTCGGTTTAGCCCTTAAAAAATAATGACGCCTTGTTTACGAGTCGCAGACTCCTGATCGCCACCAAACACAAAAAAGAAACGGTGCTGTCTCCGCTACTAGAAACAGCACTTGGAGTACACTGTTTTACAGATGACCGTCTGGATACCGACAAGCTCGGCACTTTTACCGGAGAAGTTGAACGGATCGATGACCCGCTGACCACCGCACGAAAAAAATGCGAATGGGGAATGGAGTTGACCGGTTGCGATTTGGCTGTGGCCTCCGAGGGCTCTTTTGGGGCGCACCCCTCTCTTGTATTTGTTCCCGGCAATGATGAAATAGTACTACTGGTCGATAAAAAAAACAATATCGAAGTGGTCGGACGAGCTGTAAGTACCGAAACTAATTTTAGTGCCGCGCTGGTTTCAACCATCGATGAGCTTAAAGCATTTGCAAGAAGGGTACAGTTTCCGTCGCATGCCCTGATCGTTCGCGCGGCAGAAAAGGATACCACAGCCATCACAAAAGCGATAACCGATTGGGCACAACTTGAGCAATGTGTAAATGGACTCATCGAAAGACAGGGAAATGCCTTTATAGAAACCGATATGAGGGCCCTATACAATCCGTCCCGGATGAAGGTGATCGGGCAAGCGGCGCAACGCCTGGTCGAAAAACTTGGCTCTTGTTGCCCGCAATGTGACTGTCCCGGGTTTTCGGTTACAAAAACCGACCCCGGACTCCCCTGCCGGGTATGTGGTTCGTCTACCCGGTCGGCGCTCTATCACACGTATCATTGTCAGCGCTGCCGGTTCGAAAAAAAAGAAATGTTTCCCAACGGAAAACAATCCGAAGATCCGATGTACTGCGATATTTGTAATCCATAACTATGAGTCATATACTAATAAAGAACGCGCGCATCATTAACGAAGGGGAAGATTTCGTGGGGGATGTGCACATACAAGACCAGCGCATCAGTAAGGTAGGGCGGCAGATTGGCCTGTCTCCCCAGCTGCGCTATCAAGAGATCAATGCTGAGGGTGCCGTGCTGATGCCGGGTGTTATCGATGCCCATGTGCATTTTCGCGATCCGGGTTTGACCTACAAAGGAGATATCGCTTCTGAATCGAGGGCGGGGGTAGCGGGCGGTGTAACCTCTTTTATGGATATGCCCAACACCATACCCAATACCGTAACCGTAGAAGCGCTCGAGGAAAAATACAAGCGGGCGGCGCAAACATCGGTGGCGAACTATTCTTTTTTTATGGGGCTTACCCGCGATAATCTGGAAGAGGCGCTGAAAGTGGGAACGGAAGACGTTTGCGGACTGACCGATGATGGTTTATACTTTGACGAAAACCATTCGTTGCTTTGTAATAATCATCCCTATCTGGAAAAGCTTTTTGCCAGAACAGGACACCTGGTGGCACTGCATTCGGAAGATGAAGCCATTATGGCCGAAAACTATAAAAAGGCCCATGCGTTGTTTGGAGAGGCTATTCCACCCCACTATCACAGTATCATCCGCGACGAACGCGCTTGTTTATCCTCCACTCAACAGCTGGTGGAGTTGGCGGCCCGTTTTAATAACCGCCTACACGTGTTACATGTCTCTACCGGTGCAGAGGCCCTATTGTTTGCGGCGCGCGCTGCTGCCGAAAAAAGAATTACCTCCGAAGTTTGTGTACACCATCTTGTATTCTCCACCGATGATTACGAACGCCTGGGCAATAAGATCAAGTGGAATCCCTCTGTAAAACCACATACTAATCCATCGGTTCTGTTGAAGGCCCTTACAGATGATCATCTTGACATGGTAGCCACCGATCACGCCCCACACGGGTGGGAAGAAAAGCAGGGGTTGTACGACCATGTTAAGCCCGGCGGGCCGATGATCCAGCACTCGCTGGTCATGTTACTGGAGTTTTTTCATGATAAAAAACTTACCCTTCAGCAAATTGTAGCCAAAACCAGTCACCGGGTAGCGGATGTATACAAAATAAAAGAGCGCGGTTATATCAAAGAGGGGTATTTTGCAGACCTGGTGCTGGTAGACCTGGACAACCCTTGGCAAATTACAGCGGAGAATCTTCGCTATAAATGCGGTTGGTCCCCGCTTGTAGGCAACCACGTAAGAAGCAAGATAAAAACCACGTTGGTAAACGGGGTGGTTGTTTTTGATGGAACCAACATAAGGGATGAGGCAAGGGGGATGAGAATGATGTTTAGTAAAATTCGATAATCTTCTCGCTATGGATAATAGCAGCTTTCAGATACTGGTTTCTAATTTGACCAACCCAACCTTGTTGTTTTTTGTGTTGGGCATTGTGGCTGCGCTGTTAAAAAGTGATCTGGAGATTCCCGCCACATCGATTCGGTTTATTTCTCTTTATTTGCTTTTTTCGATCGGTTTTAAAGGGGGGCAGGAACTCGAGCACAGCGAGGCTAGTGCAGAAATATGGTATTCGATTCTCTTTGGGACCATCATTGCCATGCTAATTCCGGTCTACTCTTTTTATATCCTAAAAAACAAGGTAGGAATAAGCAACGCCGGTGCCATTGCGGCATCGTATGGTTCAGTGAGTGCCGTAACTTTCGTATCGGCTGTAAGTTTTTTAGAAATACAGGGGCAGCCCTTTGGCGGACATATGATTGCGGTGATGGCCCTGATGGAGTTTCCGGCCATTATCATGGGTTTTGTGTTGATCAACAAATATGATAAGGCTCGCGATCGCTCGGTAAATCTGGCGGCCATCTTAAAACACGCGATATCGAATGGCAGTGTGCTTATGATCGTAGGTAGTCTTATTATAGGGATAGTGGCCGATTCGAAACAAGCCGAGGGTATCAAACCTTTTACCACCGATATCTTTAAAGGATTTTTAGCCATCTTTTTACTCGAAATGGGCATGATCACGGTGAAGCGCTTTTCGAGTTTTAGAAAACACGGGGTTTTTGTGTTCTTATTCGCCTTCTTAATGCCGCTATTCAACGGGTGTGCGGTCGCGTTATTGAGCCACTACATTAGTGATGTGACAGGCACCCGTTTTATTTTCGCCATCCTGGCCGCTAGCGCTTCTTATATTGCTGTTCCGGCTGCTATGCGTCTTGCGGCACCCGACTCCGATCCAGGTCTCTATATCCCGATGGCATTAGGGGTTACCTTTCCGCTCAACATTACTATCGGATTTCCGTTGTATTATCTACTGGTGCAATAGCGCGCAATGGTTCTTACGGTTACACGCGCTCGCCCTGTTTTACCCACTACTGCAAAACAACAACGGGTAGTCCTTTTTCTTTTACCATTGCATTAAAGGCCTTAACGCCGTCGTCGAGCAATTGCTTTAATTGTCGGATGGCTGTGTCTGCTTGCGCTGCGAGTACAGCATAGACATCGCGGGCTTGCTTGGGCGGGGCCATATTGCCACTGCTCGCCATATCAAAGACGCCACTCAGTTTATCGTCGAGGCGAATGGGATAATTGAGTACATCTTGTCCGCTTTTTGCTTTGGTCTGGTGTAGTTGTTCTTCGATCTGGGTAATGGCTTTTACCAAACTATCGGACAGCTTGCTGAGTTCTTTTGGACAGTCTTTTCCCTGTCGCTGTACAAACTCTTTTAGCTGCGTGCGTGCCTGTCGGATTTGTTTGATGGCCTTCATGGTTTCGTTAAAGGTGCCTTGCACTTGTTGCAGAAAAGCGAACTGGGCATCATAGTCTGCCTGTGTACAGCGATAATTGGGATCTGCTATCAGTTGAAGGGGGACGCGAACCGAATCGTTGTCGAGAGTAACGACGGCGTAATAATTTCCGGGAGGGGCCGTAATGGTGCCGGGTACTCCATTCCATAAGATCAAATCATCTATTTTCTCGGCACCGGGATACTGCAAATCCCAGATAAATCGGTTGTGCCCTTTGTTTAGTTTAAGTGGGTTGGTTTTTGAATCGGGGGTAACCCGCGTGATCTCCTTTCCGCCGCCATCGTAGATGGCAACAGCCGCTTTGGTGGAGTCGGTTACACTGCTGCTGAAAAAATTTATCACGGCTCCTTTGGGTGGATTAGCGGCCGCTGTGGCGGGCATCGATAAAGCGCCACCCCAACGGTTTTGTAACGGGGCTACGCGATAGGTGGGGTTGGGCTGATAGACATGCAGCTTTTTTGTGGCGATCTTGCTATCATATTGCTGCACCAAAGACAGGTCGTCGATGATCCAGACAGAGCGACCCTGTGTAGCTACAACCAGGTTGTTGTTCTTGATGGTGAGATCGGTGATCGGGGTGATGGGAAGATTCTGTTGAAAGCGTTGCCAGTTGGCACCATCGTCATAGCTGATATACATGCCGAATTCGGTGCCTGCATATAACAATCCTTGTCTTTTTTGATCGGCACGGGCTACGCGGGTAAAATGCATTTTGTCGATGCCGTTGGTGATGAGCTTCCAGGTCTTTCCGTAATCTTCGGTCTTGTAGATGTAGGGGGTGTAATCGTCCAGTTTATATCGGGTTCCGGTAATATAAGCGGCTCCTTTTTTAAAGGGGTCCATCTCGATGGCATTCCACATCATAAACGTTGGGGCGTTGGCCGGCGTTACATTGTTCCAGTTTTTTCCACCGTCGCGGCTCAGGTATACAAGTCCATCATCACTTCCGGTCCAGATATGGTCTTTCTCGAAAGGACTTTCGGCAGCCGTAAAAATGGTACAATAATATTCTACCGATGTGTTGTCTTTGGTGATGGGTCCGCCACTCGATATTTGTTTTGCTTTATCGTTGGTGGTCAGATCGGGAGAGAGTTGTGTCCAGCTGGCGCCTTCGTTTTCTGTAACAAACAAAGCGTTACCCGCACAATACAATCTCTTGGGATGGTGGGGAGAGAAAAAGATGGGAAAATTCCATTGAAAACGAAATTTTTGTACATCGGCACCCGCGCCCATCGGATTATCGGGCCAAACAGTGATGGCTCGATTTTCGCCCGTGGTGTGATCGTAACGAGACAGATAGCCGCCGTAATTTCCTCCATACACAATATTAGGGTTCTCGGGGTCTGCCACCACATACCCGCTCTCTGAACCGGCGGTGGCTTCCCAATCTTGCTCGCTTATATAAGCACCATAGGTAGAGGAGCGAATACGAAGAGTAGAGTTGTCTTGTTGCGCTACCAGCACCCGATAGGGAAACGCGTTATCGGTGCTTACGCGATATAGTTGCGCTGTAGGTTGGTTCATGTACGTACTCCAGGTGTTTCCCTCATCGAAGCTTACTTGTGCTCCGCCATCATCTGCTACTATCATTCTTTTACCATCTTCGGGGTCGATCCACAGATCGTGGTGGTCGCCGTGTGGTGTTCGTACCGATTGAAAGGTTTTACCGCCATCGCGGCTTTTCATAAAATTGACGTTGGGGCAATAGACAATGTTTTCATTCTTGGGGTCCACAAATACTTTTGTATAGTACCAGGCCCGCTGGCGAATATTGTTATCGTTGCTTTGGAGCGACCATGTTTGCCCGGCATCCGCACTTACAAAAAGACCTCCTTTTTCGTTTTCGATAATCGCATACAACTTATCGGTATTAGAGGGGGCCACCGCAACGCCCACTATACCCCAAACTCCCTTGGGCAGACCTTTTGCTGTTGTAATATTGGTCCAGGTATCGCCCCCGTCGGTACTCTTCCACAAGCCGCTTCCTTCCCCGCCACTCTCCAAGCTGTGAGGAGTACGAATCACCCGCCAGGTGCCGGCATAAAAAACAGCCGGATTGCCGGGCTCCATCACTAAGTCGCTGCAGCCTGTTTGTTCATTAACATATAATGTTCTCTTCCAGGTTTGTCCGCCATCCGTTGTTTTGTATACCCCCCGCTCCGTGTTAGGACCAAACAGGTGTCCCATAACGCCCACCCAGACCGTTTGTGGATCGGTAGGGTGGATAATGATATTGGTAATGTGTCTTCCGTCGGCAAGTCCGATATTCTTCCATGTTTTTCCGCCATCGGTGCTCTTCCACATACCTCCCAACCCCTCGGAAACATTTCCGCGCATGGTGTTCTCACCCTCCCCAACATAAATAACATTCTCGTTCGAGGGTGCGACTTCAACAGCGCCAATCGAGCTGCCAAAGTATTTATCGCTGCAGTTTTTCCAGGTAGCCCCGGCATCGGTTGTTTTCCATACGCCTCCGCCGGTCGCTCCAAAGTAAAACGTGTTGCGGGTTTTATAGCTGGCTGTCACCGCGGCACTGCGCCCCCCTCTAAATGGGCCTATCAGGCGATACTGCACGGCGTCGAGCAGCGTGGTATTGATGCTCTCGGGTACAGCGGGGGTGGTAGCTTTTTTGGATTGTGAAATCGCGGCGTACGCACACACTAGGGCGGCAAAAAGAATACTGGCTTTTTTCATAAGGCGGGTGTTAAAAATCAAATATCTATATTTCATTTCATCTTCTGTAAAGACAACTACCGAGTGCTTCTTTTTGTTGAACTCGGGCTATTCGGTCAGCCGGGCCTTACATTCGGCGTTTCCTTCTTTAGCCCCTTTCTTATAAAACCTGATGGCCTCTTTCTCGTTTCCCATTTTCTCATGACACTGCCCAATAAAAAACAGCAGCTCGGTTTGTTTTTTTTGATCGTTCGAGATCACAAAACAATCGAGGGCCGGCTGGTAGAGCCCCGAATAGAAATAGCTTTTTCCGAGATACTCATAAAAGAGCGCGTCGTCCGGCTCTAAATAGTCGTACGGAAACAACAGTTGGTTGACCGCTGTGTAATTTTTTTCTTCGAGCAGTTTTTTTGCTTTCGCAAGCGTTGTGTCGCGTTTCATTCGCCACTCCTTGAGTCCTTTTTCTCTACCTGCCGGATCTGGTACAAGGTCTGTGTCTCTGAGTCCTTGGTATTTCATAACGGGGCCGCCCAGGTTGGTGGGTGTAAAGCCCCCTTGTGCGTAGGTCTGCTGTATGCAGATTGTCAATAAAACAAAAACCAGCGTCTTCTTCATGGTTATTAGAATTAGCGGGGTGATGACGATACAATGTAAGTTATTTTTTGAGGCCTGCCTACTTTGTTGGTATGGGCGGATTATCGAACGAGGAGGCGCGGCGGATCTTGGCTTCGGTGGGGTATAACGAACTAGTAGAAAAAAAAGAAAGGGGGGTGCTCTCCTTTATAAAATCGGTGTTTGGAGAGCCCATGTTCTTTTTATTATTGGGGGCGGCCGCCTTATATGTGTTATTGGGAAACTATAAAGAGGGGTTGGTCTTGTCTATGGCCATGGTGTTGATTGTCGCTATCACGTTTTTTCAAAAACAAAAATCCTCTCGGGCCTTGGCGGCGTTAAAAAAATTGTCTTCTCCAAGAGCGTTGGTTCTGCGTGATAATCGGCCGGAGCGGATTGCCGGCAGAGAAGTTGTGCCCGGTGATTGGCTGATTCTTTCGGCGGGGGATCGGGTAGCCGCCGATGCAACCTTATTGGAGTCGGCGGGTTTGTATGCAGACGAGTCGCTTTTGTCGGGAGAGTCGGCTGCCGTACACAAAGAGCTTTCGGGAGATAAAGATCTTTTTTCGGGTTCATTGATCGTTTCGGGTAAGGGGTTGGCGGTGGTGGTCGCAACCGGGGGTCGATCACAACTGGGTAAAATCGGCCAACGGGTACAGGTTTTGTTGCCCAGAAAGACGGGGCTTCAAAAAGCGTCGGCACAACTTACCAAAAAACTGTTGGGTATCGGATCTATAGTGAGTGTGGTAGTGGTGGTTGCTTTTTATATAAGCCGGGGTAATTTTTTATCTGCCCTGCTCAATGGGCTATCAGCCTCGATGGCGATCCTGCCGGAGGAGTTTCCGGTAGTAATGACTGTTTTTCTGGCGGTTGGCGCGTGGCGTATCTCTCAAAACAACGTGCTGACCAGAAATCCCTCTGCCATTGAAACGCTGGGGGCCGCCACCGTTTTGTGTGCCGACAAAACCGGGACCATCACACAAAACAAAATGGAGGTGGCTCTTTTATACAATGGAGAAGAGTGGTTAGATCGGTCGGGCTTTGCAGGCCGATCGCGATCTTTCGACAACCTGGTGCGCGTGGCACAACAAGCTTCTGAACCCCGGTCAGTAGACCCCATGGACTTAGCCATAACAGATTTTTGTGGTCGGTGGGGAGATGAGGGTCTTGGTCTTTCGCTGCTAAAAGAGTATCCGCTGCAAGACTCGCTGCTCGCTGTTACTCGCGTGTGGGGTGCAGACACAGAAAAAGATCTGGTAGTGGCCACCAAGGGTGCCCCTGAAACTGTTTTTCGGTTGTGTGCCCTGAGTAAAGAAGAGGAGAGAAAACATTTTTTTTCTCTGCATAAAATGGCAGACAGGGGATTGCGGGTTTTGGGGGTGGCAAGCGCTTCGTTAAAACGGGGGGCGTTTCCTGATCACCCTTCGGCATTTACTTTTTCGTTCATCGGGTTATTGGGGTTTGAAGATCCGGTTCGCCCGGAAATGGACGAGGCTATGAAAAGTTGTCTGCAAGCCGGTTTAAAGGTGGTTATGATTACCGGAGACCACCCGGCAACCGCAAGACAGGTTGCTCAACAAATTGGATTGGGGGGCGGGCGCGTGATAACCGGAGATGAGGTGGCCGCTATCGGTGATGCCGATCTGGCGGGGCTGGTTAAAACAGAACGGGTTTTCGCCAGGATTTTACCGGAACAAAAACTAAGACTCGTTCATGCCTTTCATACAAACGGAGAGGTGGTGGCTATGATGGGAGATGGGGTAAATGATGCGCCCGCTCTCAAGGCGGCTGATATTGGGATCGCCATGGGAAAACGGGGAACCGACGTTGCACGCGAAGCGGCTGATCTGGTGCTGTTAGATGATAATTTTTTTTCTGTGGTAAGGGCCATCTCGTTGGGAAGAAGAATTTATGATAACCTGCAAAAAGCCTTGTTGTATATACTTTCTATTCATGTTCCGATTGTGGGGCTCGTGTTAGTGCCCGCCTTTTGGTCGGGCCTTCCTATTATAATGTTACCGGTACAGATTGTTTTTTTAGAGCTTATAATTGACCCGGTGTGCTCTGTTGCTTTTGAATCACAGCCGGGCGAGCCGGGTGTAATGCGCCGCGCCCCCAGAGCAAGTAATGCTGTTTTCTTTTCGCGTCGCTTTTTTAAACACAGCGTTTTTTTGGGGTTGCTTTTATTAGGTTTTGTTTTATTGGTGTATTGGCTTTGTTTGGTGTGGGGATTTGAAAGTCGGGTGGTTCGCGGAGGCGCCTTTGCTACGCTTGTGCTGGGTAATCTTTTTTTGATTGCTTCGTTACTTTCGTTTTCGCAGCCCTTTTTTACCTCGGTTATTACTAATCGAACGGCGGTTTTGTTTTTGTTACTGGCCGCCGTGTTGTTGTTATTCGTTTTTTCTTTTTCCTTTTTCCGGGACCTCTTTTTAATTTCGATACCCCCCTGGCTTGTTATAGGCTGGGTTGTTTCCGCGTCTGTCTTCTTTCTTATATTAATAGAGGCTATAAAGAGAAGGGGTAAATAAAAAAGCAGGGCCGAATTGTGAAACTCAGCCCTGCCCACAATCGCTACAGTGTATCGCTTTTTAAGGCGTTTATTCTGCAACAATCTGTCTGCATCGAAGATCGTCTTGGTCAGGCGCAGCCTTTTTTTGCTGCCAACCGGCCAATCAGTTTACGGTCTTTTAAACCGATATTTCTGATTTTTTGCTGACCGACCTATCAAAGAAGCATCATAGAACAAATATAGTGTTGATAATATAGGGGATCCGCTGATGATCGTCAATGTGCGAATGATTATTCGCGATTCTTTTTTTTATTGAATTCCGGCAGCCTTGCTTATTTCAAGCATTCGGTCAATGGGTTTTTTTGCAGCCACCCTTACTTCTTCGTCCATTTCAATAGCAGGCAGCTCATACTTCATACAGGTATATATTTTTTCGAGCGTGTTTCGCTTCATGTGTGGACATTCATTACAAGCGCAGTTATTATTTGGGGGCGCGGGAATAAATTTTTTGTGGGGGGCGTTTTTTATCATCTGGTGTAATATACCCGCCTCTGTAGCAACAATAAACTCTTGTGATGGGTCTTGTTGACTAAATTTTAATAACTCCGTAGTTGATCCGATCATATCGGCTATCTGTAAAACGGGGTCTTCACATTCAGGGTGTGCTATTAGCTTTGCCGCCGGGTGGCGATGTTTTAGTTTGGTAATTTTTTCGAGACTGAATATTTCGTGCACCATACAAGCCCCATCCCATAATAACATTTCTCTTCCGGTTTTTTTATTAATGTAGCGGCCCAGGTTTTTATCGGGAGCAAATATGAGTGGCTGCTCTTTAGAAAAACTATTTACAATAGAAATAGCATTAGAGCTGGTGCAAATAACATCACTTAACGATTTTATTTCGGCGCTGCAATTAATGTAACTAACCACCTTATGTTCCGGGTGTTTTTCTTTAAATTTTTTGAAAAGAGGTGGGGGGCAGCTATCACTTAAAGAACAACCAGCCAGTAGATCAGGAATAACAACTTTTTTGGTTGGGTTAAGGATCTTTGCTGTTTCGGCCATAAAATGAACGCCGGCAAAAACAATCATATCCGCCTTTGTTTGTGCTGCTTGTCTGGCTAATCCTAAACTGTCGCCTATATAATCTGCAATATCCTGTATATCTGCGTCTTGGTAATAGTGGGCGAGGATGATAGCGTTTTTTTCTTTTTTTAGTTTTTTAATTTCCTCAAAAAGATCCTCTGTGGGATCAACAGGTATATCAAGCCATCCATCCTTTAACATATTTTCCATGCCGCAATATTCACTTTTTGAATTGTATTTTTCAAATACAAAAAACACCGCCGCTAATTCACACTGTAATACTATTAGTATCTATTTTTTTTAATAAAATCTATTATTATTAGGGGTGTTAACTTGTTAATAAAGCAGCTAATTAAAAACGAATAAAGGGGGTTATTCACAAAGAATAGAAGAATTATAATTATATAAAATATTGGTTTATAGTATGATATATAGTTCTCCCGAAAAAAAGGTTCATATTTTTTTTGAGAATGTTAGTTTTTTATTAAACAGGTTTGTGTTTGTTGTGTGTGGATTTCTTACCCACTATTAACATAAGAATCATCCTTCTTTTCTAATCCTAAAAAAACCTCCCGGTTTTACTGTTTCACCCCCACGTTTCACACCCTGTTTTCCACATAAAAAACATATAAACTAACATGCTTTGTTTAAAAAAAGTCATTACCCGGGTTTTTTAAAAAACCCGGTATGCCCCCTTTTGAGAAGCGCCTTCAACCCTCGTTTTTCCACAGTTTTTCCCCTATTTTTGCCATCCTTTAACCACTATATATTATGTCTATAATTCAGGATATCAGAGATAAGTACGCAAAGGTTACAGTCGTGTTGGTAGCACTTGCACTGTTAGGCTTTATATTAACCGATTATTTTGCCGGCAAGAGCCGCATGGGTGGACAAATGGAGACTTCGGTTGGAACTGTAAACGGAACCTCTATTCCGTTTGATGAATTCAACGCAATGGTGGTGCAAGCCGAAGAGAATATGAAGGCCCAGGGGTATCCCCAAAACGCAGCCATGACCCAACAGGCACTAGACCAAGCGTGGAATCAAAAAGTAAGCGAGACGCTACTGCGTGAAGAGTTGAATATATTAGGAATAGAAGTGGGTAAGAAAGAGCTGGGAGATATATTATATGGTGTAAACGCCCCACAGGATCTTCAAAACCAATTTAAAGACCCTAAAACAGGCCTTTATAACGGGGCGCTGGCCAAACAAAATATCGACCAGCTGCTAAAGACGGGAACACCCGAGCAGAAGACTAGTATTGGAAATTATATTAATGCGCTGGCCAATCTGCGTATGTCCGAAAAATATAGCTCCCTTTTTTCTAATAGCACCAATTATCCCCGGTGGATCGTAGAAAAGCAAAACGCAGAGAACAGCCAACTGGCCCGAATTTCATTGGTAAGAGAGCTCTACACCAACATCCCCGATTCTGCCGTAACCGTAACCGATGCAGAAATTGAGCAGTATATCAATAAGTATAAAAATCAATTTAAGCAACAAGAGAGCCGCAGCATTTATTATGTTTCGTTTAGTGCCGCGCCCTCCACACAAGACAGCGCGACTACACGAAACGAAGTAGAAAATTTAAAAGAACGATTCAAGTCGACCGAAAACATCGAACAATTCCTGGCCGGAGAGGGGGCACAATATTATAACGGATACGTTCGTGCAACGTCTATCCAACAACCCATGAAGGATTCCATTTTTAAACTTGCTACCGGAGAGGTTTATGGACCCTATCTGGATGCCGGCACCTACGCGTTGGCCCGCATGGTCGGAAAGGTGAATATGCCCGACACGGTAAGCATCAGACATATATTGATCAGCACGCAAAACCGTGACTCTGCCACCGCCTATAATCTTTGTGACAGTCTTCAAAAAGCGGTAGCCGGCGGCGCTATTTTCGACTCGCTGGTGGCAAAGTTTTCGGATGACCCCGGAAGTAAAGCAACAGGGGGTAAATACGAGAACGTACCTTCTGGTCAAATGGTGGGCCCCTTTAACGACTTTATCTTTTTGCGCGCAGCCGGATCAAAGGGAATTGTAAAGACTGACTTCGGATTTCATTACATAGAGGTGTTGTCTCAGAAGGGTTCGGGCCCAGCGTATAAAGTGGCGTATTTACCCAGAGAGATCGTGGTAAGCCAGGAAACCGACAATGCCGCCCTCAACAAGGCGAATGCTTTTGCGGGTGACAGCAAAGACTTAGCTTCTTTTGAAAAGAACTACGAACAGAAATTAAAAAACCAGGGAATTACGAAAGGAACCGCCTCAGATATTACGCCCGTTGCCTTTGAGGTTAGAGGTGTGGGCGCTTCCCGCTCATTTGTGCGCGCCATTTACGAAGCCGACAAGGGCGACGTGTTAAAACCTGAGCGAATCGACAACAACTATATTGTTGCGGCTGTATACGATGTGATAAAAGAAGGCACCGCAACAGTTAATTCAGTAAGAGGCTCTGTAGACCCCGTTCTTAGAAACAAAAAGAAGGCAGCGCTGATCGCCAAAAAGATCGGAAATCCCACCACACTCGAGGCAGCCGCAACGAGCCTTGGAGGAAAGGCTGTTGAGGTGGCCGACAGCATCAGAATGTCTGGAGCACTCACCGGAAGCTTTGGGTATGAACCCAGGGTAACAGGCGCCGCCTTTAATCCCGCCAATAAAGCAAAGGCTGTGGTCGGACCCATTGAGGGGTTGAGCGGCGTTTTTGTGATTAGGGTAGAGAACCAAGGTACCACACCTGTGGTTTCGGAGGATATCAACGCCATTCGCCAAAGCCGATATCAGCAAGCCCTTCAGGCGCTTAATAACCAGTATAGCCCCAATAACCCTCTTTCTATATTGCGATCCACTGCCACGATTAAAGATAAACGGCAAGCCCGCTACTAACAGACCCCACTATGGCCGACGGGATTGTTAACAAGGTTGCAGAGAGTGGTCTTATTTCACTGGACCTCGAACAGTGGTACCCCAAACAACCTATTGTCCTGTTCGACATCAAGGATCACTTGTTTATGGGGATGATCGTAAAGGAAAAAGAGTTTCGCGAGTCCCTCAAGCAAACCGATTGGTCTGTTTATAAAGACAAGGCTGTTGCTGTTACCTGCTCTGTGGATGCTATTATCCCTGTTTGGGCTTACATGTTGGTCGCCAGTTATCTGCAACCCGTTTGCACTGCTTTGTATAATGGAACAGAGCAGGAGTTTTTAAAACACCTTTTTTTAAGAAACATCGAAGCGGCCGACCTTTCTCCTTATTATGACCAGCGGGTTATTGTAAAAGGATGCGGCGACACCCCCATCGGAGAGTTTGCCTATATGGCCATCAGCCAACGATTACTACCCGTTGTAAAGACGCTGATGTATGGAGAGCCGTGCAGCACCGTGCCGGTTTATAAAAAACCCCGCTAAGGTTATTGTTGACTTATTCACACTGTTGTAAGCTTGAGTAAACCAAGGCGAACGCTGTCTATCTTTCCTATAGATAACTAACCCATGACAGTCCCCACCCCTACACGCTACCGCACAGTAGCCGACCACGGTTTTGCCGAAACCAGATTAAACGAAAGCAACCAACAGCTTTGTTTTTTTACTAAACGCGCGTTTAAAAAAGGAGAAGAGATCGCCTCATTCAGCTCCGGCAGTATTTCTTCAACACCAACTTATTTAACAGTGCAGGTGGGCACAAACAAGCACATTATGTTGCAACCCTCCTATTTGCAATATATCAACCACAGCTGCGAGCCCAATTGTTTTTTTGATACGAGCTCTATGAAAATAATCGCTTTGGCCAATATTGCCGAGGGTGAAGAGCTAGGATTTTTTTATCCATCTACCGAGTGGGAGATGCAACAACCCTTTCGCTGTTTTTGCGGAACCCCCTCTTGTATAGGAGAAGTTAGAGGCGCCGCTTTTCTAAATCGCGAACAGGTGGCACAGTATCGCTTTACTGATTACATCGTGCAGCGTCTGACCAGAAAAGCGCGAAAAAAAGTAGCCTGACCGCATGAAGCGCCCCACCCCCCATCTTTCTTCGTATCACATTTGGGTTTTAGCCCCCGAACTCGAAACAAACGACCCCAACCTTTCGCATTATTACGACTTTACACACAGTATTCAAGAGTACAAGGTTGTGTTTGATGAACTCGAGGTTGGCTGGACATGGACACCGGTTACCTTAAAAAATATGCGGGCTACCGTTGCGCGTATAGCAAAAACAAAAAATGGGTACACCCCTCTGGTGCTTAACCTTTGCGACGGGGACGAGGTAAATGGCGTACCCGGCGTTTCGGTTATTGATGCCCTCCAGGAAGAGGGTCTAATCTATACCGGCTCAGATCAACATTTTTACACCATCACCACCTCTAAAATTCCCATGAAACGGGCCTTTGACAAGGCGGGCGTTTCCACAGCACCCTGGAAGTTGATCAGTGGCAGACCCTCTTCTTTAAAAGGCGTCTGCTCAACCGTGGGCACCCCGATGATTATCAAGCCTGCGGTATCGGGCGGAAGCATGGGTGTTTCGGTAAAGAATGTTGTCAACAACGAAGCCGAGTTACAACACCGCGTTAAGGAGTTGGCCGACGGCTATAGGGGATGGAACTTATTGGCCGATGGACTTTTTGTAGAGAAGTATATCAAGGGTCCCGAGTTTACCACGTTTATTACCGGCTCCTCCACCCATCCTGAACGGTGCCACGTATATGAACCCGTCGAAAGACTCTTTCATCCCTCTTTGCCAGATAACGAGCGATTTCTTTCGTTCGATCGCCTTTGGGAGATCTATGAGGACGAGAGTCCCATGCCCCAAAACGAAAACTTCTATGAATATGGCCCCGTGTCTGCTTCGCTACGAAAAAAATTACAACAACTCAGCCTCGATGCCTATGTGGCACTGGGGGGAAAAGGATACACCAGGATTGATATAAGACAAGACCAAGATACGGGCGCCCTCTATGTGCTGGAGGCGAACGCACAATGCGGACTTAGCGAAGACGAGAACTACACCTCTATTGGAGCCATCATAAAGGCGTCGAAGATCAAATACAGTAAGGTGATCGAGGCCATTTTGTTCGACGCCATTACAAGAGCCGAGCTTCCCCTGACGCTCAAAAACAAAAAAGCAAAAGTCATCTAGTGAGAGTGTGTGTGTTGCAACCCGATTATTCTACCACCGGGGTGGATTATAAAAACTACGATCCGCCCCGCAACCTTTCGGCGCTTTTACCCCAAGCCACCGTAGACCACGTGTTTTTAAATAAGCTGACCACCCATAAGCAGCTGCGCGCCCTTGCCAAAAAGAACTACGACATTTTTGTCAACCTCTGTGAGGGGTATCCCGATTGGGAGGTCCCCGGGGTAGATGTGATTTACGCGCTCGAAACACTCAATCTTCCTTTTACAGGACCCACCTCCCGTATTTATGATTTTCCCAAAGAGGTGATGAAATATGTTTCTTATTGCGAAGGGGTGCTAACACCCGCCTATAGGACTATCACCGACCTGTCTGATATTGAAACCGTTTCTTCTTCGCTTCGCTTTCCTCTATTTATAAAACCGGCCCATGCGGGAGACAGCTTAGGGGTTAGCAGAGACTCACTCGTGCGCGACAAAGACGCGCTTGAAAAAAAATGTAAGGCGTTACTGGCCGAATTCGATCAATTGTTGGCAGAGGAATATATCGAAGGGCGCGAGTTTACTGTGTTGGTAGCAGCAGGGGTAACCCCTGGCACCTGCACCACGTACAAGCCGGTAGAATATATTTTTCCGGAAGGGGACTCCTTTAAAACATATGCACTAAAGACCTCGGCGCTTCACCCCGCCTCAAATATTCCCTGTAACGACCCGGTTCTCGAATCAGCACTACGGGCGGCGAGTGAAAAAATATTCATTACCAGCGGCTGTATCGGATATGGACGACTCGACTTTAGGGTAAATAAAAACGGAGAGATCTATTTTTTAGAAATGAATTTAACCTGCTCGGTATTTTATGAGGATGGCTATGAGGGCTCTGCTGACTACATCTTAGATTTTGACCCAGCCGGCAAGCGCGGATTTTTAGAGCAGATCATTAATGAGGGTATCGCCCGCCATCGACGTAAGCAAAAACTCTATTACGTTAAGGGCGATTCGATAGCGGGCTATGGCATTTATGCGGTAAGAAATCTCGCGGCCGGAGAGATAATCTATTTGGGAGAAGAGCGGGCGCAACGACTCGTTACCAAACGCTATATCGACAACCACTGGGATCCCCGACAACAACTTCAGTTTCGTCGCTATGCCTATCCGTTGAGCGAAGAGGTCTTTGCGCTTTGGGACGAAGACCCCACCGCTTGGGCGCCACAAAACCACAGCTGTGATGCTAACACCGTGTTCGATGGATTGAATGTATGCACCACGCGTGCGGTTTTTGCGCACGAAGAACTTACACTCGATTATGCCACTTTTTTGGATCCTCGCATGGAACCCTTTACTTGCCGATGCGGCAGCAAGCTATGCCGAGGTGTTATCAGTGGGCCCGCAGGAAATACACTAACGAGTAGAGAGCAACAAAGAAGAAGGGATTAAGCAACATCGATCAGCGCCCCATATAGACCATCAATATCTGCACGTCGCTGGGATTGATGCCAGAAATACGGCTGGCTTGACCCAGTGTTCGGGGTTTTATTTTAATGAGTTTTTCGCGCGCTTCGTTTCCAAGAGAGGAAAGCTTTAAATAATCGAAGCTCTCCGGAATCTCGAGCTCTTCGAGTTGCGCCATCCGCTGCACCAGCTCTCTTTCTTTTTCTATATAGACTTCGTACTTTATTTGTATTGCCGCCTGTTCGATACTTTCCGCATGGTAGTTGCTTAGCGCCACCCTTACTTTTTCGACAGCGCGCGCAAAGTCTTGTAACGAAACATCGGGTCGCAACAAGATCTTTTGTGCTTTTTGTTTCTCTGCAATGGGCGCCGCATTCAGCGATGTGAGCCAGCCGTTCACTTCTTGCGGTTCTAACGAGAGCGCAGCTAACAGTTTTTTTATTTCTTCTACTTCTTTTTTCTTGATTTGAACGCGCTCGGCTCTTTCTGCTGTGGCAAGACCCCATCCATGGCTGAGCTCTGTTAGGCGCAGATCCGCATTGTCTTGTCGCAACAGGGTTCTGAATTCTGCGCGCGAGGTAAACATGCGATATGGCTCTTGCGTTCCTTTGCTGATCAGGTCGTCGATAAGCACTCCAATGTAGGCCTCACTTCTTTTTAGAATAACCGGCTCACAGTTGGTGGCTGCGCGATGTGCGTTGATACCCGCCATCAAGCCTTGGCAGGCGGCTTCTTCGTATCCGGTGGTACCGTTGATCTGTCCGGCAAAAAAAAGACGTTTGATAAGTTTTGTTTCGAGCGAGTAGTTGAGCTGCGTGGGCGGGAAAAAGTCATACTCAATAGCATAACCCGGTCTAAACATCTTAACATTTTCAAATCCATCAATTTTACGAAGAGCCTCGTATTGAATTTCTTCCGGAAGGGATGTAGAAAATCCATTTACGTAGATTTCTACGGTATTCCAACCCTCCGGCTCAATAAACAGCTGGTGGCGATCTCTTTCTGCAAATCGGTTGATCTTATCCTCTATACTGGGACAGTAACGCGGACCCACCCCATCTATTCTACCCGCGAACATGGGGCTGCGATCAAACCCCGATTTAAGCGTGTCGTGCACCCCATTATTAGTGTAGGCGATCCAGCAACTTCTCTGCTGGGTTGGTTTCGGGGTGTTTGTGTATGAAAACCCCGAAACAATATCGTCTCCGGGCTGCTCCTCCATTTTGGTATAATCGAGGCTTCTGCCGTCGATGCGGGGAGGGGTTCCTGTTTTCAGCCTGTCGCTTTCAAAACCCTGATTTACAAGCTGTTCTGTAATACCGGTTGCCGCTTTTTCGGCCATTCTTCCACCCCCAAAATTCTTTTCTCCTATGTGTACAATGCCGTTCAAAAAAGTGCCATTCGTCAGCACTACCGACTTTGCTTTGATTTCATGCCCCAGACCCGTCTTTACACCATAGCATACAGAATCTTTCAGCAGCAGTCCGACCACCATGTCTTGGTAGAAGTCAAGCCCGCTGGTGTTTTCGAGCATTTCCCTCCACTTTAGGTGAAAGAGCATGCGGTCATTCTGTGCCCGCGGGCTCCACATGGCGGGGCCCTTGCTCCGGTTCAGCATTCGAAATTGAATAGTCGATAAGTCAGTCACAATACCCGAATAGCCCCCTAGGGCGTCTATCTCCCTTACTATTTGCCCCTTGGCAATGCCTCCCATAGCCGGGTTACAGCTCATTTGGGCAATAGTTTGCATGTTCATGGTAATCAGCAGGGTAGATGAACCCATGTTGGCTGCTGCTGCGGCCGCCTCGCAACCGGCATGGCCGGCCCCTACAACAATTACGTCGTATTCTTTAAACATGCGCTGCAAAGATAGAGCTATAGTTTAGATGGCGGGGAGTAATCTGGGATTTTTGGGTGGCCCGTGCAATCACCTTGAGGCGAAATCAGGCAAAACTGGCCAACGAGCTAGTTTCACGTGAAACAAGACACACCGCAGAACGGCTTATCTTACGACTGCAACAGGTTTAGACGGGATAGGCACCGGGAGACCGCTCAGCTAACGAAAGAGCCCGCAAAATCCAGGCTCAGCAATTGGTTCCACGTGGAACTATTCCAAAAAGGGAGAGGTAGTGGTCTTCTTTCTTTCTCATAGCCGCCCTTTCCGTTATGGTTTTGTCTTTATAGCCACAAATGTGCAGCGCTCCATGAAAAATTACCCGGTGCAGTTCGTTTTTGAGGGAAACACCAAGCGATTGAGCGTTTTCGCGAACACGGTCTATACTAATGTAGATTTCAGCGACTTTTTTAGGCCCAGAGGATAGGTCAAAGCTGATAATGTCTGTATAATAGTCGTGGTTTAGGTACGTTTTATTGATCTCCAGCAGCCTTTTATCGGAACAAAAGATATAGTTGATCGTCTCCAGGGCGATTTTTTCTTTTTTAAACAAGGCGTGCACGAATTTTTTTAGTTCGCCTCTGTTTTGTAGCGAGAATCCCCTTTTTTCGAAAAAGAAATAAACTTTTGATTCTGAGCGGATCATTCTCAAAAATCGTAAAGAAATACCACCTAACAAGGGTAGCTTTGCAAAATAATATTTTGATCATGGTGCTTCGTCTCTCTGAGCTAAAACCGGGCCAGGCGGGTGTAATAAAGGAATTTCAAAACAACGAAATCTTTTTAAAGCTGATGGAAATGGGCTGTGTGCCGGGTGAGACTATTTTGGTCGAACAGATAGCGCCGCTGGGCGACCCCCTTTCAGTGTCTGTTTCGGGCTATCATCTGAGCCTCCGACTGAATGAGGCGGACGCCATTCTAATTGAGATAAATAGTTGACATTCAATATATTAGAATGAAAATAGGGCTTTATTTCGGATCCTTTAACCCCATTCACAACGGGCATCTGATCGTGGCCAATTATATATTGAACGAGACCGATCTCGAAAAGGTCTGGCTGGTTGTTTCTCCCCAAAATCCACTGAAGAAAGAAAACACCCTGCTCAACGAATACCACCGATTACATCTGGCAACATTAGCCACCGAACACGATACGCGCATCAAGCCTACCGATATTGAGTTTGCGCTGCCAAAACCCTCGTACACGATCGATACCCTGTTGTATTTAAAAGAAAAATATCCGCAACACGAGTTTCGCATAATTATGGGTGCCGACAGTTTTCAAAATCTGCCTCGCTGGAAAAACTATCAAACCCTTATCGACGAATACGAAATACTTGTCTATCCCCGCCCGGGATACGATATCCAAAACTCGCTTGGCGCAAAAGCAACAATGATCAATGCGCCCCTGCTTCAACTTTCTTCTACCTATATACGCGCGTGCATTGCCAATGGAAAATCCATTCGCTATATGGTACCCGAAGCGGTAATTGAAGAAATAGAAAGGGGCGGCTATTATAAGAAGTAGCCCAACGCCAGACAAAGCACTACGATCAGCGCCGAAAAAACTTTTGTGAATCGCAACAACAACATGGTGGCGACGATCACAATTAAGTTAAGACTACTGATAATGTTTCCATCAATAAGAGAGATGTCGCGCGATATATAAAGTGTAGAAGCGATCATAATTCCTACAACAGCGGCGTTGATGCCCTCGAGCGAGCGATAAACAACGGCATATTTTTTTAGATTATGCCAAACAGGAAAAAAGAAAAGCACGAGAAGGGCACTTGGTAAAAAAATAGCAATAGTCCCGATCAAACAACCCACCAATTGCATAACCAAGCCCCGGTCTTGTAAGGCCAGCCCGCCGGTAAAAGAGGCAAACGAAAACACCGGACCCGGCACCGCTTGCACGATACCCATGCCTGTATATAATTTGTTTTGATCGATCTTGATAGCGTTGGGATTGTTTTCTTTTACATTGTTTGGCCGAACACTCCATTGTTCATACATCATCGGCAGCAACACTTGTCCTCCCCCGAAAACGAAGCTTCCCATCCGGTAGGTATTCTCAAAGAGATTGATAGGTTTTCGCTCGGCCCAGTTGTTGGTTCTGGCAGCTTCGCTCAGTAATCCGGCAGCGATAAAGATGATACCAAACAACCAAAAGTTCCACCAGCGAACCGCTTTGGGTTTTTCAGCCTCTTGCGGAATTCGTTTCGTGCTAAAATTGGTAGCGATCCCGCCCGCCACGATCAACAACGGCACCAACCAGGGTCTGCCGAATAAGAGGCCGGTAGCCCCCGCGCTTA
>JBIIDB010000068.1:0-9339 GCA_044238505.1 Chitinophagaceae bacterium | reverse complement strand
CCAAGGTCTTGGTAAAAATGCTGTCGGCTATCATACGGTCTTCGGGCAAACTATCAGTAATCAGGTATTCGGCATATTCCTTTAACGAATCTTCTTTTGCTAATAACAACTGTCGCTCTTCCGGGCCCAAGCGGGTCGAAAAAGTTCTTGGCTGCGCCTTTAGTGAAAAGGACGCCAGACAAAGCAAGCCTGCCAGCAGCGTGGCAGCGCATAAACCGATCCTATCTGGTGTTGCTTGCATGAGATGTGTTTAGTAAGGCCAGCTCTTCTATGGAGTGGACCAATGTGCTCCAGCTCAGTTTATCCCTTTGTGCTTTAATGCCCTCCGCAAAGCGGTCGGCCCCCGATTGGTAAAAACGCAAAATTGCTTCGGCTATTGCCCGGCTATTGGCTTCGCACACAAGGCCGGCGCTTTCATGGGGTACGGCATCGGCCAGCCCGCCTACGCGGGTCACGATCATCGGTTTTTCAAAGTGGTATGCCAAAGGGGTTACACCGCTTTGCGTAGCTTGTTTGTACGGCTGCACGACTACATCGGCTGCGCAGAGGTAATAGCGCACGTCGGCATCGGCAATAAAATGTGTATGGCTTATAACGCGATCATTTAGCTGCAAACGGTTTATCAGGTCGAGGTAGGGTTGTGCATTTTCGTAGTATTCGCCGGCAATCAACAATTTGATGTTTTGACTGGCCAGGCGCTCATCCGCCATGGCCTCCAGCAGCAGGTCGAGTCCTTTATAGGGGCGAATAAATCCAAAGAATAAAATAATATTGTCCGAAGCGCTAAGCCCTAGTTTAGTACGGGCCTCTTGCTGGCTTACGGCAACTCCAAAGTGATCGTAGAGCGGATGTGCAACTTGTCGGTATGGCTTATGCTTTTCAAAATGACGAAGGTCTTGACTCACCTGGTCGCTCATGGTGATAAAACAGTGGCATTGTCGCAAGAAGTAGCGGGTAAAGAGCTGATCGCCGGGTCTTTTTTCGTGCGGAATAATATTGTCTGCCAGGCAAACGATGCGCGTATGTTTATTTTTTTTAACTATAGACAGGATCGTTCCCAATGAGGGTCCCATCAAGGGCAGCCAAAAACGCACCACGATCAAATCGGGTCGCAGGGATTTTATTTTTTTTCCAACTATAACCCAGTTGATCGGATTGATAGAATTGATGATACTCTTTATGCGAATCCCCTTCGGGGCGGGTTCTTTAGAATACTGTGATGTGCCAGGAAAAAGAAAGGAGGGATACTGCAGCGAGAAAGACCATATTTCACAATCATGACCGGCTTGTTGAAAAGCAATTGCCAGTCTGTGATTAAAACTCACAATTCCGCCTTCCCGCAGGGGATGCGCAGGTCCTATGATGACAACCTTCGACATTACAAGCCGATTTGCGTTTCGATAAGGTAGTGGTTACGACCAGAGGCATTACGGGCGATCAGCTCGGCCAGATAACCGGCTAAAAAGAGCTGCATTCCTATTATCAGAAAAGTAAGCGCAAAGAAAAAGGCAGGACGGTTTGTTAGCGCAAATTCACTATCTAACAATTTACCCGCTACCAGGTAAAGGGCCATCGCCAGTCCGGCCAGAAAACAGACCGATCCCCATAGCCCAAAAAAATGCATGGGTCGTTTAGAGAAGCGACCTACAAAAGTAATAGAGAGCAGATCCAAAAAGCCGTTAACGAAGCGATCCCATCCGAACTTGGAGTATCCGTGCTTACGGGGGCGGTGCTCCACTACTTTTTCACCAATTCTTCTAAAGCCGGCCCATTTGGCCAAAACAGGAATATAGCGATGCATCTCGCCATAGACCTCTATGCTTTTAACAACTTGTCTTCTATATGCCTTTAATCCGCAATTAAAATCGTGCAGTGCAATTCCGGAAACCCGTCGGGTAACGGCATTAAAGAATTTGGAGGGTATATTTTTGGTAAGCGTGTTATCGTAGCGAACTTTTTTCCATCCACTGACCAGGTCAAGTTGTTCGCTTAGTAGGGTAGAGCGGAGCGCAGGGATCTCTTCGGGAGAGTCTTGCAAATCGGCATCCATAGTGATGACTACTTCGCCTCGGGCATGTGTAAAGCCTACTTGTAGTGCAGCTGATTTACCGTAGTTGCGTTGAAATTTGATGCCGCAAATACAAGGGTTCTGTTTTTGTAGTGATTCGATGACTTGCCAGGAGTTGTCGGTGCTGCCGTCGTCTATAAAAATAATCTCGTAGAGAAACTCATTCCGATGCATCACATCGGCGATCCACTGGCTGAGTTCAGGTAGCGACTCTGCTTCGTTGAGCAGGGGTATGACGATCGAAAGATGCATCAGCGCTTTCTTAGGGTTTGTAAAAAGGAGCCAATGGCTGTCATTATGGCTCCGAACATCAAATATCCGAAAATAGAGCGGGAAACCACCATGGTGGCAAAGCCCTGGCGAAACAAATTAACGTCTTGTTCTATTTCGTCAGGTGTTCTGTTGTTGGCTTTTAGCAGTGATTCTTTGAGCGCTGCGGCTGCTTGCTGGGCCGTTTCCGGATGAAGAGCGTTAAAGACGTATGTAAAAAGGACCATGACTAGTGTAACAACAATAAAGCATCGAAACCCGGTCGAAAAATTACCGCCGAATCCTTTTGCGGGCGACCCGTGCAGCACCAGGGTAGCCGCTAAACCGGCCGCATACCATCCGTAGCCGATCAACTGCGCTGTTCTTGCATCGGGTATCGTTTGGTAATAGCCCGCCAGCAGAGCCGCGATCATCAACCCCGAACTGATCAATCCAATGAGGGCGGGATGCACTTTCATCTTAGGCAAGTGTAAGTACGTTTTTAGTAAAGATGCCCACTACTTTCCCTTGTAGCTTTTTGCCGATAAAAGGAGAATTGCGGGAACGAGAGCGTAGCGTTTCGGGAGTTACCGTCCAGTGAACGTCAGGTTCAAAAAAGGTCAGACAGGCGCATTGTCCCTCAGCAATAGTGGCGGCCGGAAGACCAAATATCTTTCTGGGGTTGATAGCCATCAGCGTAACGATCTGTTCGTTAGATAGCTCTTCTACACTCGTACGAAGGGCCGCAAAGGCGGTCTCGAGTCCGATCATACCAGACTGCGCATACTCGAATTCTACGACCTTGGCATCTTTTTCGTGAGGGAGATGATGGCTGGCCAGACAGTCAATGACACCTGCGCGAACAGCCTGTCGAAGGGCTTCCCGATCCGTTTTTGTGCGTAGTGGCGGATTGACCTTGAGGTTGGTATTATAATCGGTTAGTTCTTCTTCGCAAAAGAAAAGATGATACGGCGTCACCGAGCAAGAGATACCCCCTTTTTCTTTTTTTGCTTGGGCAAGTTGCGCAACAGCGTTTGCTGTAGAGATAGCAGTAAGATGTAGCTTAGATTCGGCATAGTCATTTAGTGCTATGTCGCGTTGTACGATCAGCTCTTCGGCAATAGCGGGCTTGCCGGGAAGTCCCAGCTGCGTAGAAAGAATTCCTTCATTGATCAGTCCTTGCGGATTGATACTTTTATCGTCGGGTAGCTGTATGAGAACCCCGTCAAAGGCCTTGATATATTGCAGCGCTTTGATCAGTAACCCCGCCGATTGAATGCAGTGAAGGCCATCCGAGAAGGCAATGGCGCCATTGTTTTTCATGTCGTACATCTCGGCAAGTTCCTTTCCTTCGGTATTGCGTGTTACGGCTCCTATCGGGTGAATGTTGACAGCCAGCGTCCGAGCCTTATGTAGAATATATTCCACCGAAGCTTTATTGTGCAGCGCCGGAGCTGTATTGGGTACGATCATCACATCGGTAAATCCGCCGGCAGCAGCGGCTGCCGCACCCGTCTCGAGTGTTTCTTTCTGTTCGTAGCCCGGGTCTGCAAAATGAGCAAAGCAATCGACCCAGCCGGGTGAAACATGGAGTCCGGGAATATCCATTTCTTGATCGGCTGTAACCGTTATTTTTTTGGAGAGGGTGGTCAGGATGCCGTTTTCGATAAGAAGGTCAGCGACTTGACCGTGGTGTGGAGAGGCAGGGTCAACGATCCTGGCTTGCTTAATGAGGAGCTTCATTAAGAGACGAAGATAATGCTTTACGGCCGTTTCAAAAAATAGGCAAAATAGCCTACCTTTGCCCTCCCCGCGAAGCCCGCTTCGCCTGTTCGGGACGTAGCGCAGCCCGGTAGCGCACTTGCATGGGGTGCAAGGGGTCGCTAGTTCGAATCTAGTCGTCCCGACTGAAAAGAGCATCGTGAAACGGTGCTCTTTTTTACTTCAACCAGTCCCGCCTTAACAATCGGATAAAGCGCCATGTAGGCATTTAAGACCGGCAGGGAAGGAGATGGAAGGGCTTTTTAATAATTTTACTTTTATGAAACGAATTATATTTTTCTGGTTGCTGTGGTTGATGGGTATGGCTCCGACTCACCTGAAGGCGCAAGGTGATAGTGTAAACAGCCGTCTGATGAACGAGGTGCGTGCACAATCGCCGAGTGATTCCAAAGGAAAAATAACTCGTAATGTTTTACTAAGCATGCTGAATTTTCACGGGGCACTTGTCAGAAAAGATATGCGGGTGCTTGCTGTAACAACCTCCAAGGAACTCCGTTATCAGCATAGCAATGGATGGGTAGAAACCCAGGCAGAGCAGTTTCACAATCTTGAAACAGGCTACCTTATCTATCATCGTTTTTTGGAGGATAGTGTGGTGGTAAATATTCGATCTTCTAAATTGGCTACGGTTCGTTTTCAGGCCACCATTGAGGTGAGCTTGCAAGGGAAGAGAAACACGTATCATCTTTTAGTAGAGGAGGACTGGCGTAGACATCGTGGTGGTTCTAACCATTGGTCTATCTATGCCCGTCGGGCTACCAAGATACAGTGATAAAATCGGGGCTGTCCCCATTGGTCCTTAAACCTTTTTCCTCTTTCTCGGTCTACAGGGAATCAACTTTCTATCCTCTGCATGAAACTAAGTAAGACAAGCAAGACCCTTCTTTGGGGTGCCAACATCTGGTATTTTGGCGAGGGGATGTTGGGGCCGTTGTACGCGATCTTCTCGGAGAAGATCGGCGGCGATGTGCTTGATCTGACCTGGGCCTGGTCGGCTTATCTGGTCTGCACGGGGTTCTGCTATATACTGGTGGGTAAATTATTTAACCGACGGGGGTATAAGGTACAGATGATGGTATTGGGATATACCCTCAATGCGCTACTCACTTTTGGATATCTCTTTGTTGAAACGCCATTTCAACTATTCTGGATACAAGTAGGGTTAGGAATTGCAGAGGCTATCGGTACACCGCTTTGGGATTCACTGTACGCTTCCAGTTTGCACCGGGAACACGAGACCTATGCCTGGGGTCTTTCTTCGGGCCAATCACAGATTGTGTCGGGTCTGGCCTTTGCATTGGGCGGTTTGTTGACGTACTATTATTCTTTTGATGTTCTCTTTATTGCCATGGGAACAATACAAATTCTCGCCGCCGTGGTGACGGCGCAACTATTGAGAAATAATGCCCCCTCCGGCTCGCCATAATCTATCGTTGATGGCGCGACCAATCCCCTTGTCCGGAAAACGCTCACATACTATTTGTTGATATGATTTTTCATCAAGTTCATGAAGAACTTGGTAGAGTCGAGCCGCCGCTTCGCTCAGGTCTCCCTTTTCGCTCAGTACATACTGATGCGCTGACGGTAGTGCAGGGTTCTTTTTACAGAAAAGTAAAAAGGCTTTTCCGGTGCTATCCTCTTTAAACTGTTCGAGATGCTCACAAAGAATAGTGGGTGTTTTGGGAGAATAATGTTTAAGGGTCATGCCCGGAGCAGCCTGCGCCTTACCCTCCTCATTGGGAGTGGTAGGATTGCTGCTGGTGGCGGTCTCTGCAGCAACTTGCTGGCCATCCCTAGTTGTGGTTTGAATGGCTCCAGAAAGGTCTATCACTTCACCCACGAGTTCTTGTACCTGCTCGGTGGTGATGATGCCTTGCCTGTAAATTGCCACCTTGCCATTTTCTATACCTACTACAGTAGACTCCAACCCTTGTCGGCAAGGGCCGCCATCCAAGATAAGCGGTATCTGCGCGCCAAAGTAATGCTGCACATGCGTTGCGGACGTGGGGCTTATCGCATTGTAGGGATTAGCGCTGGGGGCCACCAGGGGAAAGGGGAGGGATTGCAGGAGCTCAAGGGTTAATGGGTGTTGGGGCATGCGGATCGCTACTCTCGCGCTGCCCGCGGTCACAGTGTTGGGAACCAGGTTTGATTTTTCTACCAGAATGGTAAGCGGGCCGGGCCAAAAGCGATCAATGAGCCGTTGCAAAGGCGCAGGTACTTCGGTACAAAGCTTAGATAAATCCTCCCTTCTTCCAATATGCACGATCAGGGGATTGGTGCGGGGGCGGCCCTTAAGCGCGTATATCTTATCAATAGCCCTCTCGCTGAATAAGCTGGCCGCCAGCCCGTAAACGGTCTCGGTGGGAATACAAACGACGTCGTTGTTGCTGAGTAGTTCTACGGCCAATTCAATTTGCGGAGAGGACATGTGACAAATTTCCGAATAATTTATGACCTATCGAATTGTTAATATTGGGGCAAAAGAGGGTGAGAAAGCCGACTAAAAAGAAGTCGTTACTATCTTTAGCATTCAAAACCTACACATTATGAATAAAATCTTCTTTGCTTTCATGGGATTCGCCTTTTTGTTTGGCACCCGCGCGCAAGCACAGTTCGAGTACAAAATCGTTACTTCTGTAGAATCGATCGTTCCCATGGGGTTGGGTCGTTCTCGGGTAATTGAGAACAATGGACAGATCAATGCCGAGGAGTTGACCACCGACCGTAACAGTGGCAATGATTCTCAGCAAGGTAGTGTAAAGCGTCGCGATGTTAAGATCGATGAACTAAGCGAGACCAAATTGCTCAACTTTTACAGCATGACCGGTATCAACTTTCAAAATATTGCCTCTAACGATGCCGTACTGACCTCTAAGATCAATAACCTGGTCAAACAAGGGTGGGAGCTGGCCTATGTAACGTCAGCCGTTGAGAGTGATGCCGGTAAAGCAGACGGGGTAGGTATTTTTATTACCCGTTTTATTTTTAAAAGAAAGATCTAGTCAGAAAGACTTGTGTTTTGTGAGTACATACCAAAAGTCGGTTCCGTAAAAAGGGGCCGACTTTTTTTATAGGTAGCGTCGGGTGAGCAGCTGGTGCATCAGTTGCATATGCGGAATGGCCAAGATGGAAAGCCCTATAAAAAAGATCAACAGCTGATTGTCATAGTTGAAAAAAGAGCTGATCAGCCAATATAAAAGACCCATAATTATCAAGGCAAGCAGCGCGAACGAAACGGTTTGCGTATTGATCAGTTTACTGATCTGGGACCAGCCGGTAGTATTTGTATTTTTTTGGATAGTCGCAATAGAGAGCAAGGAATGCCAAATGCCAAAGTAGTAGGTAAACCCCGCTAAAAAAGGAAGTATAAAGATGAGAAGCTGCGGAATACTTAAAATAAGCAGCGAAACGATCTTTCCTCTGTCGATATTTTTTTCTTGTACCAGAGACAAGAGGCTTGTCCCCATTAAAATGAAGTAGACAATCAGATAATTTTCTTTTAGCCATACTAATAGGCTGTACCGGGAGACCTGGCTGTCTATATCGGGTATGAGCGTAATCAGTTCACTATAATGAGCAAAGAGCAGGGCAGTGAGCGTGGCTAGTCCGTAACAGAGAATGGAGAAATGCTTTAGCCAGGGGTGCGGGCTAAACTCTTGCAGATCGGTCTCGCCAAAGTGATAAGCCGACAATAGTACAAAAATGCTTGCTGCGGCCAGGGGCCAAAACCAGAGTAGCAGAAAGGCAAGAGACTGCGAAATGTAAAAGAATAAAAAGGTGCTTAGCTTGGCCTTGCTTTTTCCCTCACCGGCAATCAGAAAATCGAGGGCACCATGGGGTAAGCCTACCGTCACAATGACCAATAAGAAAAAGACCCATTGCCAGGAATGTGGTATCGGACTTATCCAAAAGATCAGTCCCATGACCAAGCCGGCCAGGGTCAACCAGCTTTGCTGTTTTAAAATGGGTGTCATGAAAATAAAAAAGGGAGCTGCCTATAATAAACAGCCCCCTTTAGTACGGTACTAACCTTAGTTAGAAGAGCGGCTGAGGTTATAAATAACCAAACCGAATCCGATCTTGTTTACAGCATCACCGATGTTGTAGATGATGTCCATGTCAAGACCCAGGTTGGCGAAACCAGCATACCACTGACCAGCAGCAGTACCAGCCAGGTATCCTACAGGATAAATGGCCCAACCTACTAATACGAACCATCCCAGTAATGAGTTGGCTTTGGCAACGGCAGGTCCGGCGCTGGCAGCCAATTTCTTTACATCACCCATCCATACCAGATAAACGATGTAGAAATAAGCAATAGCGCTGATGGTACCCCAAAGGGTAGCATTGCTGTTGTCAGCACCCGCGGCTACCTCACCCCAATATCCGGTCACCAGCATCACAACAGATGCCAGGATCAGATTCCACAGCAAGCCAATCTTGGCTCCCGCTTTTTTGGTGATCAGGTAAAACTCTACACACATCAGGGGTACTGTCAGCAACCAGTCTACGTAACGGAAGAACGTAGGAGACTGTCCGGTTGCAATGGTGTAGTCGCGCATATAATAGTAATGCACGGCCGCAATGAAGGTGATGAGTCCGGAAACCAGCACGGAAGTCTTCCATGCTTTTTCGGTATTACCGACCTCAAAGAAGAAGAATACAGAGGCAGCCATCATGGCCATGCAGCCAATGAAGAACGTAAACGCTCTGTAATCACCCGGATTGATCTGAGTGATGTCCAAGAAAATGGTCATAGCTCGTTGTTT
Source organism: Chitinophagaceae bacterium (assembly GCA_044238505.1). Classification (GTDB taxonomy): domain Bacteria; phylum Bacteroidota; class Bacteroidia; order Chitinophagales; family Chitinophagaceae; genus JJ008. The sequence goes on along the minus strand of JBIIDB010000068.1, from coordinate 468 downwards.
TTAGTTAAAAAATGTTGTTAAACGGCAAGCGTTATAAAGCTAAACATAAAAATTTTTATAAAGTTCAAATTGCTTTATGATTATGAGTAAAGTTTTTAACATTGATTATCAGCTAGAAACGTATGTTTAATAAATTGAAAACCAAATTATTAGTACTATGAAAGTAAGTAAAGGTCGCAGGGTTATGCACAGGGCAAGGGTAAAATTCTTTTTTAGAACCCACCCTTTGCTGTCCAAAACCTCCCTGGAGCAGTGCTGAAAATATGTGCTATTTTGGTCCCCGTGAGTATAACAAATAGGGTCACTGCCCGTCAAATTTTTACAGGTGATAAATGGGTAGCAGATGCGGCCTTAGTGGTAAGAGATGGTCGTATCGAGACAATCAGTCCGTCTGCGGGTCCTTTTCAATACGATATGTTGGTGCCTGCCTTTATCGATCTGCAGATCTATGGGGCTTCCGGAAAATTA
>JBIIDB010000067.1:0-9368 GCA_044238505.1 Chitinophagaceae bacterium | reverse complement strand
ATGCACTGGCATTTCCGCAGCGAATTCGAAACGATTTTCCGCGCTATGATTTTCGCTCGGTCCGCAACCTCAGTTTCGAGGATCCCGATGTTAAAACTTTCCGAAATCTGGCCTTGGCGCAAGAGGCGCTCGAAAAAGGGGGTAACCTGGCCTGCGTCATGAACGCCGCCAATGAGATCGTGGTGTATGCCTTCTTAAAGAACCGGATCAATTTTCTGGAAATGACCGAAATAATTGAGCGAACCATGCAGGCCGTGCCCTTTATTGCCCAGCCTTCGCTCGAGGATTATTTTGAGAGCGATGCAGCGGCTCGTACCTTTGCAGCCGATCAGATCAACCTCTAAAAGCCAGCGCAAAAAACCGGTTGGTCGGTCTTATTTCAGTATGACACTAGTAGCGATCAATTGGTCTTCGGTAGGATTGCAAGCAGCCCAGCTGTTGCTGTCGCTGTCTATTTTGGTGATCCTGCACGAATTTGGCCACTATATTACGGCTCGTTGGTTTCATTGCCGCGTAGAGAAGTTCTACCTTTTCTTCGATCCCTGGTTCTCGCTCTTTAAAAAGAAAAAGGGCGAAACGGAATATGGCATCGGGTGGTTGCCCCTGGGCGGCTACGTAAAGATCGCCGGTATGATCGACGAGAGTCTCGATAAAGACGCGTTGCAACGACCGGCACAGCCCTGGGAATTTCGGAGCAAGCCCGCCTGGCAACGACTGATCATCATGATCGGGGGAGTGGTGATGAATGTGCTGGTGGCCTTCGTGATCTATTCTTTTATCTTGATGACCTGGGGAGATAAGAAAATTCCAACCGCCTCCATGAAGTACGGTGTGCATGTGGTGGATAGCACGTTGTATAAAATGGGTATTCGCAATGGAGACCGCATTCTTTCGATCGACGGAGAGCCGGTTGCTGATTTTGAGAAGCTGCGCCGAAAATTAATTCTGGGTCAGCAGGTCCAACTGCAGCGGGGAGAGCAAGTCATCTCCATCAATATGGATAAAGATCTTATCGGTCAGCTGGTAGAAAACCGTAATCGCAACTCTCGCGGATTTTTGGAAGTGCGCAGACCGGCCATTGCCTTTTTTGTGCCGGACACCACAGCTGCCTTCCGCGGAGGACTTAGAAAAGACGACCTGATCTTGGCCGTTGATAGTGCTCGCTTCGATTTTTACGATGAGTTGCAAGAGAAGTTATTAGCGGCTAAAGGTCGTACGGTGTCACTTTCCGTATTGCGCAACGGCCAAGAGGTAACCTTACCCGTTGAGGTTAATCAAGAAGGACGCATTGGATTTTTAGCCTATGGGTACAGTTACCAGCAGATGGATAGTCTGGGTTGGTTACAGCTGAATGTAAAGCGCTACGGCTTACTGGCCGCGCTGCCCGCGGGGGTACAAAAAGCCGGCAATGAATTACAAGACTATATCGATCAATTCAAAAAAATACTGGATCCCGATACCGGTGCCTACAAGGGCGTGGGTGGTTTTAAGGCCATGGGATCTATTTTCTCAGGCACTGCCTGGGATTGGGAATCATTTTGGCGTATCACGGCCTTTTTATCGATCGTGCTGGCCTTTATGAATCTGTTGCCTATTCCGGCGCTGGACGGCGGGCATGTGATGTTCACGCTCTACGAGATCATCACCAAAAGAAAACCCAGCGATAAGTTTATGGAATATGCCCAGGTGGCGGGAATGGCCATTTTGCTGGGTCTGATGATCTATGCCAATGCCAATGACTGGCTGGGCTGGGGTCGTTAGTTAATTGGGGGCGTTTGGTTTTGACAGCATCGTTCTTTGAAAGTGTAAGCATGTACTGCGTTGCGTAATTAGCAGTTTAATCTGAATACGAAAACTCAACTGGCAATACTCAGTATGCCATGGCTGCCTAATCAGTGATCAGGTAGTCATTAGGGCCGCCGGGCCGGTCAATCTGTTACCAAGCCCCGCCGCCGACTCAAACCCAAAACAGGTTGCGGCAAGCAGGCCTTTTTTCGAAAAGGCAGTCTGCGCTGTTTGCTTAAGATAATCGCAGCTACGAAGCCGGTTGGTACGTTCGGTTCCTGCCTGCTTTCGACAATAAATGCCGAAATAAACATGTAGAAAGCTTTCGACGAATATGTTTGGACACCGGTTCGACTCCGGTCGCCTCCACTTTTTTATATTTGTATCATCCTTAAACCGATGTATATGCGTCATTTCTTTATGCTTTTTTGCAGTCTTTCGCTTTGGGTCGTCAGCACCTCCTTTACGGGTCAACCGGGCAACCCCGATGCCATTGTGGGTGTTTGGAAAACGGGAGAAGGAACAGCGATGGTCCGTATTTACAAGAATGGAGATAAATACCAGGGAAAGATCGTTTGGTTAAAAGAGCCCAACGACCCCGAAACCGGAAAGCCAAAAGTAGATAAGAACCATCCTGATGAATCTTCTCGTACACGTCCCATTTTGGGATTGGTCAATGTCTGGGGCTTTGTGCCCACCGAAAAAAATGTATGGGAAGAGGGCAGTATCTATGATCCCAAAAACGGCAATACATATTCTTGCACCATCAAAATGACGAGCCCCAACAGTATCGATGTAAGAGGATTCATTGGCGTTTCCCTGATCGGCAGAAGCGATACCTGGACTCGTCAGGTGGCCAAATAACCTAGGGCGATACAAAGTTCAGGCTGAATCCTACGTATAGGGGGTTGCCCAACGCGCTGGTAAAATAGCGTTGATTGAGTTCCTTTCCGTTGTAGACATCCATACCATCGAACCGCCAGTTGTAGCGAAGTCCGGCTTGCGCATTGAACCACAAGAATCCGGTGAGTTTTTTGTCCCACATAATGCGGGGTTTGAGTTCGCCGCGCTGAATAAAGACAGTGCCATTGGCGCTGCCCGGAAGACGCATCCAAAATTGGTTTCCCTCCAGCTCAAAGCCCAGTTGCACAATGCTGGCAGTAGAAAAATTATACCGAAGATGTCCGCGGGCCGGTAGTAAAAGTTCCATGCCCCATTTGTCGTTAAAGGTCTTATTCCATAATACAACGGGTATATGCAAAATTTGTCCGGCCCGGTAGGTGCGGGCCAAACCGACCCCGATCATATTCTTCTCAGATAATTTCCAGCCATATAAAGCAGATCCGCTGATGGTAAGAGACTTGCTGTTAATATCATTTAGCTCTTCAAAAATTCCATTGAAATCGGCACTGGCCTGCACAATTAAAAAATTCTTTTCGTTGAGCGGTTTAAATAGCGTGGTATTGATACCCGTACTGGTCAGGTTATGGCTGGATAGTCTTTTGGCCAACTGATGATTGCCTGGGTTTTCGATGGACATTCGACTGCCCCAGTAATTTGCTCCCAGCTGCCAGATGATCTTGTTGGTTGAAACGACAGGAATGTTTACTTGTGCTTTAAGGCCGAACATGCCGGTGGCCGAAAAACTTTGCATAGCGGGCAACATGGCCGACAGAGGCAAGTCGGGCACCGCAAAGCCACCCAGCCGCTCCAGGCCCACGCTCACAATACGTTGCGGTGTCTGGTTGAGTACTTTCTGGTTGCAATAGCGTTTAACGCCTTGCGCATCGCCGAAACGGCTGTAGTCAAAAACTTCGGTACTGTCTTCTTGGGACAAGGCAAATAGGGGTAAACAATAAAGAAAGCAGACAAGTAGGTTTCGCATGGCAACTGATTTTTTAAAAACGAGCTACAAAAGTAAAGCAGTCAAACGGATTTTCTTATTTTCGATATAACCTAACCTGTGAAAAACCTTGTTCCATGAGCAAGATTACGATTCTGTTAATTGACGATCACAAGCTGATCAGAGAGTCTTGGGAAATAGTGCTCTCTACCGAATCTCGATTTCAAGTCATTGGTGAAACCAGTGATGTCCAAGCCGGACTTTTGTTAGCCTCGGCACATAAGCCACATATCATCCTGATGGACATCAATATGACGCCCATCAATGGTTTCGAAGCCACCAAGTTGATGCTAAAGCATTCTCCGCAAAGCCAAGTGATTGGCATCTCCATGCACGCTATGCCGGCCTATGCCCGCAGAATGTTACAAATGGGTGCCCGCGGGTATGTGACCAAGAACTCCTCCAAAGACGAATTGTTCAAGGCTATTGATGAAGTGATGGCCGGCAATAAGTATATCTGCGAAGAGATCAAAACGATTGTGGCTCACCAGGAACTCGACGAAGACAGTGAGTTTCCCGATATGAATCTGCTCTCGAAGCGTGAGATCGAAGTAGTATCCCATATCAAGCAGGGGCTGTCTTCTAAAGAAATTGCCTTGCAGTTGGAGATTTCGCTAAAGACCGTTGAGGTGCACCGCTACAATGTCTTAAAGAAACTTAAGTTGAAAAATACCGCGGCCTTGGTCAATTTTATGAACGCACAAGGAATGTGAGCGGTTAAGGGAGTTTGATCTTTTTCAGTTCTTCCTCCAGTTCTGCTACGGTTATCGAGAGATGACTTTCATCGTAGAAGCATTGCCCTTCCTTCACCAGCAGTACTTGCGGTGATTCATGATGTACCTGTAAGCGGGTAGCGATTGCGTTTGATAGTTCGCGATAAGAGAGTAGGTCGAGTAAGTAGGCCGGGGCCAGATCGGAGAGTGACGATTTAGTGAGTCGCTCTAGCGCCACGTTGCTGATCGAACAGCGGGTACTATGTTTAAACAGCAGTGCGGGCCCGGGTTGTGCCAAGATCTCCTCGAGTTGTTGCAACGATTGCAGCGGAATCCAGTTCATGGTCCTAGCGTCTGAATTTTGTTTTGGGCGTACTGTTCATGGGGCATCCCTCGCGAGAGGTGGCGCAGCTAGCCAGCAATAAGGTTAGGAGACCGGCCAGCAATAAAAGAGAAAAGAGGTTTCTCATAGGATGTTTTATTGCCAACAAAAGTATGGAATTTACACGGGCCCCTTGCAGTCAGCAGAAGAGGCTGGTAAATTTAGGAGTCCGACCTCTTTAAAATCTTAACTTTACCGCATGTTGCAACTTACAAAACCCTTGGCCTTCATAGATCTGGAGACCACCGGGGTCAATTTGGGAACCGACCGTATCGTAGAGATCGCCATTGTTAAACTCCTGACTGATGGCAGCCAGACTGTCAAGCGCAAGCTTATCAATCCGGGTATTCCCATTCCAACGGCCTCCAGCGATGTGCATGGCATTACCGATGAAATGGTAAAGGATGCGCCCACTTTCAAACAAGTGGCCCAAGAACTCAAGCAGATACTCGATGGCTGCGACTTGGCAGGGTATAATTCCAACCGATTCGACATACCCTTACTGGTCGAGGAATTTCTCAGATCAGGCGTAGAATTTGATATGAAGGGCAGAAGAATGCTCGATGTGCAGCAGATCTTTTATAAGATGGAGCCTCGAACCCTGGCGGCTGCCTACCAATTCTATTGTGGAAAGTCGCTGGAAGGAGCGCACAGCGCCGCTGTGGATGCCGGTGCCACCTATGAGGTGCTGCAAGCCCAGCTGCAACGATACGAGAGTCTGGGAAATACGATCGATTCTATTTTAAAATCGATAGGAGAGGAGCCCATCGTGGATTTTGCCAAGCGATTTGTCTGGGACAACGGAGTCGAGGTCTTTAATTTTGGTAAGTTCAAGGGCAGGTCGGTGGCCGAGGTGCTCAAAGCAGAGCCTCAATACTATGATTGGATGATGAAGGGTGATTTTCCCCAGCATACCAAGCAAAAACTCACCGAGATCTACACCCGCACGATACTCAAGAAGAATGGATAAGCTGGTCATCATACCTACCTACAACGAAAAGGAGAATATAGCTGCGATCCTTTCTGTCGTGTTCTCCCTCGAAGGCGGGTTTCATGTACTGGTTATTGATGATGGCTCCCCAGATGGTACTGCGGCTATCGTGCAGTCGCTGATGGAGCAGTATCCGGAACGACTTTTCTTGGAACAGCGTGCGGGTAAGCAGGGCTTGGGTACGGCGTATATTTTCGGGTTCAGATGGGCGCTGCAACGATCGTATCAATATATTTTTGAGATGGATGCCGACTTTTCGCATAGTCCGGCAGACCTTCTTCGACTATATGATGCCTGCAAAAGGCAAGGGGCTGATGTGGCCGTAGGTTCAAGATATGTTCAGGGAGGCGGTGTTGTCAATTGGCCCGCCAACCGGATCGCGTTGTCACGCGGCGCCTCCCTTTACACAAGATGTATCTTATGGATGCCGGTCAAGGACCCCACGGCCGGATTTGTTTGCTACCGTAGGGCCGTTCTTGAAACTATTGACCTATCGAGCATCCGTTTTGTAGGATATGCATTTCAGATCGAAATGAAGTACGCATCTTGGCGACTGGGTTTTGTGATCAAGGAAGTACCGATTCTTTTTCAGGATCGCACGCTGGGGAGTTCCAAAATGAACAAAGGGATCATCACTGAGGGCGTATTGGGAGTGATTCAGTTGCGATTCTATACTTTTTTGACCAGCTACCGAAAGAAGCGAAGTGCCCACCTTTCCTCATGAAAAAAGCGTACACGCAACTTCACCTGGCTGTATTGCTGGCTGGTCTCACCGGTATTCTGGGCAGACTTATTACGCTCAATGAATTGATGATCGTGTGCTACCGACTGTTATTAACGGTGCTATCGATGTGGGTGCTTTTTTCGTGGAGAAAAAAGATCGAGTCCCTTTCCCTCGGCTTAATTGTCAGGATTATGGCAGTCGGCATGATCGCCGGGCTTCACTGGCTTACTTTTTATGGGGCTATAAAATATGCGAATGTTTCCATAGCGCTGGTTTGTTTTTCTGCTATTGGATTTTTCACGGCTTTGTTCGAGCCTCTCATTTTAAAAAAGTCACTCAATTTTATCGAGCTACTCTTAGGGTTGATGACCCTTGCAGGCGTTTACATCATCTTTCACTTTGATACCCGATATACCGTGGGTATTGCCATTGGTCTGGTTTCAGCTCTGCTGGCAGCGCTTTTTCCGATCTTCAATAGAGAACTACTCAAAAAGACCAATGTAGAGAGTATGCTCGTGTGGCAGCAATTGGGCGGATTTTTGTTTATGGCGGTGCTGATTCCGGTTTATCAAACCACTTTTTCTTCGTTTCGGTTACTGCCCACCACAGCGGATCTGCTCTGGCTGCTGGTGCTCTCGTGGGTCTGCTCCGTATGGGCCTTTCAACTTTCGGGGGCTGCGTTACAAAAATTATCGGCCTTTACCGTCAATCTCAGCTATAACCTGGAGCCGGTGTACGGCATCTTACTGGCCTTTATTTTTTTTCGCGAAGATCAACTGCTGAGCGGCGGCTTCTATGTCGGGCTGGCGCTTATTTTGCTGGCCCTTGGACTGCACGCACTGTTGGTGTATGCCAAAAACAAACGCTCTTAGAATTCTACAATAAATCCGATAGTGGGGATCAGCGTTCCATCCTCGTTAGCCAGTATAAGAGGAATAGCATTCGATCCGTTAAGATTGATCGGCTGACCGTTGGTGGTCAAAAAGGCGGTATTTGTTTCGTTTCTCTTAAAGGTAAACTGTGGGAAAGCCGGACTTTTGGCACCGTAGAAATTCGTAATGTCTAAAAAGAGATCGAAGGTGGTCTTTCGCCAGTTCCATTTTTTATCGATGCGAAGATCGCCTGCATGAAAAGCACCCAGGCGTTGGCTGTTGAGTTGAGAAAGATTCAATACGCCAGTGCCCAATGTCAGGTAATTGAGCTGCGATTGTGCCATGTCAAAGGGAGTAAAGGGGGCTCCTCCCTGGTAACGAAACTTGACACCGATCTCCCAGTTCTTCCCCATTTTATAACCGCCGATAAAAGAAAGTAAATGACGGTTGTCCCAGGCACTGGCTATCATCTTTTTGTCGGTACCGCTAAAGCGACTTATAAAGAACGTATAAGAAAGGGTGCTAAAGAAACGCTTGCTTAGTTTTTGTTGTGCGAAAAATTCCAATCCATAACTATAGCCCTGTCCGTCGGTACGCACCGCTTCGTTGCCGACCGCATTAAAATCTCCACCCAGATTGCTTAAGGAAATACCATCTCTTATCGATACGGGAACCCGGTCGTATCGCTTATAAAACGCTTCGAGGGTAAAGCGGGTAGTGGGCGCCGGTAAGAATTCAGTTCCAATGACCACATGCGAACTTCTGGTATAATCGCTGTTTCGGTTGACCAGCTGTCCCTGGTTATTACGGAAGCTGAGAATGGTATAAACAGGAAGTTTATAGTAATCGCCCACCGATGCATTTAGCGACCACTTATCGGCCAGCACATACGAAAGACCCACTCTGGCAGAGAGTGTTCTGAGCGGATCGCTACCCGTTTCTGTAAAGCTGTTCAGGTCGGTTCGAATACCACCACTCACGCTCAACCGGTTTTGTGCCATTCGCTTGCTAAGCTGTAAGAAGGCGCCTGTTCTCCACAGGTCTATATTCGATCGGTAGCGTGATGTTACGGCGGGTTGAATCAGATTGCCGGCCCCATCTCTAAGTTCTTGGCGAATGCGAATAAAAGAGTTGTTATTGCTTTTGGCATATTGCACGACTCCACCGTAAGCTATTTTTATGCCTCGAATAGTCTTGTTAACGTCAAATCGTAGTTTGTTTTCTATCTCTTGCGAATTGATACCCGTTCTTCTCTTGGTTTCGTCCTGTGTGTTGTTGTCGTCGAATTTTTCGATCGCGTTATCGAACATGTTTCTGCTTAGGGCCAGGTTCCAGTAGCCGCCGGGTATTTGCTTTCGCACACTCACGCCAAAGGTGTAATTCCATTGTTGAATGGATGGGGTAGCGTCGAGTATATATAATTTTTCGGGAGTGGCTTCGCGCGGTGCTCCGAAGCTGAAGTCATCGATGGCGCCCAGGCCCAGGAAAGTGAGGGTGGTCTTCTTGTTGATACGATGGGTGACCTTATATTGAAAATCCCAGTAATTGGGACGAATCGGGAGGTCGATCGCTTTAAAAAGCAATTGCAGATACGACCGCCGGGCTGAGGCCAAAAAAGTGGTTTTAGCGGAAAGGGGTCCTTCGAGGGTGGTCGCCAGCTCGGTGGCGCTTAGCCGAAGATTTCCTTGCACGCGGTTAGGATTTCCGTTTCGCTGCCGAAATTGTAACACCGACGAAAGGGCGTTATCGAATCGTGCGTCAAAAGAAGAGGAGCTCAGTTTTACTTCTTCGAGAAAACTTACATTCAGCATACCAGTGGGCCCTCCGGCACTGCCTTGTGTGGCAAAATGGTTGATGACGGGGATCTCGATTCCATCCAAATAGTATACATTCTCGTTGGGTGCACCTCCCCGGATGATGATGTCATTTCTGTATCCGCCCACACTACCGGCCGTTCCTCCTACCCCCGGAAGGGCCTGTATCACTCTCGATACATCA
>JBIIDB010000066.1:0-9398 GCA_044238505.1 Chitinophagaceae bacterium | reverse complement strand
TCCTGTACTAAAAAAGCAGAGGGTCGCCCGGATTTCGAGCTGATCCAAGAAGAGATTCTTACCCCCACCTGTGCGGTGGCCGGCTGCCATGCCAGCACCGCCGATGCCACCTACAACCAACACAAGTTGATTCTTGCGGAGGGCCAGGCCTGGGATGAACTCATCAACCAAGCGCCGCAAAATGCCGCTGCCGCACTTCGCGGATTAAAACTGGTCAAACCCGGAGCCTCTGACCTGAGTCTGCTCTATCACAAGATCACCTGCGAAACCGGCCACCACAGCAGTTTAGGCAATTTAGGAGCCCAGATGCCCTTGGGCGGTCAAGTACTCAGCAGGGGACAAGTAGAATTTATAAAACAATGGATCGACAAAGGTGCCAGCAAAACCGGCGCTGATGCAGACGATGCGCTTTTAAAAGACAATACACCTTGCCAGGCCGAAGTACAGCCATTGACACCTCCTGCTGCCGGAACGGGTTTTCAAATGACCATTAGTCCGTTTGATATTCCCAAAAACTTCGAGCGCGAAGTGTTCATTCGTAAAAACAGCCCCAATACCGACACGGTTTTTGTCAACCGCTTGCAAATGCGGGGAGGTAACAATAGTCACCACTTTGTAGTGTATGGCTTTAGGAATCCCAGTCTTTTACCCGCCCTTAATGTACTGCGAGACTTACGAGATCCCGTCACCGGTGTCATGAACTCCTCCACCCTGCTCGAGATGCAAAACCACGTGTTTATGGGCGGCGGCACGGATGTCAATACCGATATTACCTTACCCACGGGCGTGGCGATCAAGATGGCTCCCGGAACGCCGGTCGACTTGAATGCGCACTACTTTAACCGCACTAACTTTACACTAACAGGGCAGAACTACATCAATTTTTATACCGTTCCGCGCGGAGCCGTGCAGTTCGAAGCCAAAACACTTGACCTGAATAATTTTGATATTTCTATTCCGGCCAACACCCGCAGAACATTCACGAAAAATTTCACCTTCAATTCACTCACCCGCATTGTCATGCTCACCTCTCACTTCCATAAGCTGGGAGAAAAGTTCGTGATCAAGATCTTTGGCGGACCCCGCAATGGGGAAATCGTTTATACCAACACCAGTTGGGAACATCCACTGGTACTCTCCTACCCTGTGCCGATCATGCTGCAACCCGGAGAGGGGCTAACCTCCGAGGTTACCTATTTTAACAACACCTCACAGCCTGTATCATTTGGGTTGACCAGCCAAGATGAAATGAATATTATTTTCGGTTATTATTACTAACCGGACTGTGCGTCACAATTTTTTCTGCTTGCTATCGTTTTTTTACAAATGTGTGTGCCTTGAGTATTAGGTTATTTGCCCTAGCAGCCATCGTTATCTTTTTTTATGCGCAAACCGGGCGTACACAACCTACTGACAACAGCTGGCTCCACAAACTAGAGATCGGTTTTACGGCGGGTCCTCAATTTTTTTTAGGCGACTTGGGAGGTAACGTAGGAGCCGGCACCAGCTTTATCAAAGACATTGACTGGAAAGAGACGCGGCCCAGTGCAGGCCTCTATCTTGCTATTCACCCCCTCGACTGGTTCAGTATCAGGGCAGCGGCACAACTGGGCGTAGTTTCCGGTAATGACAGACACTCCCCAACCCTTACACAAAATGATATCTTTCGCTTTAAGCGCAATCTTCACTTTCGTTCGGGCACGCAAGAATTTTATCTGGCTCTGGCGCTATATCCTCTGCAATTAATACCCGCCAAGGCAGGCTCGCTACTGCATTCCATTCAACCCTATGGCCTGTTAGGTGCCGGGGTCTTGCATTTTAATCCGAAAGCGCAAGATATCGACGGCAGCTGGGTGGCCTTGCAACCGCTGCGATTGGAAGGGCAAGGTTTTGCCGAGTATCCGCAAAGCAAACCCTACGCGCGCACACAATATAATCTCAACACGGGGCTTGGCATTAAATTCTATATCAATCAAACACTCTATATAGGAACAGAGATTCTCTACCGAAAATTATTCACCGATCAGATCGATAATGTAAGTGCCTCGTTTTATGTAGATCCGGCCACTTTTGATACGTACCTGTTACCCAGCGAGGCCGTGCGTGCCAAGCGACTCTATTACCAAGGATCCTACGACCTGGGTGGACTGGCACCGCATGAATCAACTACACCAAGAGGCAATCCCCTACAAAATGATGCCTTCTTCAGCCACACGATCCATATTGGAAAGCGACTTTTTAACCAGCGTGATCGGCGCATGAACTGTCCGGTCACTTACTAAGGGCAGCGCCTTTTTTACCGCCCTATATCATACCCCTTCCTTACGCACGGGTTATAGCCAAGGGAGACACTTATCTTTGAGTCATGCAAATTGCCTTCGACGCAAAAAGGGCCTTTCACAATGGCACCGGATTGGGGCATTACAGCCGCACCCTGCTCCGATCGCTGGCTGCGCTGTATCCGCAACATCACTATTGGCTTTTGAATCCAAAGCCCGGCAGGCATTTTACAGGGAGCGAACCCATACTACACGAAGTACGACCCGAACAACCATTGCATCAGCTGATGAGCAGTGTCTGGCGAAGTCGGTGGTGTAAACAATGGCTTACCCGACACCAGATCGATCTGTACCATGGACTGAGTCATGAATTACCGATCGGGATAGAACGCACAGGCATCGCCACGGTGGTTACCATGCACGATCTGATTCCGGAGCGCTATCCTGCGCAATATGCATGGATGGACCGCCAGATCTATCATCATAAATTTCTCGCTGCCTGTCAACGAGCCGATCGTATTATCGCCATTAGCGAGCAGACGAAGGCCGACATCATACAATTTTATTCCATTGATGAAAAAAAGATCAGGGTTTGCTATCAGAGTTGTGACCCTCGATTTTATACTACGGTCACCCCGGCAGAAAAAGAACGTATCCGAAAAAAATACCGACTACCCGAGCGTTATTTTTTGTCCGTTGGATCGGTGATCGAAAGAAAAAATCTCTTGCAAGCTTGTAAAGCCATCAAATTACTGCAACAAAAACTCGACATTCCGTTGCTGGTCATTGGAGGAGGAGGCGCCTATAAAAGAAAAGTGCAACAGTATGTTCGGGAACAAAAACTCGAAAAACAAATTCGCTTTTTATCGGATGAGCCAGGGCTAAAAAATGATGTCGACTTTGTCAGTGCCCGTGATTTTCCGGCTCTTTACCAGCAGGCCACTGCGTTAGTTTATCCCTCTTACTTCGAGGGATTCGGTATACCCGTGCTCGAAGGACTTTGCAGTAAAGTACCTGTTATCACCTCGCATCGGTCTTGTCTTCCGGAGGCAGGCGGACCAGGCGCCTTTTATGTTGACCCCGACAGTGCCGAATCGATCGCTGCATCACTCTACACCACGGCAACCGATACAACCAGGGTACAGCAACAAACTGCAGCGGGCTGGGAATATGCGCAGCGGTTTACCACCGCTGTGACAACGGAAGCTGTGATGAACGTTTACCGCGAATTGCTCCCTTAGCAGATCAGAGAAGGGCGGCCTCAAGTACCTGCGACATGTTCTTGACGTAGTAAAACTTTACCCCTTTGATAAAGGCAGGCTCGATCTCTTCAACATCCTTTTCATTTTGTGCGCACAGAATGATCTCCTTAAGTCCGGCTCGTTTGGCTGCCAGCACCTTTTCTTTGATACCTCCTACCGGCAAAACCTGACCGCGCAGCGTAATCTCACCGGTCATGGCCAAAAAGGGCTTTACTCGCTTACCAGTCAGCGCTGAGGCCATAGCCGTCATCAAGGTGATACCGGCGCTGGGACCATCCTTGGGTACGGCCCCTTCGGGAACATGCACATGCACATTCGATTTTTCGAAAAGAGCCGGATCGATCTTATATTTTTTGGCATGACTCTGCAAATACGTAAGCGCAGTGGTGGCGCTCTCTTTCATCACATTGCCCAGGTTACCTGTTAGTGTGAGTACCCCCTTCCCTTCGCTTACCGTAGCCTCAATAAATAAAATGTCGCCGCCCACGTAGGTCCAGGCCAGCCCCACAGCTACACCCGGCTGCTGGACCGTCTTGTACAGATCGTTGCTGTAGCGGGCCTTACCCAGCACCTTTTCGATCAAGGCAGGACCTACCGTAGGCTTGATCTTTTCTTTCATGACCAACTCTTTTGCCTCGAAACGCATCAATGAAGCAAGTTGTCGGTCGAGTTCTCGCACGCCGCTTTCGCGCGTATAATCTTGAATGATCTTTTCCAGCATCTTGTCGCTGATACGAAGGGAACTGCTCTTTAACCCGTGTAATTCTTTTTGGCGGGGAATCAAGTGTCTTTTAGCGATCTCAATTTTTTCTTCTACCGCATAACCGCTCAAATCGATGATCTCGAGTCGATCGCGCAAGGCAGGCTGCACATTTTGAATATTATTGGCTGTGGCAATAAAAAGTACCTTACTGAGATCGTATTCCAACTCCAGGTAATTATCGTAAAAAGAATGGTTCTGCTCAGGGTCGAGCACTTCGAGTAAGGCCGAAGAGGGGTCGCCCCTAAAGTCAGCGCCGACTTTATCGATCTCATCCAGTATCATGACCGGATTGGAGGCCTGCACTTTTCGCAACGACTGCAAGATCCGTCCGGGCATAGCGCCAACATAGGTCTTACGATGCCCTCTGATCTCACTTTCGTCGTGTAATCCGCCAAGACTCAACCGAACGTATTTACGTCCAATGGCGTTTGCGATGCTTTTTCCCAGCGAAGTCTTACCAATACCGGGAGGCCCCACAAAACAAAGGATGGGGCTTTTCATATCTCCCTTTAACTTGAGTACTGCCAGGTGCTCTAAGATACGCTCCTTGATCTTGCGCATGCCATAATGATCTTTGTCGAGCGTGGTGCGGGCCTTTTTTAAGTCGTAATGATCTTGTGTGCACGTCCCCCACGGTAAATCGAGCATCAGATCGAGGTGATTGTAGACCACCGAATAATCTGGCGTACTGGGATGCATGCGCTCCAGTTTTTCGATCCCCTTTTTAAAAGCTTCTTTGGCAGCCGCAGGCCATTCCTTTCCCTCGGCTTTCTTTTGCATCTCCTTTAGCTCTTGCGCATTGGTATCACCACCGAGTTCTTCCTTAATGCTCTTTAACTGCTGCTGCAAGAAATACTCCCGTTGCTGCTTGTCTAGTTCCGTACGCGTTTTGGCGGTGACTTTATTGCGAAGCTCGGCGAACTGTAATTCCTTTTGCAACAGTTGCATCAGCAAGTCTGCCCGCTGACGAAGCGGATCGATCTCGAGCAAGCGTTGCTTTTCCCTGATGTCTGTATTGAGATTGCTGGCTACAAAATGTACCAAAAAGACAGGGTTTTCTATGTTGCGCAATATGATCCCCGCTTCGGTGGGAATATTAGGGGACAGCTGAATGATCTGACCGGCCAGCTCTTTGATATTCGCTACATAGGCATTGAAATCCTCGTCTTGGGGGGCTGCTTCTTCGCTCAAGGACTTGATAGCAGCTTTGAAGTAAGGTTCTTCTGCAACAACGGACTCGATACTAAATCGAAGCTTACCCTGAATGATCACCGTGGTGCCGCCGTCGGGCATCTTGATTAATTTTACGATACGAGCAATTGTTCCGATACGTTCCAGATCGGTGACTCCGGGATCTTCTACAGCACTGTCTTTTTGAGCCACCACGCCGATGAGTTTGTCGGCCTTGTAGGCATCGGTTACAGCGCGTATACTTTTATCTCTGCCTACGGTAATGGGCAGCACCACCCCGGGAAATAAGACCGTATTGCGAAGGGGTAAAAGAGCAATGGTGTCGGGCACCACAATCTCTTGTCCATCATCCTGTGCTCCCTCGTTAAGGGGGATAATAGGCAAAAAATCCATTTCTTCTTCGGGATGCAGGATCAACTTTTCGACTCTCATAGTGGTATTTATTTGGACATTCTGTCACCTGACGGCCCGGGAGCCGTTAAAACCAATGACAGAACGCGGGAATACATATTAGCCAACAATCATGCCCCGCGGTAACTACCTGACAAAATGGATCGACTTAGAGTAAGGTCATGCCAACAGAGAGCTGAAACCCCTGGTTTTTCCAGCGGGAGTCGTTGGTCAGGTCATTAATATCGTTGAGTCCGACAAAGTAGCGCCCGTTGATCCTGAAAATACCGGCTTTTAGCTGAACACCGGCCAACATCGAAAAGTCACCTTGCTTAAAGGCATTTTGTGCATTTTGACCAAACGAATTGCTGCGGTCGAATAAGATGCCGAACTGCGGACCGGCCTGCAACGAAATAAATCCGCCGCCCAGTTTGTAATTGAGCAGTACTGGGATGGAAAGATATTCCATCTTGACGGAGGTCAGTCCGCGAAGGGCATTATTCAGCAGGTTATTATAGCTGGAATCGAGTGAGTTCTTGTACTGATTGATCAACAACTCGGGCTGCAAGGTCAACTGCTTGGACAGCTTGATCTCTGCAAAGGCTCCCAGCTGGTATCCGTATGAAAATTCATCTTCAAAAGATCGGCCCTCTACTTTGGTTATATTGGTGCCGGCCTTTACCCCAAGATGAAACTGGGCATTTGACGCATAAGAGATGAATCCTGCAAACAACAAGATGAATAACCTGACTTTCATACAGTGGGGTGTTTGGTGAACGATCAAATATACCCCCTCAAAACTGTACAAGCGGGCTACATATTATCCACCGGGTGTTAATCTTTTGAGAATAATTCAATAAGCGTGATCTCTGGCAGAAAGCCCACCCTTCCCGGGTAACCAATAAATCCAAAGCCCGTATTGACATAAAGTTTTTGCTGGTCTTTCTCATAAAGACCCGCCCACTCGTTATAAAAATATTGCACAGGGCTCCAGCGCATGCCCGGTAACTCCACGCCAAATTGCATACCGTGCGTATGGCCCGACAAGGTGAGCGCTATGTCGTTATATTTTTCGCAGACCTCGGCCCTCCAATGAGAGGGATCGTGCGTCATTAAAATTTTAAAGGGCGCTGCCGTGCCGTCACCGTAAGCCTGCGATAGGTTACCATACTTGGGAAAACGAAGCTTGGCACTCCAGTTTTCTACGCCAAGCAATAGCAAGCGTTGTCCGTCCTTTTCGATCAACACCTGCTCATTGAGCAACAACCGCCATCCCATCTGGCGCTGCATATCCTTGAGTAAGGCCAGGTTGGCCTGCTTTTCTTCGGCACTGTCCCAACGAACATAATCAGCATAGTCATGATTGCCCAGCACCGAGTAGACGCCCAGCGGCGCTCGAAGACGACTGAACACATCGAGGTAAGGATTCATCTCAGTGGCCAGATTATTGACTAAATCACCGGTGAATAAGATCAGGTCCGGTGATTGTGCCATTATCTTCTCTACCCCCCGCTCCACGGCCGAACGGTCCGTAAAACTTCCGGAATGAATGTCGGAGATGTGCACAATACGCAACCCATTAAAGGCAGCGGGCAGGTTAGGGAAACGCAGGCTAAGATTTTTGACCTGGTATCGGTAGCGGTTTCCCATTCCATAGGCCAGTGCCCCGAACAGCCCCGAGCCGGCCAGCATACCGGCCCAGCTTAAAAAAGCCGAACGTGAAATCAGATCGGTCTGCTCTGCTGGTCCGACGGACGGCTTGGTACTGACGATCTTGGTCAGGCTCCATTGCAAGCCCCGTCGTATATCATCAGTTAAAAAAAAGAAGGCCGCCAGCAACTTAGCCAAAAAAAGACCGGCGATTAGGGCGAACAGTACGGAACGGGCCACCTGACCGGCACTCTTTGAAAAAAGAACAGGCAAAAAAACTAAGAGCGCCAGTGAAAGGACCGAAACAAACCAATAGGAACCATGCAACAAGATCCTGGTACGCGAGCTTGACCCATGGGTCAGGTGTCGCATGACCTGAAAAACGTAGAGGTCAAGCAAAAAAACGAATCCGATAAAGATCCACCAGAAGGGAGCATTGCGCATGAGTCGGTAAAATTAATGGGCAAAACTTAATTTTGTCGTCTTCGGCCAATCAGGCATCTTTACCACTAACATTTTCAACGCAAGGAAGTTCAACTGACTATGGGAAGAATCATCGGAGTCGCTAATCAAAAAGGAGGGGTCGGAAAAACCACCACCGCCATCAATTTGGCGGCCAGTTTCGCGGTGCTTGAATACAAGACACTATTGGTGGATGCCGATCCACAGGCTAACAGTACCACCGGAGTGGGCTTCGACCTGCACAACATCACCCAGAGCCTATACGACTGCATGGTCAACCAGGCCAAAGCAAAAGACGTGATCTTAAAGACCGAGATCCCCAACCTCGACTTGATTCCCTCCCACATCGATCTGGTAGGCGCCGAAATTGAAATGATCAATTACCCCAACCGCGAAACCGTACTCAAAAATTTGATCGAAGCCGTTAAAGAGGAGTACGATTTTATCATCATCGATTGTTCGCCTTCGCTGGGGCTTATCACTGTTAATGCATTGACCGCTGCCGATTCGGTGGTGATCCCCGTACAAGCCGAATTCTTTGCCCTCGAAGGATTGGGGAAACTACTCAATACCATCAAGATCGTACAAAGTCGACTTAACACGCAGTTGGTCATCGAAGGAATTCTTATGACCATGTACGATGGAAGGTTACGCCTCTGTAACCAGGTCGTAAGCGAGGTGCGAAGACATTTCGAAGACATGGTCTTTACCACGATCGTACATCGGAATGCCCGGTTGGCCGAAGCGCCCAGCACCGGCAAGCCAGTGATCCTCTATGATGCCAATAGCAAAGGAGCCATGAACTATCTGAATTTGGCAAAAGAAATCTTACAAAAAAATAACCTGACCCGCATCAAGAACGAAGAACGAATCTTGGAATTATAATCATGAGCAACCCCAAACAACACAAAGACCAGTTGGGCAAAGGGATTCGCTCACTGTTGCAAAGTATCGATACCGACCTGAAAACTACCAGTGGGCAACTCAAACCAGCTGTGGTGGAGTCGGCCACGGCCAGCACCAGGGTTCCGGTGTCGGATATTGAACCAAACCCCAAACAGCCCCGGCGCGATTTTGACGAGACGGCCCTGCAACAATTGGCCACCTCCATTAAACAGCACGACATCATTCAACCCATTACCGTAGCCAAATTGGCAAGCGGAAAATACCGGTTGATCTCCGGAGAACGAAGATGGAGAGCCGCCAAATTGGCCGGACTGTCTGATATTCCGGCCTATCAGCGACAGGCTAATGACCAGCAGTTATTAGAGTTGGCCTTGCTCGAAAATCTCCAACGAGAAGATCTCAATGCCATAGAAGTTGCCTTGAGCTATAAACGCATGATGGATGAACTGCATTACACGCAAGAGCAAGTAGCCGACCGGATGGGAAAGGACCGCA
>JBIIDB010000191.1:0-2608 GCA_044238505.1 Chitinophagaceae bacterium | reverse complement strand
TAGGCGGCAAACAAGGCCGGGGTGGTTTGATTGACCCGTTTGTCGGTACACTGGGCAGAAAGTACTACTGCCACCAATAGCTGGTAAGGGTTATCGAAAAGTAGTTCGGTTTCTGCAGCGGGAGCGTGGGTAAGAAAGTAGTCGGTTACCTGCTTATATTTTTCAGCACGGGTCATGGGCGCAAGATAACGTGCAACTACCAAATCAAGGAGCGGCCTTACGGGAGGAGATACGTCAAGTGGTCAAGAAAAAATACGGCTCTTTCAGGAACGGACCGTCTCGTTCAGCTTTTCGGCCGCTTTGTGCAGGATGTTCAGGATCACTTCGGTGCGAGGTGTCTCTGAAAGCCGGCTTAACCGGTCTTTGGCGGTCTTTAGTACGCCCATTTTTTCGCGAAGGGTCCAGTCTTTTGCCAGTTGATCCTCTACTTGCAACCGGGTGGCTGCATCCATGTCGTTGTAGAGGTAAAGTAAAAGGTCGTCGGGGGTAAAATTGCTCATGGAAGCGAATTTAAAAAGCAACTAGTTGGGTCGCTCCCCTGTAAAACGAAGAGGGGCCTCTCTTATTGTATGACAGGCAAAAAAATCAGCGGTTGCCGCTGGCCGACTTGGGAGTGATCAGAAAAAGGTCCTCATTCTCCCTTTTCATCAGGTACTTTTCGCGGGCGTATTTTTCGATGGTAGCCGGGTTGTTCCGCAGCTGATCCAGCTCTTTTTTTTCGGCCTCGATCTGGGTCGAATAGTGAGATTTAGTTTGTTGCAACTCACGCAGTTCGCGCTTGCGGTCGAGTTGGGTAAAGAGGTCGTTCTTGTCTAAAAAAACAATCACAACCAAAAAGGCGGCCAGGCTGATCACATACTTGCTTTTGAGCCAGGAGGGGATCGTATTTAATACCTGTTGCATCCGGTACGTAAAGTTAACAAGGGTCGCAATTGCCCCGCTTTATTTTTTTCCGAATCTGATCTTTCCCTTCGGATAGATGGCGGAGCTGCCCAGTTGTTCCTCGATCCGGATCAGTTGGTTGTATTTGGCCATCCGGTCTGAACGAGAGGCACTGCCGGTCTTTATCTGCGCGCAGTTAAGGGCCACAGCCAGGTCGGCGATGGTGCTGTCTTCGGTCTCTCCGCTTCGATGACTCATGATGGTATTGTAGCCATTGTGCTGCGCCAGCGTCACGGCATTTATCGTCTCGGTGAGTGTTCCGATCTGGTTTACTTTAACGAGCAGGGCATTACCGATCTGTTTGTCGATCCCCTGTTGTAAGCGAGTTACATTGGTCACGAACAGATCGTCTCCTACCAGCTGGCAGCGGTCGCCCACCGCCTCCGTAAGCATTTTCCAACCAGACCAATCATCTTCGGCCATACCATCTTCGATGCTGCAGATCGGATACTTCTTGATCCACCCTTCCCAATATTTTACCAATTGCTCACTCGTCATTTCTTTGCCGCTGCTCTTATGAAAAACATATTTCTTCTTTTTGCTGTTCCAAAGTTCGCTATTGGCCGCATCCATGGCAATCTTGATCTGCGATCCGGCCTTGTAGCCAGCGGCATCGATGGCGGTCAGTACCATTTCGATGGCTTCCTCGTTGCTTTGGATGTTGGGAGCGAATCCACCTTCGTCTCCCACGTTGGTGCTGTATCCTTTTTTCTTGAGTACATTTTTTAGGGCATGAAAGATCTCTACCCCCCAGCGAAGTCCTTCGCTAAAATGAGTAGCCCCCACCGGCATCACCATAAATTCCTGAAAGTCGATCTTGTTATCGGCATGGGCGCCTCCGTTGAGAATGTTCATCATGGGCATGGGGAGCACTTTGGCATTGGTGCCCCCAATATAGCGGTACAAAGGGAGGGCCGCTTCTTCGGCAGCGGCTTTGGCAGCGGCCATGCTGACGGCAAGCAGGGCGTTGGCGCCCAGCTTTGATTTATTCGATGTGCCATCGAGCTGTATCATCATCTCGTCGATCCCCGTCTGATCAGCCACGTCATAGCCCAGTAAAAGGGGGGCGATCTTTTTATTGACATTATCTATAGCCTGTAATACTCCTTTACCCAGGTACTTTTTCTTATCGCCATCACGTAGCTCTACAGCTTCGTGAATGCCGGTGCTGGCTCCGCTGGGAACAGCGGCGCGGCCTACGGCTCCCTCTTCAGTGATCAGATCTACTTCTACAGTGGGATTTCCTCTTGAATCTAAAATTTGACGGGCAAATACTTCGGCAATGTAGCTCATGGGTCGATGTTAATTTTTGTTGAAATCAGGATGAGGTGAGATGCCTGAAAATCTCTTCTAAACTCATTCCCTGGCGGGGCAAAGATACTTTTTTGTGCAGTTCGCTCAGCAGGCTGTCGACTCTTATCTTACCCTTGTGAATGATGATCACACGGTCGCAAATCGCTTCGGCCTCTTGTAAGATGTGGGTCGAGAACAGTACCGTTTTATCGGCTCCTGCCGATTTGATGAGTTCGCGGATCTCGACCAGCTGGTTAGGGTCCAGTCCCGAAGTGGGCTCGTCGAGAATCAATACCTCGGGGTCGTGCAAAAGAGCAGCAGCTAGTCCCACTCGTTGTTTGTAGCCTTTAGAAAGTTGGGCGATCTGCTTGTG
>JBIIDB010000065.1:0-9509 GCA_044238505.1 Chitinophagaceae bacterium | reverse complement strand
CCCCGCGATACAGAGGCCGTATTACCCGGAAATTATGCAGAACTCGAAAAGAAGATGATCGTAGCTTTCAATCGTGCTGCTAAAGCAAGACCAGGATACGAAATACCTTATCTGTACATCGGCGATCATTTTATCAATAAGGCTGCCGTGGTCAGCGAAAAAAGAGACCAGCATGCCCGTGATATGAAAGCTCGGACGAAGCCCGGTACCATGGCCTCGAAAGAGGATATCGCCAAAAGGGATGCCCTTGATAAAGAATACGGCGAGACCTTAGAAGGAGCCAAGGATCCCTACGAAGCGGCTGCGGCCATTTTTGCCGCCAAAGGCGAATTGGATACGCGAGATAAGCAACAGTATAAAAAAGCAGCAAGTTATTTAGCCGATATTTTCTCCTTCAAAAAAGCGATGGCCGGAAAGGCAAAAAATACAGCCGACCAGGCCAAGTGGGCGGCAGAGGAGAAGAAGTGGAACGATCGCTATGAATCGATAAAGAACTGATAGCATAACGGATTTCGTAAGGCCATCCAATGGGTGGCTTTACTTTAGAATAAGCTATTTAACATAATATAAATTATAGGAAATAAGGGGCTCAGTAAAGCATGCGTACGCGTATAGAACCGGGCACATCTCGTAACACCGATAAGGCCCGGGCAGACAGCTTATGATCGACATCAACCACAACATATCCGATTAAATCGTTGGTTTTCAAATATTGGCCAAGGATATTTATATTATTACTTGAAAGGGCGGTATTAATGGCAGAAAGAACGCCGGGCACATTCTTGTGTATATGCAGAATACGATGGGAGCCTGCTTGTGGAGGCAGCGAAAGAGATGGAATGGAATGAGAGCCGTCACTGAAGCCTGTTTCGAGGTACTGGAACAGCTTGACGCTGACATCCTCCCCGATATTTTGCTGAGCTTCTTCGGTACTGCCACCGATATGGGGAGTCAGCAGCACATTGGGCTGATTTTGTAGTGGACAAACAAAAGAATCGCCGTTCTTTTCGGGCTCCCAGGGAAACACATCAATGGCGGCTCCGGCCATATGCTCGGTTTTCAAGGCCTGGTTGAGGGCCTCCAGATCGACCACATGGCCTCTGGCATAATTAATAAGCAATGCTCCCTTTTTACATTGTCGCAGGGTTTGTTTATTAATAAGATGATGTGTCTGGGTAGTCTCGGGCACATGTAAGGTGATGATATCTGCGGTTGCCAATAACTCTTTTAAGGAGCGACAACGGGTGGCGTTGCCCAATGGCAATTTGTTCTCTATATCATAAAAGACAACACGCATTCCCAGGGCTTCCGCCATTACGCTTACCTGGCTTCCGATATTACCGTATCCGACAATGCCCATCGTCTTACCGCGCATTTCGCGACTACCCTTGGCTTCTTTTTGCCAAAGACCGCTATGAGCCGCCAGGTTTTTATCGGGAATACCGCGCAATAACATAATGGAGGCTCCGATCACCAGCTCTGCCACCGAACGTGTATTTGAATAAGGCGCATTAAAAACCGCTACCCCTTTTTGGGTGGCGGCACGAAGATCAATCTGGTTTACGCCGATACAGAAACAACCGATAGCTTGTAATTTTTTAGCGGCCGCGAGCACGTTCTCTGTGATAGTCGTTTTTGAACGGATACCTAAAATGTGTACGTCACGAACCGCTTCGATCAGTTGTTGCTCGCTGAGTGCACGACTTATCTTCTCTACCTGTGTATAGCCATGTGAGCGGAATTTCTTGACAGCAGCATCACTGATATTTTCCAAAAAAAGGATTTTGATCTTCTCTTTGGGATAACTGGTAGCCGTATGTCGTTGTTGCGTAGCCATCTTTTCTCAAAAACAAATAATAAAAAAGGAACAAGTCATTACAAATATACTTGTAAATAGCAGGAACCCTATCTTTGACCACCGTTGAAAAACAGATTTATATACACAGTATTGGCGGGGTGGATACTAATGAGCGGTAGTACGTCTTGCGGTCTCATCGAAGAAAGAATCGTTACAAAAAATGCCTATACCCCTCCTGCCCCGTTGGCCATCAGCACTGCCGAGAAGCAACGCTACAATGCGCTGCTGGCTCACTATTTTGACAGTACGCTGTTGGGGCCCTATCGAAATTTTAACGGAGGTATTCTGGTGGCCAAGGGAGGAACTATACTCTATGAGCAGTACCGCGGTTTTGAAGATCTTCCGGGCCGAAGCCGCCCGCTTACCGCAAACAGTTCGTTGCATATTGCTTCTTCTACCAAACCCTTTACAGCCATAGCCATTTTAGGCCTTGTACAGCAAGGAAAGCTCTCATTATCGGACACCATCAACCGATTTTTTCCGACGCTTCCCTACCCCTCTATTACCGTACGCGACTTGCTTACCCATCGCAGCGGGCTTCCCAATTATCTCTACTTTATGGAGGCCTCTTCTTGGAATAAAGAGCGCATGGCTACCAACCAAGATGTGCTGCATATAATGAGCACCGAACAACCGGCCCGCCATGCTCCCCCTAATAAACGATTCGAATATTGCAACACGAATTATGTACTGCTGGCCTTGTTGATCGAAAAAATTTCGGGTCTTTCGTATCCCCGTTATCTGCAAAAAAATATATTCGACCCATTGGGCATGAACCATACGTTCGTGTATCAGTCTCGGCACGCCCATCGCAGCACCCCTTCCTTTCAACCTAACGGACGGCTTTGGCCACTCGATTATCTCGATTTGACCTACGGGGATAAGAATATTTACAGTACACCGCAAGATCTGCTCAAATGGGATCAGGCCTTGTATACCGATCAGTTGATCGATACCTCGTTATTGCAACAAGCCTTTCAAGGATACAGTTTCGAAAGACCCGGCACCCATCATTACGGACTGGGGTTTCGCCTGGAGTTTTTGCGCAATGGAAAAAAAGTGATCTACCATTTTGGAAGATGGCATGGTAATAATGCGGTCTTTACCCGATTGGTAGAAGAAAAAATAGTGATCATCATTTTAGGTAATCGTTTTAACCGGAGTATTTATTCGGCGGCGCATCACAGTTATGACCTCTTTGGCAATTATTACAATCAAGACGAACGAGAGGACGATCAGTAATTCATTACGCCAAAGAACCGGGGGCTAAAAAATACGACCGCTAAGGCATTCTACTCATTGCCGCTTTCAATTTAATTACTGAACTTACCACGTATGAAGATCTTTAGCGCTGAGCAGATCAAGGCTTGGGATGAGTATACCATACGCGAAGAACCTATTTCTTCCGAACAGCTGATGGAACGGGCGGCCGGTCGTTGCTTTGCCTGGCTGATGGCACAGTATCCTGATCAGTCCTGCTTTACGATCTGTTGCGGTAAGGGCAATAATGGTGGCGACGGACTAGTGATAGCCCGTCTGCTTGCAGCGCAGGGAAAAACGGTTTCGGTGTATGTACTGGAGTTCGGTTTTCGAGGCACCTCCGATTTTCAATTGAATCTTTCTCGCCTGCATGCGTTTTCTCAAGTCACCATTCGATTTGTTCAGGCCGTCGATCAGCTACCCGTATTCGATACCGCTACGCCTGTCATCGATGCGTTGTATGGAACCGGTCTTAATCGTGGTCTTGAAGGACTTAGCGCAGCCTTTGTGGAACGAATCAATGCATCAGGGTGTGTTTGCATCTCCATCGATTTACCCAGCGGACTTTTTGCCGATCGCTCCTCCCTTTCACATCCTGTTGTTAAGGCTACACATACCCTTTGTCTGCAATCCTATAAACTGGCCATGTTGCTGGCGGAAAACCATAGCTACCTCGGACAGGTGCATTTGCTGTCTATCGGATTACATCCCGGATTTTATGAGCATTCCCACACAGCAATTGAACTTCAATTACTGGAGGATGTCAAATTACTCAAACCCTTTCGTGCCAGTATTGCTCATAAGGGCAATTTCGGCCACGCGCTTTTGTTGTGTGGACAACTTGGAAAAATGGGAGCCGCCGTGCTGGCTGCAAAGGGCGCCCTTCGATCGGGACTTGGATTACTGAGCTGCCAAGTGCCTGCTGCCGGACTAACCATTTTACAAACTGCGGTACCGGAAGCTATGTGCTTAGTCGATACCAGTCAAGACATCATCAGTCAATTACCGGAAAGCCTCTCCGTATTTCAATCGATTGGAATAGGTCCGGGATTAGGTACGCATCCACAAACCGCTACTGTGGTAGAAACGATACTCGCCTCTTACACCCGACCGATAGTGATCGATGCCGATGCCCTCAATTGCATAGCCATGCATCCCGCCTTGCTGCATAAAATCCCCAAGGGTAGTGTGCTGACACCGCATCCCAAAGAATTTGCAAGACTTTTCGGAGAGAGTGCCAACGATTTTGAACGCCTGCGGAAGGCGATCGATAATGCTGGCCGTTATCAGTTCTATATAGTCTTAAAAGGGCATTATACCCAGATCGCTTGCCCCGATGGAGCTTTGTTCTTTAACGGCAGTGGTAATGCCGGAATGGCCACCGGGGGCATGGGCGATGTACTGACCGGTATAATCACCGGACTGCTGGCGCAACCAATACCCGTACAGCAGGCTGTTCGCCTGGGGGTCTATTTACATGGGCTGGCGGGTAATCTGGCAGCCCGGACGGTTTCGGAGCCGGCTCTGCTTCCCAGCGACCTGATTGACCACCTGGGAGCGGCCTGGTTGGCCCTTGATTAATAGGCGCTGACCCCCTATCTTTGCCGCCCGAACAACCCCTCTTTTTGAGGGATCTGTCTCTCTAAAACTGAACTGCAGAAACAACGATTATGGACAAGTTAATTTATCTGGTTCCTCTGTCTGGTGTAATTGGACTCCTGTACACCCTTGTTAAGTTTAATTGGGTTGCCAAGCAAGATGCCGGCACCGATCGTATGAAAGAGATCAGCACCTACATTGCCGAAGGAGCCATGGCCTTTTTGAAGGCCGAGTGGAAAATCTTGGGCTACTTTGTAGTCGTCGTGGGTATGTTACTGGCTCTGATGGCTAGTTCTAACCCTCACTCCCACTGGCTGATCGCCGTCTCGTTTGTGGTGGGTGCTGTCTTTAGTGCCACGGCCGGATATATAGGAATGAAGATCGCCACCCTGGCCAATGTCAGAACTGCGCAAGCCGCTCGTACCAGCCTTAGCAAAGCGCTTAACGTATCGTTTACGGGAGGAGCCGTTATGGGTCTTGGTGTGTCAGGTTTGGCCGTGCTGGGTTTAGGTGGACTCTACATTATTTTAAAACAAGTATTTGCGCCCGGTGCTGCTGTTAGTTCCGATGAGATGATCAAAACCATCGAAGTGCTCACCGGTTTTTCATTGGGTGCCGAATCGATCGCTCTCTTTGCCCGTGTGGGTGGCGGTATTTATACCAAGGCGGCCGATGTGGGTGCCGACCTGGTAGGAAAAGTTGAAGCCGGCATTCCCGAAGATGATCCCCGTAATCCTGCCACCATTGCTGATAATGTAGGCGATAACGTGGGTGATGTGGCCGGAATGGGCGCCGATCTGTTTGGCTCTTATGTTGCCACAGTACTGGCCACCATCGTACTCGGTCAGCAAACCACTGTTGTATTTGGACAAGACCTATTGGGCGGTTATGCCCCTATCGTACTTCCTATGCTGATCGCCGGCGTAGGTATTATTTTTTCTATCGTAGGTACCTGGTTCGTCAGCATCAGCGAGCAAGCCGGTATCAATACCGATAATGTACAAAAGGCCCTGAACATGGGTAACTGGGGTTCTATTGTATTGACCGCTATCGCCTCTGCGGCCCTGGTTTATTTTGTATTGCCGGAAGCCATGGAGCTGCGTGGTGTGATCTTTACCAAATGGGGTGTGCTCGGCGCTATCGGCGTAGGTCTGCTGGTAGGAGCCCTCATGAGTATCATCACTGAATATTATACCGCCATGGGCAAACGCCCCGTGCTCTCTATTATTCGTCAATCCTCTACCGGTCATGCAACAAATGTGATCGGAGGATTAGCCGTGGGTATGGAGTCAACATTTCTGCCCATTCTGGTATTGGCCGGAGGTATCTACGGATCTTATCAATTTGCCGGCCTTTACGGAGTAGCCATTGCCGCAGCCGGCATGATGGCCACTACTGCCATGCAGCTGGCGATCGATGCTTTCGGTCCTATTGCCGATAACGCCGGTGGTATCGCTGAAATGAGTGAGCTGCCTAAAGAGGTTCGCGAAAAAACAGATGTCCTCGATGCCGTCGGTAACACCACCGCTGCTACCGGAAAAGGATTTGCGATTGCCTCTGCCGCACTGACCGCTCTCGCGTTATTCGCCGCTTTCGTGGGTGTAGCCATGCCTAACAATCAACACATCGATATCTATAAAGCCGATGTATTGGCTGCCTTGTTTGTTGGAGGAATGATTCCGCTGCTATTCTCTTCGCTCGCCATTCGCGCCGTAGGAGAAGCAGCCATGAGCATGGTAGAGGAAGTGCGTCGTCAA
The DNA here is from genome assembly GCA_044238505.1 of Chitinophagaceae bacterium. Classification (GTDB taxonomy): domain Bacteria; phylum Bacteroidota; class Bacteroidia; order Chitinophagales; family Chitinophagaceae; genus JJ008. Next base: position 3,035 of record JBIIDB010000065.1, on the reverse strand, counting down.
TTTCGTACCATTCCCGGCATTATGGAAGGAACCGGTAAACCCGAGTACGATAAATGTGTCGCCATCTCCACGCAAGCCTCCATTAAAAAGATGATGCTACCCGGTGCCATTACGATCGTCTCTCCCCTTTTGGTTGGATTTTTACTGGGCCCTGAGGCGCTGGGAGGATTTTTGGCCGGAGCCACTGTTAGTGGGGTACTGATGGGTATGTTCCAAAACAATGCCGGCGGTGCTTGGGATAATGCCAAGAAATCATTCGAAAAAGGGGTAGAAATCAATGGTGAGACCTTTTATAAAAAATCAGAGCCGCACAAAGCCTCCGTTACCGGAGATACCGTGGGAGATCCCTTTAAAGACACATCGGGCCCCTCTATGAATATCCTCATCAAATTGATGTCTATCGTATCTTTGGTTATCGCCCCTACGCTGGCACAGCTGGAGAGCGACAAGATGCCACCTCCTCCACCGCCTGTATCACAGCCTGGTGGAATGCTAAACGATTATCCCGGCAATTATCTTCACTGGCAGGAAACCGCCACTGCAGAGAAAGCCCCAAATTGCTAATCACAACCATTACAATTGTCCCGTTGTTTCTACAGCGGGGCTTTTTTTTGCACCAACAATACGAATCAGTTCGTAGATTTATAACCTAAGCATCATCTCAAAACTGTTTACAATGTCGATGAAGATCCATAAGCCTACCGAAGGAGAACTTGAGATACTGGGTGTATTGTGGGAGCTGGAAGCCGCCTCAGTAAAAGACGTGCATCATAAATTATCGGCCTACAAACAAACCGGATATACTACTACCCTAAAGCTTTTACAGTTGATGTTCGAAAAAGGGATGGTCACGCGTATAGAGACGGGGCGAAAACACATTTATCGCTCTTCGATAGACAGAGAAGCGCTTCGAGAGCAACTCACCAATCGTCTCATTGGTCATCTGTTCGAGGGATCGCCCGTCCGATTGGCCTTGCAGGCCCTGCAATCTTCTTATTACCGTGCTAATGCAGCTGAATTGAGTGAATTAAAAAAATTCGTAGCAGCCTTATAAAGGCCTACCGCAAAAATTAATAACAACGAGGACAGGCTTCGCTGTACTTGTTGCCGAGCAAGAACCCAATCACCAGCTCGTGGGTTCCCGTATTAAAGTCACGAAGAATATTCGTAGTGAACGATTTTTCGAACGCATAACTGAGCATAACGGTATTACTCACCGTAAGCCCCAGCATACCCGCGAATCCATCCTGATAACGGTAGCTTCCTCCTACCCAGAGCGCATCGCGGTACTGCACTTTAATATTAGCCTCGGGCTGAATTCCCATGGCTTTGATGGAACTGCCTTGAATGTATTTGGTCATAACAGAAGGCGTCACATTAAAATCTTCTCCGATCATAAAGCGATAACCTGCCGTTAAGAAGAGATGCGGAATCAGTTTACTCTTTTTTAGGATAGAGGGATTATCATCCACAAAGCTGAGGGTTTGCGGTATCACGTTTTGAGCGGCCAGCCCCACAAAATAATTACGGGAATAGAGCCAAAGTCCGGCCGCCATTTGTGGTCGCAACTTACGCAGCTCTCCGGTAGTTACAGACCCAAACGAGGGGTCAGAAGGATCGCCGAAACCGGTAAAATCATGATTGGTTCTGTCGATACGCACAGTGGTAATGCCGGCGGAGAGTCCTGCAGAAAGATTAGTAGTAGGGTTGATGCCAATGTGGTAAGCATAACTGGCACTGGCCGATAAAAAATTAAAACTGCCTGTACGATCGTTTATAACACTGATGCCGGCACCATGATGCGGATCAGCTGCAGTGTAATTTTCCCAATACGCTCTGCCGCGGGGGTTATTTCCGGGAACGGCAAAAGAGGTGGATGATGTTCGGTAATCATTTTTTCCGATCGGCGCATGCAATGTCAGATAGGTGGTTCTGGGAGCTCCGCTGATACCGGTCCACTGATCTCTGCCGGATATCTTCAGATCGCCGTAATTGTCGATACCCGCAATGGCCGGATTGATGATAAAAGGATTGATGACGTATTGTGTGTAGTGGGGTCGTTGCTGTGCCACCAGAGGCTGATGAAACAAGAGCAGCGCAAAGCACGTCTGCGTTAGTAAAAAATAGCTATGTAAAAAAAGTCGCTTCATGTATTATCGTATTATATCCACATAGCCTGCTTTTTTCTTGCGTCCGTTCTTAGGGTCGATCACATAGTAATAGGTGCCCACCGGAACATCCCTGCCCTTTACTTTACCATCCCAGGGAGTCGCATAGCCCACTGAACGGAAAACAAGATTTCCATATCGGTTTACTACTTCGACCGTACAGCCGGGATAACTATCGAGAAAAGGAATAACCCAGGTGTCGTGTATACCGTCTCCATTGGGCGAAAAAATATTCGGCACCGGCGGATCTTTTAACACTTTAATAAAGACGCTGCTGGTGTCGCTGCATCCTTTATTGCTGGTCACCGTTAGCAGATAGGTAATATCATCAGTCGGACGAGCCGTTGGATCTAAACGGGTAGGATCATCCAGGTAAGTCGGCGGCGTCCAGGCAAAAGTGACCGGCATCGGGTAGTTGTTGGGCGGTGTTAGCTGTACCTGGCCGCCTTCAAGCATCAACTTATCAGGACCTGCATCCGCATCAGGATAGCCGTTCACATAGATGGTCTTTGTGGCGATCGTACTCTTACAGCCAAAACTATTAATGATAAAGTGACTTACCTGGTAAGTGCCGGTATCGGCATACACATACGAAAAGCTGCCCAACGTTCGCGTATTACCATCAGCCATGTCCCAACTGTACGATTGTATAGTACCATCAGCCGGATTGCTGGTACTGGTAAATAAGAAAGGGGCCCCGATGCAAACATCAATGGCATCGGTGATAAAAGAGGCTATCGGTTGCGGATGGATCGTATTGAGCACAATGGTAGTATCATGAATACAGCCATCTGTAGTGGTCGCACTCAACGTAACATTGTAAGGCCCCAGGTCAACATAGACGTGAGAGGGATTCTCTGCCGTGGA
>JBIIDB010000064.1:0-9519 GCA_044238505.1 Chitinophagaceae bacterium | reverse complement strand
GGGCAACACAGGCTACCGTAATGGCATCCATCAGAAAAAAATATCCCGATCATTTCTTTCTGGTCCCTGGTGTGGGGGCGCAGGGTGGCAGTCTGGAGGAGGTATCTCGTAATGCGCTAACGCCGTCAGCAGGTCTCTTAGTCAATGTGAGCCGCGCCGTCCTATTTGCTTCACCCAATAGCGATTTTGCCGAAAAAGCCGCCGCTGCGGCGCTTCAATATCAACAGCAGATGGCCACGCTACTGGGCTGATTGTTTGTGATGCTTCTGCAACTATTCATTACGCTGTTGAGGTGGTGTCGGTTTCCGGTCCTGGCTGTGGTGACGAACGCGCCCCTTTTGTTACCTTTGTCTTTCAAACCTAGTTGATATGGCTGTTCGAACCGACCTCTTTCAGCATCCCGATTACTTCGCAATCGATGAGCTGCTGACCGAAGAACACAAATTGGTGCGTGATTCAGTTCGCAATTACGTGAAGAAAGAGATCTCTCCTATCATCGAAGATTATGCCCAGCGGGCCGCGTTTCCGGAGCAGATCGTACGTCAATTGGGAGAGATGGGTTGCTTCGGGCCTACGGTTCCGACCGAATACGGTGGCGGGGGATTGGATTATATCTCTTACGGATTGATGATGCAGGAGCTGGAGAGAGGGGATAGCGGAGTTCGATCGACGGCCTCTGTACAGGGATCGCTGGTGATGTTTCCGATTTATGCATATGGAAGTGAGGAACAGAAAAGAAAATTTTTACCTAAGTTGGCCAGTGGGGAGTGGTTAGGTTGTTTTGGTCTGACCGAGCCCAACCACGGCAGTGACCCGGGTAGTATGCTTACGAATTTTAAAGCCGATGGAGATCATGTGATACTGAACGGTGCCAAAATGTGGATCAGTAACTCGCCCTTTGCGCAAGTAGCTGTTGTATGGGCCAAGGACGAAGCCGGTGAAGTATATGGGTTGATCGTGGAAAGGGGCATGGAGGGATTCAGTACGCCCACTACCCATGGTAAGTGGAGTTTAAGGGCTTCGGCAACCGGAGAACTGGTTTTTGATAATGTGCGCGTGCCCCGCAGTAATATTCTGCCGGGCGTTAAAGGATTAAAAGGCCCCTTGAGTTGTTTGACCAAGGCTCGCTATGGTATTGCCTGGGGTGCCTTGGGCGCTGCCATGGATTGTTACGATACCGCCCTTCGCTATGCTAAAGAAAGAGAGCAGTTTGGAAAACCCATTGCCGGGTTTCAGCTGCAACAAAAGAAATTAGCCGAGATGCTCACAGAGATCACCAAGGCTCAACTGTTGGTGTGGCGATTGGGTGTTTTGATGAATGAGAAGAAGGTGACGCCGCAACAGGTCAGCATGGCCAAGCGAAATTCTTGTGAGATCGCCACGCAGATCTGTCGTGATGCCCGCCAAATCTTAGGAGGAATGGGTATTACCGGAGAATACTCCATTATGCGCCACATGATGAATCTGGAGAGTGTCATTACCTATGAGGGTACGCACGACATTCACCTGTTGATCACCGGTATGGATATTACTGGGCTCAATGCCTTTAAATAGGTAGCATGCGTATTTACCTGATCGGTTTCATGGGGGCCGGAAAATCACACTGGGGTCCTCGGTTGGCTCAGGAAGCCGGTCTTCGTTTTTATGACCTGGATCGGGAGATCGAGGAGAGCCAGGCGCTGACCATCGATCAACTGTTTACTCAACAAGGCGAAGAGTCTTTTCGGATCCTGGAAAAAGAGCGGTTGCATTTGCTCACCGAAAGCCATTCTCAGTTTGTGATGGCCTGTGGGGGAGGAACTCCCTGTTTCTTGAATAATATTGAATACATGAAGCGTTCTGGCAAAGTGGTGTGGATCAACCCGGCTATTGAGGTGCTGGCTCGACGTTTATGGAGTGAGCGCATGAAACGTCCGCTGTTGCGATCGGTTGCTGAGCCTGAACTGGTGGACTTTATTCAGCAAAAGATGGCAGATCGTCGGCTCTTTTACGAGCAAGCAGACGTTAGGATCAGTGAGGAGGCTATTGATGTTACGGCCCTTTTAAAAACTATTCAACATGCATAACTTCTTTGGAGCCGCCGGGGCGTTCTTCATGGCCTTGGGGGTATTGACCGGGGCTTTTGGGGCGCATGGATTACAAAAGCTCACCACCGATCCCTCCGTGGTGGAGCCTTATAAAACAGCCGTTCAGTATTTGCTGTGGCACGGATTAGCCTTGTTGGTGCTATGGTCCGCCAAAGATCTTTTTACCCACCGGCAGTACCGGTTGATCGCCCTTTGTTTTATGGATGGCGTCGTTCTTTTTTCAGGGTCTCTTTTTGTTATTACGGCCGGTAAAATTTTCTCTTTCTCGATTCCCTGGTTGGTATTCCTGACACCTGTAGGCGGTTTGTTTTTTGTAGCAGGATGGATATTGTTGGGGTGGGGTATCATTGGCAAACAGAGAAACTAATTATATTTGTAAGGATGGCCAATAAGCTTCGTAAAACCTCTGCTAAAACCGAAACTGCCGCCAAGCCTGCCGCAAAAGATCTCCGAGACTTTACTGCTGAGAAAGAAGCCCCGACGGACTGGGTGGCCCTGGCCCGCGATGAGCGAACGCTTAAGATTATAGGTGTTGTTTTTTTGGTCCTGTCCGTATTTCTGTTTATCTCTTTTGCATCGTATCTCTTTACTTGGAAACAAGATCAGGCGATAGCCCAACAGGGTTTTTCTGCCCTTCTTTACGAAGAAAAGCCGGCCTTGAATTGGCTCGGCAGGTTGGGGGCGGTGGTTTCTCATTTTTTCTTTTTTAAGGCGTTTGGTATCGCTTCATTTTTGGTCTGTACCTTCTTTTTTGTAGTAGGCGTCAATTTATTATTTCGGCAGAAGGTTTTTTCAATCTGGCGAAATCTCAAATATGTTACGATCGGCACCACCGTTTTATCAGTATCGATGTCCTATCTTTTTTCAACAAGTGCTTTTGCCTTTGGTGGCGGAGTAGGGAATTTGTTGGCACGCGAGCTGGAGGGAGCACTGGGTGTTATTGGAGCCGGCGCTGCGCTGCTGCTGATCGTTACCGCCTATGTGATCTGGCAATTTAATCCCCGGTTTACGATCCCTAAACGAAAACCTGCTGTAGCAGAGGCTGCCCTCTCCGGCGAAGGTATCGATACGGATCTGGCAGATCTGCCAGCTGCCGGCGAAGAAGTAGCCGCAGCGGAGACGATAACATGGCAAGAGCCGGACGATAAAAACGAAGCGATCAAACCTCTTTCCTCAACTTTTGTACCGCCTGTTACGGGGCAAACCATCAACGATCTGTATGCGGCGGGCGCAAATGCCATTCAATACCACGAGTCCGCAGCTACTGACGACCCGGGGGAACAGCCGCCTGTAGAAGAGACAGCGACTTTACAAGAAGAACAGCTGCCCTCGGTTCCTGTCGCTCCTGTCGCAATGGCTAGTGAGCCTATTGATCTGCCGCTGGATAGTACTGATGCAGCTGAAGCAGACGATGTCATTGAGGCTGAGCAGGCAGCGGAGATACCAGTCGCGCCGACCGCTCCCGAGGGCGATCTTGAGCTTGAGATAAAGACCACACCGTTGGATGCTGCGGCCGAACAGGAGGTGGTGCCCGAGAATCTTGCGCCGTATGAGCCTACGCTCGATCTGAGTAATTACAAGTATCCTTCCCTTAATTTGTTGGAGCAGCACGGTGCTGATAAGATCGTGCAGGACAATAACGATCTGGAAAATCAAAAGAACCAGATCATCAATACCCTTCGTAATTACGCTATTGAGATCCAAAAGATCAGTGCCACGATCGGGCCGACAGTAACGTTATACGAGATCGTTCCGGCTCCTGGCGTACGAATTTCACGTATCAAAAATCTTGAAGATGATATTGCCCTAAGCCTGGCCGCATTGGGTATTCGTATCATTGCTCCCATTCCGGGAAAAGGAACTATTGGTATTGAGGTGCCCAATATCAAAAAGACCGTTGTGAGCATGCGAAGCCTGTTGTCTTCGGACAAGTTTCAACACAATAACTACAGTTTACCGATCGGCATCGGAAAGCGCATCGATAATGAGAATTACATTGTTGACCTTACCTCGATGCCTCACTTGCTGATGGCCGGTGCCACCGGGCAAGGAAAATCGGTCGGATTGAATGCTATCCTGGTATCTCTGCTCTTTAAAAAGCATCCTTCACAATTAAAATTTGTTCTCATAGACCCTAAGAAGGTGGAGTTGAGTGTATACCGGCATATCGAAAAGCATTTTTTGGCTAAGCTGCCCGGAGAGGAGGATGCCATCATTACCGATACCAAAAAAGTGATCCATACGCTCAATGCGCTTTGCATTGAAATGGATAACCGATACGACCTGTTAAAAGAGGCCGGTGCTCGCAATATCAAGGAGTACAACGAAAAGTATATCAAGCGAAAGCTCAATCCGCAAAAGGGTCACCAATATTTGCCCTTTATCGTGTTGGTTATCGATGAGTTTGCCGATCTGATCATGACGGCCGGTAAGGAAGTGGAGACACCCATTACCCGTTTGGCCCAGTTGGCCCGCGCCATTGGGATACACCTGATCATTGCTACCCAACGTCCTTCGGTCAACATTATCACCGGTACCATCAAGGCTAATTTTCCGGCACGGATTGCCTTTAAGGTATCCTCAAAGATCGATTCCCGCACCATTCTCGATACCGGAGGTGCAGAGCAACTGATCGGAAAGGGAGATATGTTGATCTCTCATCATGGCGAACTGACCCGTTTGCAGTGCGCCTTTGTTGATACGCCCGAGGTCGAGCAGATCGTCGATTTTATCAGTGAACAGCAAGGATATCCACAAGCTTTCTTATTGCCGGAGTATATCGATGAAAAAGAGATGGAAGGACGTGAACTTGATATGGGGGATCGCGATTCACTGTTTGAAGATGCGGCTCGTTTGATCGTACAGCACCAGAGCGGCTCCACTTCGTTATTGCAACGTCGCATGAAGCTGGGGTATAATCGCGCGGGTCGGTTGATGGATCAATTAGAAATAGCCGGTATTGTAGGACCTGCCCAGGGTTCCAAGCCCCGCGACGTGTTGGTGAAGACCGAGGCCGACCTGCAACGTCACTTGGACCCCTCCGGCTTGGGGTAACTGTTAGTATCTTGTTAAGCCAGCGCTTATTAGCAAGGCCTGTGGCTTGGCTTCGTCTAATTAAGGTTTTGGTCTATCTTTGCGCCACCTGTTGCTACCGTAAATAACCTGCATGAAAAAAGCTCTTCTTGCTCTTCTTTTGGTCGTTATGCAAAGTAGTTTGCTCTTTGCCCAGGCCAAGACCGCCTCTCGCAACGATCCGGAGGCTAAAAAGATCCTGGATGCCGTGAGTGCCAAGTTCAAATCCTTTGCTACCGTTCAAGCGGCCTTCACCTATAAAGTAGAAAATGCGGCTGGTAAGGTTTTGTCGTCTAAAACCGGATCCATTACCATGAAGGGCACCAAGTACCGTCTTAATTTTAGCGGACAAGAGATTATTTGTAACGGAACTACGGTTTGGAATGTAGACAAGGCAGCCAACGAGGTAACGATCAGCACCCTCGATGCTTCGAGTGGGATGATCACACCGCAAAAGTTGTTTTCTAATTTTTATGATAAAGATTTTCTCTACGTACTCAACGGCGACAAAAAAGTAGGAGCCAGAGTCGTGCAGGAGATTCAGCTGACGCCGGTAGATAAGTCAAAGAATTTTCACACTGTTTTTTTACAGATCGACAAGACCGCCAAGACCATGTACAGCACCCGTGTCCTTGAGAATGCGGGTAACCGATATTCGTATACGGTAAATAGTATGAAGACCAATGTACCTGCTGCCGATGCGCTGTTTACTTTCGATAAGGCCAAGTATCCCGGTATTAACATCGAGGATCTCCGCTAACTGCTTCGCGGATCCGTATCAGCTTTTTTAGAAGGGCTTCTATTTTATCGAGTGCCAGCATATTGGCCCCATCGCTTTTGGCAATAGCCGGCGTAGGGTGGGTCTCTATAAAAAGACCGGATGCTCCGGCTCCGATGGCGGCACAGGAGAGTGTTTCGATCAAGGCAGGAAGTCCGCCTGTAACGCCGGCCGTTTGGTTGGGTTGTTGCAGAGAATGCGTTACATCCATCACCACCGGAAACCCCAGCTCTTGCATCCAATATAGATTTCTGAAGTCGACCACCAGATCTTGATAGCCAAAGGTGGTGCCTCTTTCGGTCAATAATATTTTATCGTTGCCGGTGTTTTTTACTTTTTCGGCGGCGAATTTCATGGCGGGGCCGCTAACAAATTGACCTTTTTTTATGTTGATGATCTTTCCGGTGCGACCCGCTGCCTCCAGCAAGTCGGTCTGGCGACATAAAAAGGCAGGAATTTGCAGGATGTCTGCACACCGGGCTGCACTGGCGGCTTCTTCGGCTGTATGAATATCGGTAACTACCGGTAGTTGCAATTGGGTGCGAACTTGCTGTAGTATCTCCAGGGCGGCCGCATCACCTATACCGGTAAAAGAGCTTGCACTAGACCGATTGGCTTTTTTATAAGAGGCTTTAAAAACGAGCGGAATCTGTAAGCGGGTGCAAATTTCTTTTAGGGTAGCGGCCGTTTCGAGGACCAGGGGCGCAGACTCCACCACACAGGGGCCCGCCAACAAAAAAAAGGACCGTTCATTATAGGTTTGACCGGCAAACAGGGGTTGCAGAAACGATGTCATGTTACAAAAGTAGTGGTAAGTTTGCCAAATAATAACCGACCATGCACAAAGAGAAGATTCTGGTGATCGGCGCCTCAGGTCAAATCGGTGTTGAGTTAACGCTGGCGCTGCGACAAATGTACGGTGCTGACCACGTAATAGCGGCTGACCTAAGAGAGCAAAATCCGCTGCTGACAGGTACCGGTCCTTACTTATCGTTAGATGTGATGAACAAAGAAATGCTGCATACGCAGATCATTCGTCAAAACATCACCCAAGTCTATCTGCTGGCCGCTATGCTGTCGGCCACGGGCGAAAAGAATCCATCGTTGGCCTGGCATCTCAATATGCAGGGTTTACTCAATGTATTGGATATTGCCCGTGAAGAAAAGCTCAGTAAGGTGTTTTGGCCTTCATCGATTGCGGTGTTTGGACCCAGCTCTCCCCGCATGAATTGTCCGCAGCAAACGATCATCGAGCCTACTACTGTTTATGGCATCAGTAAATATGCCGGCGAGTGTTGGTGCCAGTATTATTGGCAGCGCTATGGAGTAGATGTCAGAAGTATTCGTTACCCCGGACTCATCTCGTATAAATCAGCACCGGGTGGGGGTACTACCGATTATGCCGTAGAGATCTACCACGAGGCACTGGCCAGGCGATCCTATACTTGTTTTTTAAAGCCGGATACGTATCTGCCTATGATGTACATGCCCGATGCCATTCGCGCCACCACCGAACTTATGGAAGCAGCTGCCGACAGTATCGCTGTCAGAACCTCCTATAATGTTTCGGCGATGAGTTTTTCTCCTGCCGAAATTGCTCGTTCGATCCAACAGCAAATACCTGATTTCACCATAACCTATCAGCCGGATTACCGACAGTCCATTGCAGACAGCTGGCCCCAAAGTATCGATGATAGTACGGCTCAACGCGATTGGGGATGGAAACCAGCGTACGATCTGGATGCCATGACCATCGATATGCTGCAACATCTTCGTTAAGTAGTAGGTAACGATACTACTCGAGACGCTTCGGTTTCTTACCTGTTTGAATCAGTCGATAGCAGCATACGAACGATCTCTTCGAGATAGTGGCGGTCCGTATCATCAAAATCGGCTGTTTTTATACTATCCACGTCCAGCACGCCTATAACTTGCCCATTTTGATGCAGGGGCACCACGATCTCGGCGTTAGACAGACTGCTGCAGGCAATATGACCGGGGAAGCTGTGTACATCCGCTACCACAATGGTTTTTTCTTGTTGCCAGCTAGCGCCACAAACACCCCTTCCTTTTTTTATGCGGGTGCAGGCCACCGGGCCCTGAAACGGCCCTAATACCAACTCATCTTGTTTTACAAGGTAAAAGCCTACCCATAGCCAGCGGAATTGCTCTTTAAGTGCAGCGCAGGTATTAGCCATATTCGCTACAAAATCGGTTTCTCCCGATAACAGCCCCTGCAGTTGGGGAAGAAGGGTTTGGTATTGTTCTGCTTTGGTACCTTTACTGATAGTTAGATCTTCTGCCATAGTTGCAAAGATAGAATCCCTCGGGCTTAGTAACTTTATTTCAGTATGCCTGCTATGCGTTTTCTTTTTGTCTTGACCGGGCTGTTCTTATTACAGTTCGCTTCGTACGGCCAGCCCTTCGGGGGGAATCCCGCCCGTCAAAAGTGGAAGCAACTTGCCACCGACAGTGTTCGCATCATTTATGCCCCCGGGTTGGATAGCCAGGCGCAGCGCGCCATCGCGTTGATCCGACGGCTAGCGGCCTATGATTCATTTCGGTTGGGCAAACAACTGCAGCCGATCGATATTGTTTTACAACAGAGTCCGGTTTTCTCTAATGCGTATGTTCAACTGGGACCTTTTCGCAGTGAATGGATGTTGATGCCCAATCTGAACAATTTTACCAGCGGTGCTTTAGGATGGAGCGATTTGCTGGCCCTGCATGAGTACCGCCATGTGGAACAGATCAACAATATGAATACGGGGCTCAGCAAAGCCGCTCGCATCTTGTTAGGCCAACAGGGATACGACCTGGCCATCAATGCGGCTGTGCCGAATTGGTTTTTTGAGGGGGATGCTACCTGGCAAGAATCAGTGTTGAGTCGACAGGGCAGGGGACGATTACCCCAGTTTCTTAATGCCTTTCCGGTACTGTGGCAAGGAGGTAAAAATTATTCTTGGTTAAAGCTTCGTAACGGATCTTACAAAGATGTAGTTCCTGATCATTATGAGTTAGGCTATCTGTTGGTCAATTACGGCATTGCTGTGTATGGCGAGACGTTTTGGCCTGCGGTCATAAAAAGAGCGGCCTCTTTCTCTTCTTTGTTCTATCCTTTTCAGCAGGCAGTTTCTAAAACCGCGCAGCTCTCCTATGCGCAATTCAGAAAAAATGCTTTTGCGTGGTATAAAGAAAAGCAACCTGCTGCCGAACCAGTGGTACCTGTGTGGTTGCTTAAAACCGAAACCCGCTATGCTACCGATCGGCAATACCCGTATTGGGTGGGTGGCGACACCTTGCTGCTTCAAAAGACCAGTCGAATTCACCGGCCGGGCTTTTATTTGGTAACCAAAAACCGGGAGCGTCTTTTACGCTCGCTTGATATTTCGCTGGACCAGCCCTTTAGCTACCGTAACGGAAAACTGGTGTACGCTGCCTTTGAGAAAGATCCTCGTTGGCATTGGGTAAGTTACAGTTCACTACGCATTGTTGATATACATACCGGAAAGCAAAAGAGCCTTACGCATCATACGCGTTATTTTACACCCGATATCGCGCCGGGGCTCGACAAAGTCATCG
>JBIIDB010000190.1:0-2663 GCA_044238505.1 Chitinophagaceae bacterium | reverse complement strand
CAGCCTTGCTGTTTTCTACATTGGCAGCTGTCTGGCTGACTCTCGAAGCCGCCTCATCCCGTTGCAAAGCATAGATATCGGCATAGATGCGGGCCAATACTTGCCCCTTGCGCACCGAGTCGCCTTCCTCCACATTCAACTCGGTGATCTCTCCCGATATATCAGGACTTATTTTGACTTCAACCTCCGGGTATATTTTTCCACTCGCATTGACCGTCTCTATAATAGTACGCTTGGTAGCGTTTTCGACCACTACTTTTTCCTCTTGATCGCCCTTGGTGAGTGCCCGGCCAATTCCTGCCAGAACCAACAATGACACGGTAATGATCAGACCCCATTTTAATTTCTTATTCATAATTGTACGATTATACTGGTAACTATAAAGATTTAAATGATGCTTATTGTAAACGGATGCCCTGCCCGCGATAGAACTCAAGCAGTTTCATTTTAAAAACAAAATCATACTGGGATAACAGCGACTGAATACGAGCCCGCAGTAAATTACCTTGGCTATTGATCAGCTCGAACGCAGAAAGTAAGTTCAGCTCATAGCGGCGAGAGGCGAATGAAAAGGCTTTTTCGGCCGTAGCGAGCGACTTTTTATCGGCCTCATTCTTTTGCAAAGCTGCTACCGCATCGTTATAGGCCCGGTAAATATCTTGCTTGAGTTGCCGCTCACCCTGCTCTACTTGCAAATTGAGCTGCTCCAGGTTCAGCTTTGAGCGATCAATATTAAGGCGTGCCGAGCGTCCGTTAAAGATGGGCAGATTCATGCCCACCCCAATAGATTGACCAAGGTTCGTATTGAACTGCTTGCCCACGTTATCGGGCTTAAAATAGCCCAACACGGTATTGCCAAAGCTGTAACTGGGCACTTCTACCGGAAAGAAAACACCACCTGCATTCACCCTTGCGCCAGAGGTGACATATCCGTTCAACACCTGGTTGTAGATCTCTTTCTTAAAGCGGATGGCGTTGGTGTTTAAACTTCCAAAGGCAGTGAAGCTCGGCAGCAGACGCGCGCGAGCCGCCTCGATGGTTTGCTGTGCGGACTGGATACGTAACCGATTTACTTTTTGTTGAGGAAGCAAGGTCAAGGCATTCTGGTAAACCGCCTCGGGTTGCAAATCGGCCAGCGCCATCAGAGGGATCAGATGAACAGGAGGCTCCGCAATATCAAAATCAGCTCCCGCATCCAGATTCAGCAGCGCTTTCAACTGCAACAACAACTGCACCGAAGCGGTCTGTGCCGTGATCAGCGAGGCACTGTCACGCGCTAATTGGGCCTCGAGTTCGGCCGCATTGATCTCGGGGAGTACACCCGCATCCACTCTTTTGCGTGTATCATTCAGCTGTACGCGTACCTGGTCGACCTGTACAGCCGCCACCTTAGCCTGCTCTCTGGCCAGCAGTAATTGCAGATAAGAAACGGCTACATTCAGCGAAATATCGTCCATGATCTTGCGGGTCTGCTCGCGATCGGCCTCCCACGAAAGCCGACTGGCCTCGCGGTTCTTCTTGATCGCAAACCAGTTGAACAGACTCACGCTGCTTTGCATCTGCATCCCCACATTAAAGAAATTATTGTCTTCGAGCACACCCGTAGTAGGGTTTTCGGAACGCCCCAGTCGATAGCCGGCATTGGAGCCAAAACTGAGTGTCGGAAACTGACCAAACTTGTTACCCAGGTAATTGAGTTCCGAAAAACGGGCCTGCAAATCGGTCTGGCGTACCGAAATATTATTTTTGATGGCATAGTCTACGCATTGCCGGAGATCCCACTTGGACTGGGCCAGCAGCGGAGCAGCCATCAGCAGCAACCACAAAAAAAGAAGATTCCTTTTCATAGACCGCAAAATTAAATCAATTGCCCGCGGGGAGCACTGATTTTTTACAAGCGGTTCAAATGGCGTGGCAGGGGTTGAGGGGGGGGCTTTACAGCAGCGCCAGCGCTTCAAATGACCGCTGCTATTGCTTGCGGTGATAGAAAATAAAGTATAGCGCCAGAAACAGCACCAGCAAACCGGTACCGGTCAAGGCCGCGTTCAGATCTTTCATGAACACACCGGTGGCAATGACCGCATAGGCCAGAATAAAGAACGAGGCAAAGAAGGGGGTGTAGCGGGTAAAGCCACCCAGCTCGGTCTTTTGTCTTTTACGAAGAATAAACAGGGCCGCAGCCGAACTGGCCATACCGATGCAGTCCAAAAACATACTGAAGTTCAAGATCGGATCGACCCCTTTACCCAAAAAGCTGACAAAGATGGTCACCACCGAAAAAACAGTAAGCCCGGCAGTCAGTGCGCCGGTCTTTTCGTTACGATTAGAAAAAATACGCGGGAATACCTTATCGACACTCATCGCATACATAACCCGCGGATTACTCAACAAGATCACATTGACATAGGCCATCACCGATACGAACATCAGCAGGTCGAAAATCTTGGCGCCCGCCTTTCCAAACCAGGCTTCGCAGAGCAGTGCCCCAATCGCGGTCGCATTTTTCATGGGCTCGAAACCGATCACTTTAGTATAGGCCAGGTTAATGGATAAATACAGAAGTACAACAATCAGGATGCCAATCAGGATGCCCTTGGGTATACCACTCGGTTTTTCGGCTTCGGCCCCAAAATTGATCGTTTGCTGGTAGCCCCCGAAAGCGA
>JBIIDB010000063.1:0-9782 GCA_044238505.1 Chitinophagaceae bacterium | reverse complement strand
AAGATCAGACCGGGTCAAAGCCGAATGCAGTTTATGCTAAAAGGTCTGGCCCTTGGTATCTCCACCGAAAATCGCTGGTGGGGACCGGGGCGATTTAATGCATTGACCTTAACGAATAATGCGCCGGGATTTTTTCATTATACTTTTCATACCGACAAACCGCTTAAAACGCCGGTCGGAACCTGGGAGTGGCAATTGATCTGGGGCGGACGACTGGCTAACTCCAACGAGCGCCCCCCTGATTCTAATCGTACGTACGATAATCGCCGTCTTTATCTGCCAAAAGAGAATCTGCGTCGGCGTTTTGCCGGAGCCGTGCTTACCTGGCAGCCTCGTTGGACAAAGGGATTATTTATTGGAGTCGATATGGCCAGCATTGCTTATGTCGATAAACCATCAATGCGGGCAGCTAAAATGGGTTCTTTATTTGCCCGACTTTCTATGCCAAAGGACAGGGCTGAATTATATTTTCAATATGGCCGCTCCGACAAATTCGCCTCTCCGGTCAATTTGCTGCAAGACACCATCCCCAGGGGCTATTTGGCGGGTCTTCGAAAGTTGTTTCCCGTCAACAGTTCCGATTCTTATTTGCAATTGGGCATAGAGATCACGCAATTACAAGCGCCTACTCCCTCGCTGATTCGCCAGGCGCGAAGTTGGTATACCCACCCGGTCATTCGCCACGGATTTACCAACGAAGGACAGGTGCTCGGGGCTCCCATAGGACCGGGCAGTAATGCGCAGCGCTTGGATATCTCTTGGGTAAAAAACAAGAGTCGCGTGGGCATCGAGTTAGAGCGCTGGTTGCACAATGCAGATTTTTACTACAATTACAATATCAATTCAGGCTCCAATAATTTTAATCGCCAGTGGGTAGATCTCATGGGATCGCTGGTATGGAACTTTCAGGTTCATAAATGGACGTGGTTCGGGCAACTCTCGATGGTTCGCTCCATTAACTATCAATGGAAGTATTATATAGCTACACCCGAGACGCCTGAAACCTATTTTGACAATGGCTGGGATGAGATTAACTTACATGGCCGTATTGGATTTATTCATTTTTTTTCTAATGAAAAATAAAGAGTTAGTCATAATAACCGGAGCCGGCGGATTGATTGGCAGCGAGGCAGCTGGATTTTTTCATCGACAGGGGTATGCGGTATTGGGGATTGATAACGACAAGCGAGCTTACTTTTTTGGTCCGGCTGCCAGCACGGCCTGGAAGATCGCCGAGTTGCAACGATCACTTACTAACTACCAGCATCTGGATATAGATATTACTGATCGGGAGGCGTTGCAGCCTGTTTTTGAAAAGCAAGGTGCTCGTGTGCGTCTGATTGTTCACTGCGCTGCACAGCCTTCGCATGATTGGGCTAGTCGTGAACCGTATACTGATTTTTCTATCAATGCCACCGGTACGCTTCATCTCTTGGATCTGACCCGCCGCTATTGTCCCCATGCGGTATTTATTTTCACGTCTACCAATAAAGTGTATGGCGATCTTCCTAACCAACTGCCGTTAGTAGAAAAAGAGCGCCGTTGGGAAGTAGATTCGACGCACCCTTTTGCCGCGCATGGCATTAATGAGACCTTATCTATCGATCAGTGCACGCACAGCCTTTTTGGTGTCAGTAAGACGGCGGCCGATCTGATGGTACAAGAGTATGGCCGCTATTTTGATCTGCGCACTGTTATTTTTAGGGGAGGGTGTTTGACCGGACCTGCACACAGTGGGGCGGAGCTGCATGGGTTTTTGGCTTATCTGGTGCAATCGGCGGTTCATCATCGGCCCTATACTGTTTTTGGATACAAGGGTAAGCAGGTGCGAGATAATATTCACAGTGCCGATTTGGTCAGCGCTTTTGCAGCGGTGCTGGAACAGCCACCGGCTCCGGGCACTGTGTACAACATGGGGGGATCCAGGCATGCTAATATTTCGATGCTGGAGGCCATTGATTGGTTGCAAGAGAGACTGGGATATGAGGTCAACTATACCATCGATGAAGAAAAGGCCCGAAAAGGCGATCATATCTGGTACATCTCTGACGTTAGAAAGTTCCAAAAAGAGTACCCCCATTGGAAATATAGGTATACAATTACGGATATGTTGGGGGAGATGGTAGAAGCGGCCATGGCTAAAAAGACTACTTCTTGATCCAGGCACTAAAAAATATTTTTCTGAATTTTTTTCGACTGGGCCTTATACAGATCTGCAGTCTTGCCTTGCAGTTTTTATTGATTCCCCTGGTCGTAAGTCGTGCGGGCATAGCGGAGAATGGTAAGGTGCTGACTGCGCTCTCTGTAGCCGGTTTGTTTTCCATTCTTGTTAATTACGGCACCAGCCAGTCAGGACCGTTGGCACTTTCTGAAAAAAGTGCAGCAACCGAAACAGCGTTGAATCGATCGCCGCTCAGTCTGTTGCTGGCACTCCGGTTACTTGTTTTTTTCCTGATTGCTGTTTTGTTTATGATTTTGTACTGGCTGCGCATCCCCTTCGCTATTTTTTTACTTGGCGCTCTTCCGATTCTGGTGGCCGAAGTACTTAATCCCTATGTAGTTTGTATCGGGACAAACCGACTGAATGTGCTTGTGTGGCTTAATTTTTTAGGCCGAGCTACAGGATTTTTGCTTGTGTATTTTTACTGGTTCGATCCTGCTGGTACTTTTTGGGTCAATGCCTATGTCGGTGCCGGGTTGGCTATTGTTTTTTTACTGTTTTGGGTAGTTGAGTTTTTGCAAGGCCGACTCCGTTGGGAGTTTGCATCGCTGGCAGATCTACGCCGGTTACTGAAGACCAACTTCTCGCTGGTAACCAGCAACCTCTTAGTGTACTTACAGCAGTCGTTAGTGCTCTATACGATCGGGGCGGTGGCAAGCGCCTCAGTACTGGGTATCTATGCTATTATAGATAAGTTGATCTGGGGATTGCGCATGGTACTGATCTCTTTTTCCGGTGCGGTCTTTGCCAGCGCCCTGGATATTTATAAAGAAGGGCAGCAGCGCTGGCTGCGATTTCGAAGCCAGATCAACCGCCTGTTAGCCGGCGGACTGCTGGTAGTAGCACTGGTGCTGCTGATAATGGCGAGCCCTCTCGCTGATTTTCTGGCAAGTGGGGTAGACCAACGAACACTCTCTATGGCGATCAGACTGGCGGCGGTGATACCCCTGTTCACAGGGCTAAACCTGCTGAATGTGCTGGAGCTTATTTTGAAAAAGGAGTTTACTGCCCTGAACAGAAATAACAGCTGGATTTTTTTTATGGTTTGCCTGCTTTGTTTTTCGCTATGGTCTTTATTTCTGTTGCACATAGAAATTTTATTTTGGATGCCGGTGTTGCTCTTACTTTTGACAGAGTCGATCACCCTTTTCGTCTATGAAAAAAATCGCCATCATCCTCGTTGATTGGAATGGGCTTACGGTTACCCGTGCTTGTTTAGATTCCTTGTTGGCTATGCCAGCGCGGAACAACCTGGCGATAGATATTTTTGTTGTTGATAACGGGTCATCTGTACCGGTTGCCCCCTTGCTAAAAAATGAATATCCCACTGTCCATTTTATTCGTAGCGAAGAGAACCTGGGCTTTACAGGGGGTAATAATCTGGGACTCGACCACGCCCTGGCAACCAGTCCCGCCTATATTCTTTTTTTGAATAACGATACAGTAGTAACTCCTGACTTTCTGTTTCCACTGGTTGATTTTCTGGAGGTGCATCCCGAAGCAGGGGCTGTGCAGCCCAAGATCTTTTTTTATCCGGATAAAAAAAGACTTTGGAATAACGGCAATGTGTTTTACAAAATGATCGGGCAAACCGATACCCGGGGTTATGGAAAGGCTGATCTTGCGGGGCCATCCAGTGTCTCGGTGCAACCCTGGTTGACGGGCTGTGCCTTTATGATACGGGCTGCTCTTTGCACCGCTCCTCATCATTTACGCTTCGACAATCGCTTTTTTGCCCTTTACGAGGATGTGGACCTAAGTTTTAAGATTCGTGCGCTGGGCTATGCGTTGTATCTTGTTCCCGATTCGGTTATCTATCACCATGCGGGCTACAGCGCTAATACCCGCACGAAGGGCAAGGAGGGTTACACACATCCGTATGTGGTCTACCTCAATAGCAGAAATCGAATCTGGATTACCCGGCACTATACGCCCTGGTATTTTATGCCTACGGCGTTTCTATACCTTTTTTTCTATTTCTTATTGTTGATCCCCTATTTTTTGCTGAGGGGTAGAACTCAAAAGGCCGCTATGGTGGTACGGGCCATCAAAGACGGTTTAGTGACGTCACTTGCCTAACTTTGTCGTAATCAACCCTCCCTATGCAGCGTAGTAATTTGTTCGGTATATCCTTTACGGTAACAAATTACGAGGACCTTACCAGTCAAATTTTTCAGCGGATACGTTCCGGCGAACCGCTCAGCGGCAGCGTGGCGGCCTTGGCCGTTCATGGGCTGATGGAGGCCTACAATGATCCGCTTCTTCGCAGCCAGATAAATTCATTCGATTGGGTGGTTCCCGATGGACAACCTGTTCGGTGGGCCTTAAATTATTTTGATTCGCTGCAGCTAAAAAAAAGGGTGTACGGTCCTGACCTGATGCTTCATTTGTTGGAGCGGGCTGCGGCTACAGGGGTTTCCGTTTTCTTCTATGGGAGCAAAGCGTCTACACTGGAGCTGTTGCAGCGCAATCTTGTCAAAAAGTTTCCGGGTCTATTGATTGCTGGCCTGCAGGCAGATCGTTTTCGGGAGTCCACCGACGAGGAAAAAAAGCAAGATCGCGAGACTATCATACGTTCGGGTGCCAAACTGGTTTTTGTGGGCAGAGGTTGTCCCCGGCAGGAACGCTGGGTAGCCGAAAACAAAGCGCATATTCCGGCCGTATTGGTGGCCGTGGGGGCTGCTTTTGATTTTCATGCAGGAACGGTAAAGCAGGCTCCTCGCTGGATGCAGGACAATGGCATGGAATGGTTGTTTCGTCTTTGGCAAGAGCCTCGTCGTTTATGGCGTCGCTACTTATTGACAAACTCACAGTTTATACTGGTGTTCTTGCGCCATATTTTCGCAGCAAAATAGTGCTATATTTGTTTTATGCATCGCACAGACGCTAACCTTTGCAAATCATTTCTTTTCCTTTTACTGCTGCCCGCTCTGCTAGCCTCGCTGTTTCTTACCCCTGGATGTACCCGTGTCTCGGATGAGCCGATGCCGCTAGCCGATAGTGTGAGGGTGGGCTTGGTCGCCCATTTTCCAATGGGTATTTCTCCCCGTGATATTACCGGCAACAACCCCGACCTGGATGTTATCAATGGTAGTGTTCGGCTTTCGGGCAGGGCCAATCATTTCGATGAGTATGCTACTTTTTTTGCGGGTGTCCCGTCTAGTTATGCCCGGATGTATTTGACGAATGCCAGGGCAGTTAAAGGTGCCTATACCATTTCTTTTTGGGCTAAAGAGATGGGGCCGGGAACGTTCTCGCCACGGGTCTTTGAATTTTGGCCTGGCAACATTGGTCCCGGATTTTATTGGTTCAACTGGTACCAGGGCCGAATTAAATGGGCCGGTACGGACTTTGAAATTGCCCCCGATTCGTTATTTTATAGCCGCTTATGGTATCACTTTGTACTGATGCAAGATGTTGGTTCCATACAGGTCTATTGTAACGGAAAGAGAATTGCCCGCATTACGACCTCCAACAGCATTCCTCCTGCGGCTATTCAAATGTCCTCTTATGCCGAGATCGGAAGGTTAGCCCAGCGTCCTGCCGATTCATTCGAAGGCGGCATCATGGATTTCAGGATCTATAACAGGGTGTTGAGCCCCCGCGAGATAGAGTATATCTACTCACAATGATCTAATTTTTTTGCATGTTCTTTTTTCCTCTGGTCTATTTGCTCGGGTTTCTGCAGGCTTGCAGGGAGCTCTATAAAAAGCGTCCGGCCGGAATTTTATTTTTTATAGTCGTTGGATTGCCTATCTATATCACGGCTCTTTCGGTATCACATTTATATGGTATAGATTTCTTAGTGCCCCTTTTTCAGTACGCCAAAGAAGGATTGGTCATTGCTACGCTGGCCTTTTGTATCTACAAGCTGCCCGCACCCCCGGTTGCCAATTGGCTCGACAAGTTGATGCTGCTCTTTTTTTTGTATGTGATGGCCTATGTCTTTTTGCCATTGGGAAGTTTTGGGCTATTCGAAAAAGTAGTCGCCTTTAAAAATATTTGTTTTTTTCCCGCGCTCTATTTTATTGGCCGTTTATTGACAATAGACGAGATATGGATCTCTAAGCTGCAAAAATTGATCATGCTGCTATCGTTGGCGGCTGCGATGGTTTTGTTGGGCGAGCTTGTTTTTAATACCCATCTGCAACAGTTTACGGGCTTTGCCTCTTTCTATGAAAAATATTTTTTGTTCGATCCGGCCGGTAATTATGGACTAAGCTGGACTTTCGAGATAGAGGGGGGTATTAAGCGATTTGCCAGTTTTTTCGCTAACCCCCTTGAGCTGGCCGCTTCGACACTGATTACGGCTCCGGTCTTGGCGGCCATCTATAGTAGTGGCGACTACAAAAAAGAAAGCGGTATTTTCTTTCTTACGCTCTTTGCAGTTCTTTTGTCTATAGTATTTGCTTTGTCGAGAGCTTCTATGCTGGCGTTCATCTTAGTGGGCTATTTGTTTTTTTTACTCAGTGGCAGACGCAAGATGGTAAGGGTTTTTCATGCGGCAGCGCTGCTCTTTTGCATTAGCGTATTATTTCTGTCGTTTAATAGCGCTATTGCAGAATTTATTATCGCTACTATACAACTTTCTGATTCTTCCAGCTTGTCTCATTTGTTGGAGTGGATATCGGGTATAGAGGCTATGGCCGCCCATCCCTTGGGCATGGGCTTGGGTGAATCGGGCAGGGTGGCCGGTGCGCTGGGATTGAATGTAGGAGGAGAGAACCAGTTTATAATTGTTGGGGTACAATGCGGGTGGGTAGCTTTGCTATTGTACCTGGCTATCATTATCGTATCGATCTTTTTGTCGGTCCGGTTATATAAAAGCAGTACAGGCAGAGCCCGGCAATTGGGTCTCATGGTGTTTTTAATTCGGGCCGGTCTGCTGATTCCTGCCTTAACAGCCGCAGTCGAGTCTTATCTTTATATCAGCTATCTCAGCTGGTTTCTTACAGGCGTCATGTCTACAGCCTGGTCAGCCTTGCACCAGCCGCAGCCAGTTCTCTCTGAACGCAGCTTGGCTAAATAATGCGGCAACCCGCTCCCTTCCTCTTTTACCGGCCTCTTGTAAGCGCAACTTTTGCGGCAAAAGGGCTGCCAGTATGTTGGCGCTGGTCTCTACATCGTTGAGGGGAATAAAAAAGCCCGTAATTCCTTCTTCGATCATTTCTAAACATCCGCCCTGTCTGGTCGCTACAACGGGTAGCGAAAACTTCATGGCCTCCAGTACCACGGTTGGAAAGGAGTCTGGCAAGGTTGAGGGAACGATCACCAGATCAACCTCGGTAAGCAGACCGGGAATGTCTTCCTGGTAGCCAATGTAGCTAACATGATTTTCGAGCCCTCGTAGTTTTATCTCGTCGATCAGGTGTTCTGTAAGGTGCTCGTAGCCGGGGTATGCATCACCCGCAATCAGTATAGAAAAATTGAGGGCTTTACCCGTCTCTGTATGTAACAGTATATGCTCTGCTATACGCAGCAGATAGGATTGGCCTTTTCTTTCTTGTATCCGACCTATCATTCCTATTATAATGTCGGATTCCTTTTGCCTTTTACCCTCCCATTTTTTGTTTGTATTCCAGCTTGTGGGCATCGCTACATCAATTCCATTGTATAAAAGATGTACCGGTTGATCGGGCAGAAGTCGTTGCCAGTGCTGCTGGGCGGCTTTGGAAACTGCTAAAATCTGATCGGCTTTTTTTAATTGTGTGGTTAGAAAAAAGCGCAATGCGAAAGGCTCTTCGACAATCTCATGCAGGTGCCAGATTAGTTTTATCGAATTATTTGTTTTTAGCCAGGGCCCGATGATAACCGACAGGGAGTTGACGTAAACCGCATCTATTTTTTCTTTTTTGATAAGTTTTCGTAGTCTGATTATGGCAATGATCCAGAGCGCTATTCTACCGATCACTCCATGTGGGGTGAAGTATTTTTTTCGAAGCACGCCCATGTTAACAATCAATACCGGAACACCCAATTCTTTGATAGGATTGCACAAGGGGCCCTCGTGCGGAAATACGACTATCGCTTTTTGGGCATTGCCGGGTATCTGTAAGATATCGAGCAGCACCCTTCCTGCGCCATAAAAGTCGGGACTGCCATGCAAGTACAGTGTTCTCATCAATTTGTCATTACTTCTATGGCCACGTTATCAATAGACCAAGAGCGGTCACAGATCGGTCCCTGTAGCGCATCATTTAGTTGAATGAGAACAGTTTTGTCTGTATGGGGTCTGGAAAAAACAATCCGGTAACGAGTGGTGCCATCAGCCAGGGTGTCCAGGGCGCAGAGACCGGGATAGCCTCTGGAGGCGGCGCTGCTTCTGGCCGGTAAAGCGCTAACGCCTAACCATTCCGGATATGCTTGTTGATAGATCGGTGAATTAGAAAAGCAGGTAGAGAGCTCAAAGCTTCCGTTTACCCGAATATTCCATACATCGGGCAACCCGTATTGTCCGATCTTGAGTCCCTCCCAATTATCGTGCGTAAAAAGATCGAAAGAAACATAGATCATATTGTGGGGCGGCACCGAATCAAGCTCGATAGTAACCGAGGTATTGTTGAAGTTGCCAATAACATTTGAGCCGCCAAAAGGTCTTACGAGGCGACCCACACTATAGCCGTCTCGGTGAGTGGCTAGTATGTTTGATGCGACACCATCCTCAGCGTTTTCAAAAAAAACTCTTTTGCGTTGGGTAATATTCTTTTCACAGCTGCCCAGCAGTAAAATAAGCAGGCTGAGGAAACAAAGGTTCGAATATCTTTGCGACAGATGCATGTGCGGTCATAAAGATATCGATTTACATGAAAATTGCCCTTGATACGCGAGACCTCGCTTTTGCCACCACCGGTACCCGCACCTACTTGCATGAGCTGCTTCTGGCGCTCCGTGCCCGACAGGGTAATGATATGGAGTTGATCGAATTGACAGGCCTGTCTGCAAGCAGCTCTAAAAATGGATCTTCTTTACTCAATAAGCTTTTGCAGCATTTGCGTTTGTTACTGTGGAAGCAGCTTGTCTTACCGCTGCGATGCCGGTTGGCTGGTGCGGATGTACTTATTTGTACAGATTATCTTTTACCCCTGCTTCCTTGTGGCGCTAAAAAATGGGTGGTATTTCATGATGCGTTATTTTTTGACAAGCCCGGCAATTACCCGCGTCTTTGGTTGTATTATTTTAAGTGGGTGTACTTGCCAGCCGCCCACCGGGCTGATGCGATCATAACGCCTTCTTTTTTTTCTCGCGACAGACTCTTGCATCATTTTCCGGCCTGGTCAGCCAAACTAAAAGTGATCTACCAGGGGCCGAAACAATTGCCGGCTGAAGGCTCATTAAGTGCCGATGGCGTCCGTGTAGTACAGCGGTTGCAGGACACTCCTTTCTTTTTGCATGTGGGCGTATTTGAAAAAAGAAAAAATTTATTATTGCTGCTTGCTGCTTTTGCAGCTTTTTCGCGTCGCCACAACACAAAGTTGCTGCTGATCGGCCGTACCAATGGAAAGCTTTTTAGCGACGATGCAGCTAATATCGCACGGTTTATTCAGGAACATCAAGTAGAAGA